>PLZQ01000254.1 GCA_003152225.1 Limisphaerales bacterium | reverse complement strand
CCACCGTTACCCCACCGTTACCCCAAGATCATGAGTCTGGCGTGGTTGGCTTGTGGGTATGAGTCTCTAAGCCACTGGTCCTGTTGAAGTTGTGTGAATTGCCTGGTATGGGCAGCGGTCCTCCAGCTATCGCGCGGCCCTGTAGGCCGGGTCCCCTGACCCGGCGTTGGACGTTCGCAAAGGCAGGACGCTTTGGAGCGCGCTCCCCGTGTGGCTCGCAAGGCATGTGGCGAGGTCCTCCGGTGTCCCGGAGACCACGACTTGCCCACCCTTGTCGCCCGCGTCGGGGCCGAGGTCGATGATCCAATCGGCGGACTTAATGACTTCGAGGTTGTGCTCAATGACCAGCACGGTGTGGCCGGCGTCCACCAGGCGTTGGAAGACCTTGAGCAACACGCGCACGTCGTCGAAGTGCAGGCCGGTCGTGGGCTCATCGAAGAGGAAGAGGGTAGGAGCCGGCGTAAGGAGACTCTGACTGCCTTCGGATTTCGATTTTCGGTCTTCGGATTTCGCCCCAGCGCTCCCTGTATTTGTTCCTACCATTGCCTCCGCCAGATGTCGCACCAGTTTCAGGCGCTGGCTTTCGCCACCCGAGAGCGTGTTGATCGGCTGGCCGAGCCGGAGATAACCGAGGCCCACTTCCTCCAGCAGCCTCAAGCTTTCCACCGCGCGCTCCGCCGGGCGTGACTCCGGAAAGCCGGACAGGAAGGCGATGGCTTCCTCGACGGTGGCTTCAAGCAGGTCGGCGATGGAGAAAGAGAGTGATACGTGAGGCGTGATGCGTGATGCGTGACGCGTGAAACGTGAGGCGGCGACGTCGGGCTTTGGGCTTTGGGCTTTGGGCTTTGGACTGAGTTTGACTTCGAGGATATGCGGACGATAGCGGCGGCCATTGCAGTCGGGGCAGCGGATAAAGACATCGCTCAGGAACTGCATTTCGATCTTCTCAAAGCCTGCGCCGCGGCACCGTTGGCACTGCCCCTGGGCAGAGTTAAAGCTGAAAGCGCTGGCATTGAGCCCACGCTGCTTGGCCAGGTCGGACTGGGCGAACACGGCGCGGATGTCATCGAATGCGCCGATATAGACGGCGGGATTGGAGCGCGGGGTCTTGCCGAGAATGGACTGATCCACCAGCACTACCCGGCTGAGGTGTTCGGCACCGTGAAGCAGCGCGGAGTGCGGAGCGCCGGGCGCGGTATCACTGCCTTCGGCGTCGCCGCTGTCTTCGGAGGACAGGCGGTCCGATGCCTTGATGTCTTCAGGTTTGGACTGGAGCCGGGCGGAGAGCGCCGGCAGCAGGACCTCCCGGACGAGCGTAGTCTTGCCTGAGCCGCTGACACCGGTCACGCACACGAATCGGCCGAGCGGGATCTCGACGCTGAGGTCCTTGAGATTGTGCCGCGTGGCATGGGTGAGCGTTAGAGTGGGGCAGGCGTCCCGCCTGTCCTGCAGGGGAAATGCAGCGTCATTAAGAACAAGCGAATCAGAGACAGGCCGGCGGTGCTGGGTAACAGGGGGCAGGCGGGACGCCTGCCCCACTATGACTGGCCTTCGTTGCGGGATCTCAATCTGCATGCGGCCACTGAGATACTGGCCGGTGAGCGACTCTTTGGATTTGAGAATCTGAGGGTAGGTGCCCTGGAATACGACGTCACCGCCGGTGGCGCCGTGGCCTGGTCCCAGGTCAACGATCTGGTCCGCCGCGCGGATCACGCTGGCTTCGTGTTCGACGACTACGACTGTGTTGCCGGCGTCGCGCAGTTGTTCGAGCAGGCGGACCAGGCGTTCAGTGTCGCGCGGATGCAGGCCGACGCTCGGCTCGTCGAGGACGAAAAGCGTATTCACCAGTCGAGTGCCCAGGCAGGTGGTGAGACTCACCCGCTCGGTTTCGCCGCCGGAAAGCGTGCGCGTCGCGCGGTCCAGCGTGAGGTAACCCAGGCCGACCTCGTTGAGGTAGCCGAGCCGCGAGCGGACCTCGTTTAGAACCAGGCCGAGGGGATCGTTGGGCCGCAAGCGGTGACGCTCGGCGAGCGTCTCAACGAAGGGCAAGGCGTCCCGAATCGGAAGCTGGTAGAAATCGGCCAATGTAAGCGAGCCACTCGATTCAGATGGCACGGCCTCCGGCCCAATTTGGCCTTCGGTCTTCGGGTTTCGGCCTTCTTTCGGCCTTCGGTCTTCGGTCTTCGGCCTTCCAATCTCGCAACGGTACAGCAGCGCTTCCGGCTGGAACCGCTTGCCGCGGCAATCCGGGCAAGGCGTATAAGCTCGGTAGCGCGAAAGCAGGACGCGCACGTGCATCTTGTAGGCCTTGGATTCCAGCCAGCGGAAGTAGCCCTTGACGCCATACCAGGCGCGCGGCCATTCGTGCGCCTTGTCCTTGCCGTAACCGGGCTCGCCATCGATGACCAAACTCTGCCACTTCTTCGGCAACCGGTTGAACGGGACATCGGTGGGCACGCCAAACTGCCGGCAGGTGCGCAGCAAATCGTCCTGGCATTCCGCGCCCAGGCCGGTCTGCCAGGGCCTCACCACGCCTTGCGCCAGCGTTCGCGAGTGGTCGGGCAGCGCCAGGTCGTAGTCAATGTTGATCACGCGTCCGAAGCCGCGGCAGGTCGGGCAGGCGCCAACGGGGTGGTTGAAACTGAACAGGGCAGGGGACGGCTCGCGGTATTCGATATCGCACTCCGCGCAATGCCGGCGATTGGAGAAGCGCAGCGGACTGCGGGCCTGGACGACCAGGTCGGCGGCGCTGGCCCGGAGGCTATAGATTGCGAGCTTGCCTTTGCCGAAGTGGTAGGCTTGTTCGCAGGCCTCCACGAAGCGCGCGCGGCTGGCTTCCACGAGGCGCAGGCGGTCCTGGATGACGGTCAGGGATGTCATGCGTCCACCCTCCGCAGTGCTGCTACGGAGGACGGGTGATGCGTGATGCGTGATGCGTGAAGAGACCTCCTCAAGCTGAAGGATTTCATCATCCAAGAGCAGGCGCTGGTAGCCTTGTTTGGTTACCAGGGCGAGCGATTCTTCCAGTGAGAGCTTCTCAGACAGCGGCAACTCGAACGTAATCAGTACTTCGGCCTTCGGATTTCGGTCTTCGGATCTCCCTCCAGCTTCTTCTTTTCCAAGCTGGAGGGTCTGCCAGATCTGCTGCGGCGAGTCTTTGCGCACGAGCCGGCCGCATTGGCGGCAATGCAGTTGCGCGACATGCGGCCAGAGCATCTTCATGTAATCGCAGATCTCGGTCATCGTGCCGACCGTGGAGCGGGTGGTTCTGACGGCGTTGCGCTGCTCGATGGCGATGGCGGGCGGGATCCCTTCGATGCTGTCCACCTGAGGCTTGTCCATGCGGTCGAAGAACTGCCGGGCGTAGGGCGAAAAGGTCTCGATATAGCGCCGCTGGCCCTCAGCGAAGAGGGTGTCAAACGCCAGGGAACTCTTGCCCGAACCGCTCAAGCCGGTAATGACCACCAACTGGTTGAGCGGCAGGTCGAGATCGAAATTCTTCAGGTTGTTGTGGCGGACGCCCCGAAGGCGGATGGCCGGCCGCGCAGACGATTTCAGCATTGCGGGAGCAAGGTAGGGTTGTCGGGGCGGGCTTGCAAGTTGGAGGGGGCGGGTTGCGGCTCGCCGGATCGACGCGCTTGTGGCACAAGCCCTAACCTGGCAGGTATGGATGTGACAATAGAGCTATCAACCGGCGGATCGGCTTGCCAACCCTGCCACCTCGCAGTAACCTCAGATCATGAAGTCGCTTGAAGACATCGCGTCTGAGGCTTTGCTTCTCCCTAAGGACCAGCGTTTCACGCTGGCGCATCGCATCCTTTCCAGCGTGGAACCCGAAGTGAAGGCGGAGGCGGAGGCTGCATGGGACACGGAAATCCGCGAGAGAATCAGAAGGTACGACGCCGGGCTGACGTCAGGCGTCCCGGGCCGGGAGGTATTTGCGGAATTGGATAAGAAGCTGAAGGGATGAATTACGAGTTTCTCACAGAAGCTCGCGATGAGTTTTGGGAAGCGGCGCTTTACTACGAGGCCAAGGAGTCGGGCCTGGGCGTACGGATGCGGAAGGAGGTTGAGCATGTCGTTGAGCGCATCCTAGGGCTCTAAATCTATGGCCGATGTATCCTTAAATGTTCTGGCGGTCGTCGGCAGCCTGCAGCGGGATTCGGTGACACGCGTTGTCATCCGCCAGGTTGCGGAGCAACTTCAGGCTGCTGGCTGCGTGGTCGATGTGCTCGATCTCGAAAAGGAGCCGCTCGCGATCTATAACCCGGATACCGCGCATGACTTGCGTGGCTACGCCCAGTTGCAGGCCCGGGTGCACTGGGCGGATGTGATTCTCCTGGGAACGCCGGATTACCACGGCAGCATCAGTGGCGCGATGAAGAACTTCCTCGACCACTTCTGGCACGAGTTCGCGGGCAAACTGTTTGCCACGATCGTCGCCTCGCATGAGAAGGGGCTCACGGCGACCGACCAAATGCGCACCGTGGCCCGGCAATGTTACGCCTGGACGCTCCCTTATGGCGTGTCGTTTACCGATGGTATCGACGTTAAGGACGGGCAGGTTGCCAGCGACTCGCTCAAGCAGCGGCTGGAGATGCTCGTCCGCGATCTGCTTGTTTACGGTGACATCCTCGCGCGGCAACGCCGTGTCGATCTGGCGGGGACCGAGCCGGGCTTCCTGGCGAGGCACCGGAAGTGAAGCGTGATGCGTGACGAGTGATGCGTGAAACGTGACAGCCTCGCTGGCGGGGGGCGAGGGCGTTGTCTCAGGCTGGCAAGGGCGGGATTCGTTGAACTCTTTATCTTGCCAGCGGGCAGGCTTGCACGTTACCTATCACGCATCACGGATCACGCATCACGTTTCACGTTTCACGTTTCACGTATCACGGCTTATGGCGAGCAAAGCCCGAACAGCCACCGGCTCCGGCTCCGGTTTCCAATCCCACGTCCCGCACGGCGCGACCATGCGCGAATGCACGCCGCGCGCTATTATCCTCGGCACCCTGCTGGGCATGGTGTTCGGAGCCTCGTCGCTCTATCTCGTCCTCAAGGTCGGCCTGACCGTAAGCGCCTCCATCCCGGTCGCGGTGATCTCGCTGGCGCTCTTCCGGCTTTGGTCGAAGGCCGGCGGACGCGACGCCACTATCCTCGAGAACAATATTGTCCAGACCGCCGGGTCCGCGGGGGAGTCCATTGCGTTCGGCCTGGGCGTGACCATGCCGGCGATTATGATTCTCGGGTTTGACCTGGAGATTACCCGGGTGATGCTCGTGGGCTTGCTCGGCAGCCTGTTGGGCATCCTAATGATGATTCCGTTGCGGCGCGCGCTGATTGTCGCGCAGCACGGGCAACTCAAGTATCCCGAAGGCACCGCTTGCGCCCAGGTGCTCATCGCTGGGGCTTCGGGGCAATCGCCTGCAGTCGTCGCAGGCGCCCAACCTGCGGGGCCGCTGGCTGAGACCGGCATCAAGGCATCTACCATCTTTACCGGCTTCGGGATCGGCCTGGCCTATAAGACCCTTATGGCGGCCTTCCGGCTGTGGAAGGACGTGCCGGAGAAAGTGTTCGGCGCACCGCTCAAGGGCGGATCAATCTCGGCGGAAATATCCCCCGAACTATTGGGCGTGGGTTACATCATAGGTCCGCGGATTGGCTCGATCATGATGGCCGGTGGCGTGCTCAGTTGCCTGGTGCTGACGCCGTTGATCAAGTTCTTTGGCGGAGGCCTGAGCGGCGTGCTGGCGCCGGGGACCAAGCCCATCGCCGACATGAGCCCCGGCGACATCCGCACCGCCTACATCCTCTACATCGGCGCTGGCGCGGTCGCCGCTGGCGGCATCATCAGCCTGATGCGATCGCTGCCCATTATCCTGAACAGCATCCGATCCGGGCTGTCGGACTTTAAGGCCGCCGCCTCCGCCCATTCCTCAGTCCTGCGCACCGACAGAGATCTCTCTATGAAATTCGTAGGGGCGGGCGTCCTGGCGCTTATCTTCGCCATTCTGGCCGCGCCGTCNNACCGGCGAAATCGGTTCCTCATCCAATCCCATCTCCGGCATGACCGTTGCCACGCTGCTGCTCACGTGCATGAGCTTCCTCATTGTCGGCTGGACGGGCGGGACCTACTACGTCACGGCCCTTTCGGTGGGGGGTATCGTGTGTGTCGCCGCCTCAAATGCCGGGGCGACCTCGCAGGACTTGAAGACCGGCTTCCTGGTCGGCGCCACACCCCGGCTCCAGCAGATTGCGATTCTTATCGGCGCTACGGCGAGCGCGTTGGTGCTCGGCCCGATCCTGCTGGGGCTGAACAACACGGCCTCCGTTTATATGCCCGCGGCGCAGGTCGCGCCCGGCTTGCACGCCCCGGCGGACGCGAAGTTGGGCGGCGCGGAACGATTGCGCGGCTCTCAGGCGCAAGAGGACACGAAGTCCTACCGCACTTGGCAGAAGACCGACAGCGCTGGCGGACCCGCAGGCAAGTATCTCGTGGACGACGCCGGCGCGGCGGTCTGGCTGGTCGATCCGGGCATCAATGGCGCCTTCACGACGAGGCCCGACGGCACCCAAGTGCGCAAGTTCGACGCCCCCAAGGCCACGCTGATGAGCTACATCATCAAAGGCATGCTCGGCGGCAAACTGCCCTGGGGTCTGGTGTTGTTCGGCGTCATGATTGCGGTCGTGCTGGAGTTGTGCGGCGTGTCGTCGCTAGCTTTCGCCGTGGGCGCCTATCTGCCGGTTTCCTCCTCGGCACCTATATTCGTTGGCGGGCTGGTGCGCTGGGTGGTGGACTGGCGGATGCGGCACGCCTTGCGCGAGCACAACCTGGATGAGGAGGCGCTCGTGGCTGAGAGCGACAAGAGCCCCGGCGTGCTGCTCGCGAGCGGCTACATTGCCGGCGGGGCCATCGCGGGCATCGTCATCGCATTTGTGCAGGGGGTGACCACCAAGCTCGATTCCAGGATTAGCACCTGGGCCGGCGCCCACAACCCGTTCTTTGCCGGGCCCAATGCGGATTGGCTGGCAATGATTCCCTTCGTCCTACTGGCTGGTTTCCTATACGTAACCGGCCGCCAGATGCGCGTGGCGCCAAAGCGGAGGGCGTAAGTGCTCAAGGCGGTAAGGGGTGCGCCTTACTACTGCCGCCATTCACCGGAGGCTTAGGACGACGGCCCAGGAGCGCGGCCTTTAGGCTGCAGAAGCGCGGGCTCACGCTGCGGCGCCGGCAAATCTCAACGCCCTCCTCATGTTTTACGCTGCTGCAGCCTAAAGGCTGCGCTCCTGGGCCGTGGCGGCAGTATCGAGGCGTGCTCGCTGTTAGCGACGCTCATTGACGCCCATTAGCGCGGGCGGTAACTTCTGGTGAATGTCTGAGTTAGCCACAGTTACGCCGCCCGGGGTGGATCGCTTCCCGGTGCGCAAACCGATGCCACGAGCGCAGTTCGATCCGTTGGCGCGCGAGATCCTTGTCCTCAAGAAGCAGCTAAACGCGGTCATTCTCGCCCACAACTACCAGGTGCCCGAGATTCAGGACGTGGCCGATTACGTGGGTGATTCGCTCGGGCTCTCCCAGCAAGCCGCCCAGACCAAGGCCGATGTCATTGTCTTCAGCGGTGTTCACTTCATGGCGGAGACGGCGAAGATACTTAGCCCGAGCAAGATTGTCGTTCTGCCGGACAAGGACGCTGGCTGCTCACTCGAAGAAGCTTGCCCGGCGGACAAGCTGGCGGCGCTTCAGGCGACGAACCCCAACTTTTACACCATCACCTACATCAACTGCAGCGCCGCGGTGAAGGCGCTCAGCGATGTGATCTGCACCAGCGGCAACGCCGTGAAGATCGTCAACGCCGCGCCCAAAGACAAAGACCTGCTGTTCGTGCCGGATGAGAATCTCGGCGAGTGGGTGATGGAGCAGACCGGGCGGCCCATGACGCTCTGGAAGGGCAACTGCTACGCGCATGTGGAGTTCCGGCGCGATAGCCTGCTGCGCGTGAAGAAGACTTTCCCGCAGGCCAAGGTGGTGGTGCATCCGGAGAGCCTGCACGAGGTCCGTGAGCTGGCCGATGCGGTGTGCTCGACTGAGAAGATGATCACCTACTGCCAGTCCAGCCCGGCGAAGCAATTCGTCGTGGTGACCGAGTCCGGCATCATCCACCGGCTCCAGAAGGAGTGCCCGGGCAAGGAATTCGTCTGCGCGCCCACCTTCGACGTNNACCTCGCCCCGCGCATCGAGCTAAGCGACGAGATCATCCGCCGCGCGCAGTTGCCAATTCAGCGCATGTTGGAAATCTCCGCCCGGAAAGTCTGAGCCGGGACAAATAATCCGCGAATTACGCTAATTGACGCGAATTAACAGCCAACGGCAGAACTAATTAGCGTCAATTAGCGTAATTCGCGGATTGTAGCTACACGGGCTACTGACTGAGGCGGTCTTACCGCATACTCGCATCGACCTTGATGCGGAGCCGCGCGTCAGCCTTCGCGCCTGGAGTGCCAGCCACAGCGGTCTTGAGGAACTCGCCCAGCGCCGGCGCCTGCGCGCTAAGCTGCTCCAACGAGACGTTATCGTAGAGCACTTTGCCGTCAGCCGTCTTGACTGAATAGACTGGCCCCTTCGGTCCGGCCTTGACGGTGATGGTGCGGCCGCGCTGTTCAAGGTAGCAAATGACTGGGAGATCAGCAGTCGCCTTTACACTCTTGCCGGGGGCAGTGGATTGCGCCTCGTGTGGGCTTGTGAGTTTAGGCCGGCTGGTTTGGGGTGTGGCCTTGTCCTGCGACAATGCCAGTCCCGCCGCTGCCACCAAAACAATCCCGCTAAATAAGAGTGCTCGATCCGTTCTCATCGTTTCCTCCGGTCGATCGCTAGCAGCCGTGTTGGCTGCCACGTGGTTTAGACCACCGCAACGCCGCGTTTGTTCAGTACAAGACTTTATCTGTTTTCCACTGCCACTCGGCGAAGGCGGCCAGTGCCTCGTCATGCAGGAGTTGTTTCATCTTGAGCGACCGCTTCCCAATGGGTAGCGCGACTT
>PLZQ01000174.1 GCA_003152225.1 Limisphaerales bacterium | reverse complement strand
GGGTTTCACTGTCCTTCCAATAACCTAGCTGTTGCTGCGTCAACGCCAGGCACAGAATGATCGCCGCGCCGCCCGCCAGCGACAAGGCCAACGCCCGGTACCGCCAGCGTTGGGTAAGTTCGCACACTCCCCAGATCGCTAGCAATAGCAACCCAAGTGACGGAAGATACGTATGGCGATCCGCCATCGCCTGCCCGCCCGTCTGCACCAGTCCGATCACCGGCACCNNGGCACCAGCATCCCGACAAACCACAGCCACCCTACCAGCAGATAAGGATACCGCCGCCGCTGCACCCAAACCAGCACCGAAATGCCCAGGATCACCCCCCCCGCCAGCACCACGTACCCCAGGGGCCAACTCCCGGGGTGCGGATAGTAAACCGCCAGATGTTTTGGCCAGAACAGTTTCCCGATGTGGCGGTAGTAGGATATCAGCGCGTTCCCGACGCGAGCGCCCAAGGGCAGGCGTTCACCCATTGCCAAAGAGCCTCCACGCTGCTGCACCACTAAGGTCACAATGCTCGCCGACGCCGCGAGGAGCAAGAACGGGATCTTCTCCCGCACCAGACGCAGAAGAATTGAGAGTTGAGAGCGGAGAGTTGAGAGTTCAAACCGACGCAGCGGCCAGTAGTCCAGCAACAGCATCACGAATGGCCACGTCACCAGCATCGGCTTGCTCATCAATCCGAGGGCGAACAAGAACAGAGAGAGGAGGTAGAAGGGTGCAGCGTGAGGAGTGAAGCGCGAGGAGTGAGGCGCGGTTTTTGGGTTTGGCTGCTGACTTTGGACTTGGGCGTAGCGGGCATAAGCGATGAGCGCGAGAAGGCCGAAGAAGCCGCTGAGCACGTCCTTGCGTTCAGACACCCAGGCAACCGATTCGACGCGCAGTGGGTGAACGGCGAACAACGCCGCCACCAATAAGCTTCGCCACGTCGCGCCGGTCATCAGTTGCAGCAACGCGAAGACTAGCCCGGCGTTCAGGGCGTGCAGCACCACGTTGGTCAAATGATGTCCCCAGGGATTCAAACCGGACAACTGACAGACCAGCATGTGGGACCACACCGTTATGGGGTGCCAATTGCAGCACACTGGGTTCGAGCAAGCCCATTTTATACTCTTCAAGGTCAGCCCGCTTTGCACATGAGCATTTGAGGTAACGTAAACATCGTCGTCATAGCTGACGAAGTCATAGCCTGTCGCCGGCCAGTACAGAGAAAACGTCCCCAGCACAAGCAATCCAGCCATCAGGCACACCGAAAAACGCGACTTAACCATAACTCATTCAACTCCCCTTCTTTTCATGAAACGGCAGGCCCTGCCGATAGAACTGGATCAGCTCCTGGTTCTTCATAGCGATTTCTTCCAGGCGCAAGGCGGTGGCAAGGGCCTTCGCCCGCTCCGCCGTGGCAATGGCGGCCTGAAAGTCACCCGTCTCGGCTTGGGCGGCGGCAAGCGTGCCGATCAATAACGGCCTAGTGTAACCGGTCAGCTCACAAGCGCGCGTCGCCAAGCGCACGGCTTCCGGGCCGTTACGGAACGCGGTGTCCGGGCAGGTGGCCATTAGCCAGGCGAGGTTATTCAAGACGCCCTCCTGGTCGGGCTGGGCTTTCAAGGCGGCCTGGTAGAATCGAATGGCTTCGGCGTATCTTCCCTGGCCGTCGAGGAGGTTGGCCATAGTGCCCAGGGCTTCGGGATAGGCGGGTTGGAGTTCGATAGCCTTTTCCAGCAAACGTTTGCCCTCGTCAATGCTTCCGGTATCCACCATGTAAGCGCCCAGGCCGTAGAGGGCCTGGACGTTGTTTGGGGTGAGCGCGAGCGCGTGGCTGAATAAGGCACGGGTGTCCTTCCAGTTGGCGAGCTGCTCGCGGGTGCGCCAAGCCAGGGTGGCGAGGACGGCTAGAGCCAATACGGCCGGAAGCACGCTTCTGACCACGGGTGAAGCTTTGGCTAAAGGCCGAACAGCCTCCGCCCCGAGCCAGACCAAAGCAATCATGATTCCCAGCAGGGGCAGGTAAGTGTAGCGGTCGGCAAAGGCCTGGCTGCCAACTTGCACAATGCCAATTACCGGCACCAGCATCCCCAGAAACCACAGCCAGCCCATCCGAGCATAAGGGAACCGGCGCCGCCCGAGCCAGACGGCCGCGGTCAGTAGGACCAGCCCCGCTGCCGCCCCGGTGACGGGCCAGAATCCCCAATGGCCGGGGTGCAGATAGATGGGCGAGAGGTTGATGGGCCAAAAGAGTTTGGCCAGGTATTCGACGTAAGCTACGGCGGCGTTTGCGATGCGGGCATCGAGAGGAATTATCGCGAACGAGGCCACGGCCCCGCCCGCCTTCTGGGCCAAGAAGGTGATGAGGCACGAGGCGGCGGAGAGGGCGAAGAAGGGAAGCTTTTCGAGTAAGAGAGGAAGGAGAGTAAAGCGTGAAACGTGATGCGTGATGCGTGATGCGTGATGCCCGTCCTCCGTAACAGCATTGCGGAGGGTGGACGTGATGCGTGATGCGGGACTTCGAACTTGCCCTTTCTGCATTCTGTCCACCCTCCGCAGTGCTGCTACGGAGGTCGGGCATTCTTCATTCTGCATTCTTCCCAAGGGCCAGTAGTCGAGGAGGAGCAGGACGAAAGGAACCGTCACCAGCATGGGCTTGCTCATCAGGCCGCAGGCGAACATGAGCGTGGCAGCCCAGTACCAGAAGCGGGGTGGAAAAGACCGAACCTTGAACCTTGAACCTCGAACCTCGAACCTCGAACTCGGAACGGCGGGCCGCGCTGCGCGTTCGGCCTGCTGACTTTGGACTTGGGCGTAGCGGGCGTACGCCCAAAGCGTCAGTATGAAGAAGAACCCGCTCAGCACGTCCTTGCGCTCAGCGATCCAGGCAACGGATTCAACGTGGAGGGGGTGCAGCGCAAACAGGGCGGCGACAAACGCGCTGCGCCAGGTGGCCGCGGTGAGGGTGCGCAGCAGGAGAAAGAGCAGGACGGTATTGGCGGCGTGAAACACCACGTTGGTCAGGTGAGGACCCGCCGGATTCAAGCCGTAAAGCTGGCAGTCGAGCATGTGTGAAAGCCAGGTGAGCGGGTGCCAGTTGCTTGAATAGCTGTGGGTGAAGGACCAGGTGATGCCGCTCCAGGTAAGTCCGCCCCGGACATGGTCGTTTCTCGAAATGTAGGTCAGGTCATCCCAGTTGAGGAAACCGAAGTGCCGCACCGGCCAATAGACCACGAGCGTCACCGCGCCGAGCAGCGTACCAATGAAAAGCGTGAGCCGGCTGTCTTTGATACGGTCCATCAAGGGTGATGATCTTGCCCGAGGGGAACCGGGGCCGCAAGAAGACAGGAAAACAGGAGGGAATCCCATTTTCCCGTCTTTCGGCCTGGGCTAACTGAACCATTGAGCGCTGCGGTTGCGGGTGGACAAGGCCCCGGCGCAATGTACCCTCCGGACAGCCGCAAAGCCGCATGGTGCGAGCTGTGCGGCATACTGGCGACTTATTGCTGACGATGCGACGTGTATGGCTGAGCAGCCTGGTGGTATTCCTCGCGACCTTTGCGGTCTTCAGCCGCGTGCTGGTCGCGGATTTCGTCCAGTGGGACGACGACATCAGCGTTTATCAGAATCCCCATATCCAGGGCCTGGATTGGGCGCGGCTGCACTGGATGTTCAGCGATGCCAGCTACGCGATGCGCTACAAACCGCTAACGTGGCTGGCCTATGCGCTGATCTATCGGGCCGGAGGGCTGGCCCCGGCTGGTTATCACTTCGCCAACCTGCTGCTGCATTGCTTCAATGCGGTGCTGGTATTACTGGTGGTGCGGCGGTTGCTGGCAGCCGGGACGCAAGGCCGGCCAATCGACGAGGCGCTGGCGCAGGCCACTTTCCCTGCGGGCATCGCGGCTTTGCTCTGGGCGATCAACCCGTTGCGGGTTGAACCGGTAGCCCGCGTTACCGACCTCACGTTTTGCCTCCAGCTCCTTTTCCTGCTGATTTCGCTCTGGTGTTACCTGCGCGCGTGGCGCGGTGGTGTGGGCGAGCATCGTTTTGGGCCATGGTACTGGTGTTCCGTTGCGGCATTTGGATTGGCGATGTTGGCTTATCCATTCGCGCTCGGATATGGTGTGGTGCTGCTTCTGCTGGATTGGTATCCGCTGGCCCGATTTGAGGGTTGCTCGCACTGGTGGCAGGATTCCAGCGCCCGCAGGGTCTTGCTGGAAAAGGTTCCGTTCCTGTTCCTGGGCGGGATGATGCTTCCGACGATTGCCGCCCGGCTGAACCCGGCGGGCGTGTGGATGCCCTTCCGGGTGGATGTTCATATGAACCTGTTCGAACGGGCCATGCAGGCGTTTTACGTCTGGGCCTACTACGCCTGGAAGCCCTGGGCGCCCTTTCATCTCTCGCCGTTCTACACCACGCTCATGGGGTTCAATCCCAACACCTGGCCCTTCTGGCTGAGCGCGGCGTTCGTCATTGGAACCACGATCCTGCTCGTGCGCCGTCGCCGCCAATGGCCCTGGGTGCTCGTGCTGTGGGCAAGCCACCTCGTGCTGCTGGTGCCGGTGCTGGGACTGACCGAGCGGCCGCATTTCACCGTGGACCGCTATGACTACCTGCCAGGCTTGGTCTGGGCGGTCGCTATCGCCGGTGCTCTTCGCTGGGTCAACACCCGGCTCGGCCTGCGGGCCATGGGCACGGCCATCGCAATCACCTTGGCCGTGTTTTGGGGCGGCTTGAGTTTGCGCCAGACGCGAGTCTGGCGGAACAGCACGACCCTCTTCACTCATATGATCCATGAGCTGGGGGACGATCCGCGCCGCAGCGATATCCAATGGCGCTTGGGCGCCGTCCTGGCCGACCAGGGGAGGATGCAGCAAGCGGCTCAGGAATATGCGGCTTCGCTGCGCACCCACCCGACGCCGGAGGCCTATTTCGCCTTCGCTGAGCTGCTGCAGAGGAACGGGGATCGGCACGGGGCACTGACCAACTGCCTGGCGGCGCTCGGCTTAGACCTGACCCCCCTGAACCGCGTCCAGGCAGGTCAGGTCCTTGCCAGCCTCGGGCGCAGCGCCGACGCCATCATCCAGTACAGAGTCGCTCTCGCGATGGCTCCCGATCTGGTCCCGGCCTTGAACAATCTTGCATGGATTCTCGCGACCGACCGCGGCGTGACAAACCGCAATGGCGCCGAAGCGGTCCAACTGGCGCAGCGCGCTTGTGTTTTGACGGGTTACCAGACCCCGGTATTGATCGGGACCCTGGCCGCCGGCTACGCCGAAGCCGGCAGATTCAAGGAAGCCGTCGATACCGCTCGGCGAGCGCGCGACCTGGCATTGGCTGCGCGGCAGCCCGATGTTGCTGAGAAGAACCGGCAGTTGCTGGGGCTTTATCAGTCTGGCCGGGCTTACCACCAGCCGCCCGTTGGCAACGGCGCCTCCAGAGTTGCTCAGTAGTTCGCGCTCTTTTCGGGCGGTGGCGGGTTATTGGTGGCGCTGCGCATGCGAAGGGTCTCGAGCGCAGCTTGAGCGACTGCGCGCACGGATGCCTCTTTGTCTTGCACGAGTTCGGTTAGCGGAAGGATGGCGCGTTCCGTCGGCGGCCCGATGTGCCCGAGTATCCGGGCCGACCATTCGCGGATGACGGGAGAATCGTCGTTCGAACAGAAGATCAACTGCGGCAAGGCGGCTTGCGGATTGCGATCTGCCCGAGCGAGGGCCTTAAGGGCTGCCAGGCGTACGTCGGGGGCCGGATCTATCGCCGCACGTGCCAGCACCTTGACGACCCATTCGTCAGCCCTGTCGCTCGCGCCGATCGTTTCAACGGCTTGCTGGCGCGCCGGGGCCGTTGGGTCACCCGGCACGTTCCCGCCCGTGGTCCGACTCGGCCCGGGCCAGTGGTAACGCGAGAGCAAGGCAAGGGCTGCGGCGTTGCCGGCGCCTCCTTTCTCATGAGCCATCACGTCAGCCAAAGCGCTTAGCGCTGGAGCTCCGATCTGTGCCAGAGTCTGGGCGGCCTCCTGTTCCTCATACGGACTACTGCCCTGTCTCAGCATTTGAGTCAACGCCGGCACCGCCGGGGCGGCAGCCGGGCCAAGCCTCCCCAGCGCCCGCGCCGCCATCGGGCGAATCACGCAGGCGTTGGTCGGACCGATCCGCCACAGGATCCGCCCTCGCACTCGTTTTGGCAACTGGGCTGCGTGCGCCCAAATCAGTGTCCGCCAGCCGGCATCCTTGGTGCGCACTAACCTGATCAACTCGGGAACCGCGTTGGTCCCCAGCGCCTCGAGGGCAGCTTGAGCCTCGGCCTGGACCTTGGGGTCAGCCGTCAGGAGCTGAAAAAGCCAAACCTTGACTGGTTTGCCCTCGTAAACCAGGTTTCGCGAGTTCGACCTGAAGATCAGGANNTTGGGGGCCGCGCCCTTGGCGGCTTCGATCAGCTCCCAGAATTTCGGATTCTGCTGGAGCGCCTCATCCTCCTCCACCTTTAGTCCGGAGCGGAAGAAGAAGTCCTTGAGGGTATGGCGGTTGAGGATGCGGTGCACCACCAGGCCCAGCTCGTGGCGCTCGAAATAGACGCGATAATCCCCCACCCGGAACCGGTGCAGCGTTCGACCGGCACGCTCGAGCTTCCCGAATTGGTCCAGCTCGGTGTTCATGATCTGTTGTGGCAGACCGCGAAACTCGCCGAGAATCTGGAGTTGCAGCTCTTTGGGCATCCGCGCCAGTTCCGCCGCGCTGGTGGGGTTGAAGATGATTTGGAAAGGGCGCATTCTAAAGGAGTTGAGGGTTGAAGGTTGAAGGTTGAGGGTTGGTCAGTCCAAAACGTTCGTCGTCGGGAAATGCACGGGTGACCGAATACACAAAATCCGCGAAGTCAATCGCCCTCTGCCAAACGTCCAGCTTCTCAAAAATAAACATAGGTTATTGCTCCCTTCTGGTTTTTGTCCCCCACCTTGCAGTTCTTGCCGTGAATAATCAACTGTCAACCGTCCAGCAACGCGCACTTTTGTCGCGTCCCTCAACTCTCAACCTTTAACTCTCAACCAAATTGGTAGCGCGTATGGGAATCGAACCCATCTTTCAGCCTTGAGAGGGCCGTGTCCTAACCGATAGACGAACACGCCACAGCCATTGCCGTAAATTTTAACTGCTGCCCGCCAGAAGTCAACGCAAGGCTCAGACTTGCTTATCGCACATCCTCGCCCAGTTCAACGTTCCAGTAGGCAAGGTCGATAAAGTGTTTCCAACTGTCGTGCTCGCGCAGCGTGAAGCTGATCTGCACGAACGGTCGCCACTTGGGCCGCTTGGGCTTGCGGATGAGGCGCATGCCGGCTTCCCCGGGCGAGCGATTCGCCTTATGCGTGTTACACTCGATGCAGGAGCACACGATATTCTCCCACGTTGTCGGGCCGCCCCGATCGCGCGGAACCACGTGGTCCAGGTTCAAGTCCTTGCGGTCGAACGTCTTGCCGCAGTATTGGCAGGTATCCTGGTCCCGTTCGAAGATGTTGTGCCGCGTGAATTTCACTTCCTTCTTCGGCAGGTGATCATAGACGATCAGCAGGATCACGCGCGGCACCCGGATGCGGAACGAGATCGTGCGCACCGATTCCGGGTGCGGTTCCTGCTGGGAGAGGTGGTGCCATTCGCTGAAATTGAAGGTCTGGAACGAGCCGTCGTCGCGATCAAGCACGACCTGGGCGTGGCCCTGGAACAGAAGTGTCAGCGCCCGACGAGCCGTGCAAACATTAACCGCCTGCCAGAGGCGATTAAGCACCAGCACATGTTGGTTGAGGATAGGACTCATACCTGGTCCAACTGGGGCCAAGCTACACAAACCGCCCCGGCCTGTCAATGCGTGGCCGGGCTGCAGCGCCGCCTACGTACAGCTCTTGACTTTAGGCCGCCAAGCCGGGAATGTGAATCAGAGACTGACGGGTATGCCATTGTACGAATACGAACTTTGCGAGGGAAGCTGCGTGGTGTGCGGCGGGAAGTTCACCTTGAACCGGCCGCTGTCCGCCAAGCCTTTGACCCAATGCCCGGCCTGCAAGAAGCCAGTTCGCCGGGTGTGGTCCACCTTCAATTCGCCTAGAAAGCTTTCGATCTCAGACGCCAAGAAGGCCGGCTTCACGGTTCTTAAGCGGGTCAGCAAGGGCGAATACGAGCGGCAGTAGGGTTTGGTTCAGTTTTCTTTGCCGGAGGACACGGATTCCGTGGGGCGGGCGGCAGGTGGCAAGTGGGCCAGGATGGCTTCGAGCCTCTTCTCCGCTTCCGCCAATTGCCCGGCTGTCAGCTTGCGTTGCGCCCCTTTGCGAAACACCTCGGCCAGGCGGTGCCCTTCCGCGGCCGCCACGCCATACCAGACAAAGGCTTCGATATAATCCCGCTTCACATCAAGGCCGTTGCTATAGAAGTCGCCTAGGGTCACGCCTGCTTCGGCGTAGCCGTTGGTAGCTGACTGGCCGTACCACTTCAGGGCGGTAGCCAAATCCTTCGGGACGCCGGTGCCCTTCTCGTAGAGCATGCCCAAGTAATACTGCGCTCCGGCGTGGCCAAGATCGGCCGCTTGTTGAAAGAGGCTGGCGGCCCGGGCATGATTCGGCGAAATAGTCTGGTAAACCGCCAAACCCTCCTTGAAGACCGTGTCCGCATCAACAGCCTGTGCCCGGAGCAGGTTCGCCACCTGTTCTTTCAACTCTTTCTCCCAGTAGAGATCCAGGGCGGGAGCGAGGGTTTCCAGCACCGGCTGACCCTTCGCCGCCCGGAGCCGGCGGGCGCATTCGCGAACGAACTCACCCCGCGCCGGCGATTGCAGCTTCGCCAGCAGGGCGACCTGTTCATCATCCATCTCGCGCAGGGCCGCAGCCAGTCTCTCGCAGCACTGGCTGGAAATCGAGTCGCCCGTGAGGAACAGGCGGCAGTCACGACGGAAGTCCTCGGCCGAGAGCCGCTCCAATCCGCGCGCCGCGAACTTCTGCGCCAGCGGCGGCTGGAGTTTTCTCAGCATTCGGGCTACCGCCAGATACCCCAGCGGACCCGTCTCTCCGGATTCATAGATCTCCGCGAGTGCCTGGCTGGTATATCTGCCCTTGCCCTGGACAGTGAGGCTGGCTTCCCGCATAAGGGTCCACGGCCAGGTGCGTGCGGTAAACAGTTCATCGCTGCGCCTGAGAAACCAGCCCACAATCAGGCCGACGAGGTCGCTCGGGGTCGCCCCCTCCAGGTCCAGGTCCACGGGTATCGAGAAATCCGCGTCCTCTCCCGCCAGCGCATTGGGTTTGCCCAGCAGCCGGTTCAGCGGTTCGAGCACCTCGCCCAGCTTGAGTTGGCGTATCAGCCCGGGCAGGCGCATGGCGGTTTCAGCGGAGACCCTGGAGCGAAGGAACGGCTCAAGATACTTGGACGACAGTATCTCTTCAGTCAGGAAGGCCACTCCCGAGCTCAGCGGCGCATTGGTATCGCAAACATTCGGGAGGCTGGCGGTCCCGGCTTCGATGCGTTGGGCGATGCGGTCGAAAGCCCCCCGTTCGAAGCGAAGTTGAATCATTCCCTTGCCTTTATCGCTGATGGTGCGGAACTCGATGATGCGACCGGTCCGGCTGTCGAGTTTCACGAGCAGGGTGGCGTTGCTCCGGATGAGCACGTCCCCATCGAACCAGGAGGCGCAATCCCACCGGTGGGCCATGCCCATGCAGGCGACCGGCGGCAGCGCCAGTTCAAACCGGTAGCCCGCGGCCGCCAGCCCTTTCTGCTTCGACTGACTGAACCCAGCGCCCAGGGCCAGATCAAATGGGGCCTGATTAGACACTGCTGGCTTCGAACTCACCTTCAGGAAGACCTTGAGTTGCTGTTTGGGGCAGGCGATTAGCAGCTTGCGGCCGTCAGCTTGGGAATAGAACCCCGCCAGCCCGGCTTTAAATACCAGCGCGTATTGGTCGCGGGCCGTCGTTTGCTGGGCCGCCTCCGTGGTCAGCACGGCCAAGCCATTGCGTGGCGAAAGGACAAATTCCCCTTCCGGAGCCGGGGCGGGAAGGCCGGAAAGCGTGACCAGCATGTCCTCACGGCTCTCGTCCAGCTTGGACAGCCACTCGCGCAACTTGAGCATTACTTCCTCGGTGCGTGAGAATGCCTGCTCCAACGGCGGCGCTTCGTCGTATTCAACCACCTGGATCTGGAGCGGGACCCGCCCGCCATCATCCGGCGACCCAAGGCTGACCTTGTAGGTCAGGAATCGAGCGGCGCGCCACAGCCGGTCCTCGATCCGGGCCACCAGTAGGCTGGGCAATTCCATGCCGGGCTTCAAATCCAAATAACGCAGCACCGCCTCCGTGCTGTTCTTCTTATTGCCGGTGACTTCGATGCGGTCAATCACCCCGCGCGGCCCTTCCGCCAGCACTTCCACGCGCAGCTCTGCCGTCCGCGCCGCCTTGTCCGGCACCACCGACACGTTGGCCTTGGCGAACAGGAACCCGTGTTCGTGGAGGACAGCGGTCACCTGCGCTTTCATCTGTCGGACGTCAACCTCCGAGAACGGTGCCGGCTCGCCCTTGACCCAAGGCGCCTCCGCTGGCTCGGACTGCTCAGACAGCTCCCCGGTCAGCGGGCTGGTTGCCGGGGCCATGTCCTGGAACGCAAAGGCTCGCTGCGCCGGCTGGGTGGCCACCGGGGAGAGGGTTAACCGTTCGATAATCGCCGCGGCGGGCACGTTTGTTACGCCAATGACTTTAACCCCGCCGCATACGAAACGCGGCCCTTCGACCACCTTTACTTTGATCTGAGCGGCCAGGGCGTCATGTCGCGCCTCGATTTGCGCCTCCGCGAACCCCAGATGCTGATAACCGAGGAGCAGCTTCTGCGCGATCGCTTCCAGGTAAGCATCCCGCGGTGCGAGCGGGTGGGATAGCTCGAAGAAGTCCAGCATGTCCTTCAGTCCCTGCCGGAGCGCCTCGGCCGGAAAGGTCTGGTTGCCCTCGAAGACAACCCGCTTCAAGTCATAATACTCACCGACGCGCGGGGTGAGGAATTCCACGAGGGCCCAGTGCTCCTTTTCCGCGGCGACTGCCTTGGGTGTCCGGCCCGATTTGTCACGCGCGCCGAGGTCAGCATTCCCGCTCAGCAACAGCTCGGCCACCTCTTTGTGGCCCTCCGCGGCGGCGGCGTGCAGCGGGGTGGCCTCCTGGCGGTCTTTGGCATTCACCTCGGTGTGGTGCTCCAGCAATAGGGCGACCAACTCGCGATGCCCCTTGCGCGCCGCCACGTGCAAAGGCGTTTCGCCGGCGGTGTTTTGGGCGTTTACGTCCGCCTGGCCGGCCAGCAGCACTTCAGCCACCTCGCGGTGTCCGTCGTACATGGCCATGTGGAGCGGCGTTTCCTCGCGCAGTCCCCGCGCGTTGACCTGCGCCTTGCTATCCAGCAGCAATCGGGCGATCGCCGAATGCCCGTCCAGGGCCGCCAGGTGCAGCGCCGTGCTGCCGTCTTCGGTCCGCGCGGTGGCCAGCTTCGGATCGGCCTGCAGCAGCGCCTTGACCTTCTCAACATCGCCGGCACGGACGGCGTCGAATATATCCGTGCTCGGGACAGCCCCGTAGCACATCGCAACCGCCTGAACTACCGCCGCAAAGATGGATATTAGCCGCTTCATGCCGATTCCTCCGCATTGCCCACAGGTTCTGGATGCGACCGCCGCCATAACGCAACCACGACTAGCGCCCAGCGTTTCATCTGCGATTCTTGTATTCAGTTCGAGTACCATACGCCACTCTTTTCTCGCCGAATCTGCGTAACCTCGGCGGCGGTGTTGGGGTCTATATAGTAGGCGAGTGCACCTCTGAGAGCTGCGCCGGGTCGAGTCGGAAAGGAGCGACTTGGCGGCGTCAGTTCGGGGACGGGACAGGGCGAGAGGGCCAGGAATTGAAGGTGCGCAAGGCTTACAAGAGGCTTACATCAGGCTTGCAACTTGCTTGCAACTTCCTTGCAACTATGGAGGCACTCTAGCGATGCCCCGGTGACAGTATGGCGCTGCTGCGTCGGCTCGCTCCCGCGCGTGGCGGGCGTATCTTGGAGGTGCCATCACGGCATAGGAGCGCAGCCTTCAGGCTGCAGAACGTGCGAATGCCCGAGCGTCCCGGACAAACCCGACACTCCACCACAACCCACATCTCTGCAGCCTGAAGGCTGCGCCCCTATGCCGGTCGGGCCACCCCGCCGCTTGGTCCTGGATGCGCCCGCGCGTGGCCACCTCCGGCGATTTCACTTTCGGCACGACGAGGATTGTGTATCATTTGAACGGATGTCATTACCTGTAATCAGCATTGCACAGATGCGCGACTGGGAGCAGGCCACATGGGCCGCCGGGCAAACGGAAGCCGAGGTCATACGCCGTGTCGGGAAATGTGTTGCTCGCCGCGCCCTCCAGTTGACGCAACCCAAAGACCTGATCCTCATCCTTGCGGGCAAAGGCAACAACGGGCAGGACGCCCGCTGCGCCCGCGAACACCTGGCTGACCGACGCGTCGAGGTGCTCGATGTGGCGGAACCAGCAGCCGACCTTTCTAAACTAGACGCGTTACTCGCATTGCGTCCAGCCCTGGTGGTGGACGGGCTGTTCGGTATCGGCCTGAACCGGCCGCTTGGGCCGGAGTGGGTCAGCTTGATCGAGCGCATTAATGCCGCGCGCCTGCCGGTGCTGGCTGTGGACTTGCCGTCCGGCTTGAACGCCGACACCGGTGAAACGCAGGGGGCGGCGATCCAGGCCTCGGTGACCCTCACGGTGGGTGCGCCCAAGACTGGATTGCTACCGGAAGTGGCGTGGCCATTTGTCGGGCGGCTGGAAGTCGCCGCGGACGTGGGCTTGGCGCCTTGCCCGAAGCAGGGCGAGGTTCAATGGACCTTGCCGGAGGATTTCACCGGCTATCCGCCCCCCCGCGCTGCGGCGACGCACAAAGGAAGCTATGGCCATCTCACGATAGTGGCTGGGAGTCTCGGTTATCATGGGGCGGCCGTGTTGGCGTCACGGGGGGCCCAGCGAGCCCAGCCTGGTTTGATCACCCTCCATACTTTGGAGGCCGTTTACCACGCCGTCGCGCCGCAACTGTCGGCGGTGATGGTTTCGCCCTGGCTGCCGGACGGCAAACTGCTCAGCCCGCACGATACGATCCTGATAGGTCCAGGGCTGGCGGCCGCTGACCTGCCCGAGCAGATGAAGACGCTCACGCGGCATGTATGGCGCGACTCTCTCATGCCGGTCGTGGTGGACGCGAGCGCGCTGGACTGGCTGCCGCTGGACCCTGTTCCCAAGAACGCCCTGCGCGTAATCACCCCGCACCCGGGCGAAGCGGCCCGACTGCTGGGCACGACTGCGCAGCAGGTGCAGGCCAACCGACTCAATGCCCTGCGCAATTTGTCGCGACGATTCGGCAATGCCTGGGTGGTGCTCAAAGGCCATCAAACACTCATTGGCCGGAGCACGGGTGAGGTCTATGTGAATCCGTCGGGCAATCCGTACCTGGCGCAAGGAGGCAGCGGCGACGTGCTGGGCGGGTATATGGCCGGTCTTCTGGCCCAACCTGCTTTGCGGGCCGATCCACTCCAGGCGATTCGCTACGCGGTGTGGCAGCATGGCGCGGCGGCGGATACACTGCAGGCCGCGCGCCCCAACTGGGTGATCGAAGAATTGGTGGAAGCCGTGGGGACGGTGAGGAGTTGGTAGTCCAAGGTGAGTCGCGCGCTCTCTCGCCGCGCAATTTTGCTTCCTTTGGCAAGGGCCGTCTGCTATTGAACATACCCATGGTGCGCAGATTTTGTCTAATCGCCACTCTGGCGGTTTGCGGGTTGCTGGCGGAAGCAGCCTTCGCGGAAACGTTCAATCTGGCGAACGGTGACACGCTCACAGGCGAACTGTTGACGGGCTCTGAAACTGACGCGGGAGTGCAGATCAAGGTCGGCGATGGCAAGTATGAACGCGTCCCGTGGGCCAATTTCTCGCAGGAGGACCTGAAGAAGTTCGCCAAGATCCAGAAGATGGCCCCGCTAGTCGAACCGTTCATCGAGATTACCCAGGAGGAGAAGATCAAGAAGACGGAGGTGAACATCAAACAGCCACCACGCCTGGAACGACCGGCGGCCCAATCTCTGCTCGGGGCGCTCTGCTCGTCCGGCCTGGGCTTGCTTGTGCTGTTGCTGCTTTATGCGGCTAATATCTACGCCGCGTATGAGGTATCCATCTTTCGCGCGCAGCCGACGCCGTTGGTCTGCGGGGTGTCCGCCGTGCTGCCGCTCATTGGCCCGATTATCTTCCTGTCCATGCGGACGAAGATAGCGCCGGTCGAAGAAAGCTGGGAGCCTGCGCCCGCGGCGGCAGCCGAGACCGCGACGGCGGAAGCGGTCAACCCGATGGCGGCAGATGGAGCCGCGCACCCGGCGGGGTTGAAGCTGGCGGGGACGGGGTCCGAGGAAGCCGTGAAAGCGGGGCAAACCGAAGCGGTCAAGCAGCAGCCCGCTTTGCCGCCCACCACGACCTACCAGCGCGGCCAGTTCACCTTTAACCGCCGGTTTATTGAGACGAAGTTTCCCGGCTTCTTCGGCGTGATCCGCCGAGATGCGGACCGCGACATGGTGTTAATCATCAAGTCATCCCGCGGCGAATACGTCGGCCAGCGGATCAGCCGCATCGCCGCCAACGATCTCCACCTGCAGGTGCAGCGCGGCCACGCGACGGAAGAGGTTATGATTCCGTTTGTCGAGATTCAGGAGATCAAGCTGAAGCACAAAGACGCGAAGTGAGATGGCGCAACAATTTGGCACCTTTACCGCGAGCGAACTCTACTGTCCCAAGTGCCGTTCCTCTCAAAAAGTCCGCGAACGGCTGCTGCTGGTGCTCCCCTCGGGTGAATTGTACGAATTCCTCTGTTCCCGTTGCGGGACTTCCCTGGGCACACGCACGGTGACTGGGCCGGCGGTGGCGCCCGCTGCGGCGCGCCCGCCACAGCCACGCCCTCCACGAAACCGCCGGCTGCTGCGCTAGTCCGCAGCCTTCCCGTCGCATGGCTCCGTTACGAATCCTCTTCATGGGCACGGCGGAACTGTCGTGTGACAGCCTGCGGGGGTTGCTCGAATCGCCGGGCTTTCAGGTGGTCGCGGTCGTCACGCAGCCGGACCGTCCCAAGGGGCGGGACCTGAAGCTGCAGCCGTCGCCGGTCAAGGTGCTCGGCTTGAACGCGGAGCTGCCGGTGCTCCAGCCTGAGCGGGCACGAAGTGAAGAGTTCCTCAAGGAGTTGCGCGCTCTGCAGCCGGACCTGATTGTGGTTGCAGCCTATGGCCAGATTTTACCGGCGAGTATCCTGACTTTGCCGCGCTTCGGCTGCCTCAACGTCCATACTTCCCTGCTGCCCAAGTATCGGGGCGCGGCGCCGATCCAGTGGGCTATCCTCAACGGCGACACCGAGACCGGGGTTACGATCATGAAGATGGATGAGGGCCTGGACACCGGCGCCATTATCACGCAGGCGGCGACTCCGATTCACCCGGAAGATAACGCGGAGACGCTGCACGATCGGCTTGCCCGGATAGGCGCGGAGTTGCTTTTACGAACCATACCGGATTCTGTCGCCGGCAAACTGTCCCCGCGTCCGCAGCCGGTAGAAGGCGTCAGTTACGCCCCCAAGATAAAGAAGCAGGATGGCCACATTGATTGGAACCAGCCGGCCCGCGCAATTTGGAATCGAGTGCGCGGCCTGATGCCTTGGCCCGGAGCGTTTAGTTATCTGCCCGGGCTGCCCCAACTTCACCTGTTGAAAATCTGGCAGGCGGAAGTGGTTGCACTCACAGGCCCGTCCGGCGAAGTGCTACAAGCCGACAAGGCCGGCATTGTGGTCGGCTGTGGCTGCGAGGCGCTGCGGATATTAATGCTCCAGCGCGAAGGCGGCCGGCGCCTGCAAGCGCACGAGTTCCTTGCCGGCCATCCATTGCTGCCCGGTCAACGGCTGGGCTAAGCCAGCCGTCCTGATTACCACCACCCAATTCCTGCTCACGCATCACGCATCACGCATCACGTTTCACGCATCCCCCTTTCCTCCGCCGGCATTTCTGCTACGGTGTCTGCATGGGCACAAAATACGTTTCACTGAACGACCGTCGTTATCGCTATCTCTGCCGCTGCCGCAGTGACGCGGCAGACCCGCTCTTGGAGGAACTTCGCGCGGAGACCGCGGCGCTGGGCAAGGAAGTGAGCAAATGCCAGATCAGCGATGACCAGGGCACATTCCTCAGCATCCTGGTTGCGGCAGCGGGCGTGAAATCCGCCATCGAGGTCGGGACCTTCACCGGCTACAGCTCCCTATGCATCGCGCGTGCGTTGCCTCCAAAGGGCAAGCTCATTTGCCTGGATGCAAGCGAGGAATGGACCGCCGTGGCGCGAAAGTATTGGGCCAAAGCCGGATTGCAGGACCGGATCGAGCTGCGGCTGGGCCCGGCCATCGCCCGGCTGAAACGGCTCGAACCCGGGCTCACCTTTGATTTCGCGTTCATTGACGCCGCCAAGACTGAGTATGACGCCTACTACGAGCTGCTCCTGCCGCGTATCCGGCGGAACGGCCTCATCCTGTTCGACAACATGCTCTGGGGCGGACGGCTGGGCGACGGCGCTGTGAGGCAGGCTAACGGGCGCGCGATCGATGCGTTGAACCGCAAGCTGGCCAGCGACCCGCGCGTCGAGGCAGCATTGCTTTCGGTTGCGGATGGCATCCAGTTCTGCCGCAAGCGGTGAAGGGATTGGCGGCCACTTCCCCAAGGAGGACTATTGCGTTCAATGAATACCAATCTTCCAGCGGCTGAGTTGTCGTGGAAACGATCGCGTTACGGCTTCGCCAGCTTTTGGTTTCTCTCGCTGCTGGTCGCCTGGTGCGTGCTGCGGTTAGTGCTGCTCTTCGCCTTTAAGCCGGCTGGGGTGCCCGCAACCGAGATTCTGCTCGCCCTCCTCAGCGGGTTTCATCGGGACCTGTTCATGGCTTTGGTGGAGACAATTCCGCTGCTGGCCTGGATGCTGGTCGTGCCGGATCGGAAGTTCGGCTCCCTGTGGCACCGGGTGTTGTTGATTGGCGGCAGTCTCGGTTTCTGGTTCGTCCAGGTCTTCCTGCTGTTCGCTGAGTTCTTCTTCTTTGATGAGTTCAAGGCGCGCTTCAACACGGTCGCCGTCGATTACCTGATCTATCCCAAGGAAGTCTTCGTCAACATCTGGGAGTCGTATCACGTGGGCGTTGTGCTCGCGGTTTGCCTGGTGCTGAGCCTGGGCTGGTTGTTTGCGGCGAGCCGCCTTTTTGGGCAGATGTGGGAGCGGCCCTTCCCCGCGACGTCGCGGCTGCTGCATTTGGGGGCGGCGATGGCGCTGGCCGCTGTGCTCACTCCGACCGTGAACCTCAAGAGCGTGCATGTGAGCAACGACCGCACGTTAAATGAAATCGCCAATAACGGCGCCATCTCCTTCCTCCTTGCCGCTTGGACGAATAACCTCGATTACGCCGCGTTCTATAAGACATTGCCGACAGCCGAGGCCTACCAGCGCACGCGCCGCCTGCTGACCGAAGCGAACACTGAATTTGTGGAGGACGGCCAGTCGATCCGCCGCCGCGTGGCCGGTGACCCGACCCGCCCCCGTCTCAACGTGGTGATCTTCCTTGAGGAAAGCCTGGGCTCGGAGTTCTGGGGCTGCCTGGGCCGCACCAACACGCTCACCCCGGAAATGGACAAGCTGGCAGCTCAGGAAGGCATGCTCTTTACGAACATCTATGCTTCCGGCAACCGCACCGTGCGAGGGTTCGAGGGGGTGCTATCCTCTTTCCCGCCGCTGCCCGGGGAGTCTATCGTCAAGCGGGACCGGTCCGACAATGTCGAGACCATCGCCCGTGTGCTGAAACGGGACGGCTACACGAACGTGTTCCTGTATGGTGGTCGCGGGCTGTTCGACGGGATGCGCTCCTTCGCCGTCCGCAATGGCTACGACCGTTTCATCGAGCAGAAGCACTTCGAGCATCCGACTTTCTCGACCATCTGGGGTGTTTGCGACGAAGATGTCTTCCTGCGCGGGGTCGAGGAGTTCCGCGAGCTGGCGAAGACCGGGCAGCCGTTCTGCGGCACGATTCTCTCCGTCTCCAACCACAAGCCCTACACTTATCCGAAGGGCACCATCCCCGAGGACCCGGATCAACGGCGGCGCGAGAACGCCGTGAAGTATTCCGACTATGCCCTGGGCCGCTTTTTCGAGGCCGCGCGGAAGGAAGCCTTCTGGACGAATACCCTCTTTGTGGTGGTGGCCGACCATGGTGCGCGGGTGTATGGCGAGCAAAGCATTCCCATTCACTCATACGAAATCCCGCTGCTGATCGCCGGCCCGGCGGTCGTACAGAGCCCGAGCCGCGTCGCGCAACTCGGCTGCTCACTCGATGTGCCGACCACCGTCCTTGGTTTGCTGGGACGTCCTTATGAGACCCTGTTCTTCGGCCGCGACCTGTTGCGCAACCGGCCTGAGGAAGGCTGCGCGCTGCTGAATCATAACCGCGACATCGGCCGCCTCGCACATGACCGCCTCGTGGTGCTGGGCCTGAAGCAAGCGGTGGAATTCTACCAGGGCGATCCGAAGGTCGCGGAGATGCGCCCGCTCTCGCAACCCACCGACGCTGACCGCGAGCTCGAACGGGATGCGATTGCCGTTTACCAGGTCGCCGACGATCTCTATATGCACCGGCGCTATCGGATTGACGCCGAGCCGACAACCCATGCGTCGGTGCCGGGAGCGGAGGGGCAGCCCAAGGCTCGTTAGCCCCGGGCTAGTCCTCGACTGGCAACCTCAGTAAACCGCCACGCGATAGAAGGTCGAATTGACCCCGCTAAGCACGCGGTTGTCGATGAACAGGATGTTGCCTCCGGTTCCCGGGATGTCATCGCGCAGGACGGACCAACTATCGAGAGTGGCGGCGGTTTCGACGCGATACGTCCGTCCCAGCACGGTGCTGAAGAGGATCTGCGGGACCTGACCGGGTATGAAGGCGGTTGAGACATTAAACCTGGAGCTGGCATTGGTCGGGTTCAGCCCCGCCACGTAGGCCTCCCAGACCGGCAGCCCGTTGGTCACAATCAGCTCCGCCGCGGCGAAGTTGTTCGTGAAGCCATAGCTGATCAGCCACGGGATGGGCGTCCCATGCGGGGGCGCCGGCGGATACAGCTTGACGAAGTTGGTGAAGTTCTGATTGGTGAAGCTTTGCCCGACCGGCAGGAAGTTCGTGTAGATACTATTATCCACGTTGAACACGCTGAATGCCTGCGTCGCGGTTAGCGACTCCGGGTACAGGAAGTGGAAGCTGACCAGGTCGCCGAAGGCCGCATACGGGATGCTCGTCAGCAGGTTGTTGGTGTCCGAGCTGAGCATCGTCAGCGTCCGCAGGTCATTGGTATCGGCGGTCTCCGTCATGGTCCACCCGGAGAGAATCTCGCTCGTGTTGGTGGAATCCAGGCTGGCCGTGCAGGGGAAATTAGGGCGGTAATTGAGCCGCAGCGCCCGCACATATCTCGGTGAATAAGCCGTCCGCAGCCGGATGGTTTGCGGCCCGACGTCCGCATCCTGCACCAGGTGCAGGGAGCCAATGCGCACATCCCCCGCCCAGTCCGGTGGATTGTAGGGAAACTGGACGGCGTTCGTGGTAATGGTGTTGGTGACGGGCGGGGTCTGGTTCGTGTCAACGATGTCGATGTTTGTCATGACAATGTTGGTATTCCAAAAGGCCGTGTTCGTGCCGCAGGTTAGCTGGAACGACGGCTGGAAACCCGGGGACGGGTAGGCCGGTATGGTCGTTCGCTTCAAGGTCGCCCAACGCAGCACGTACTGGCTGCTGATGTCCTTTTCGATAACCTGGAATTGCGTGCCCAGGTCAGCCGTCGTCGCGGCGGTATAATAACGGCCGCCTGTCTGCGACGTGAGTTGCTGCAGCGCGGTGGTGTTGATGCTGTTTCCGAAGGCCACGCAGTAGATGGCCACATGATTGGCCTGTGCCGTCTGGACCAGGATATCTACGGCATTTGTTGGGAAGAAGAGCGTGTTCAGGTCGCTCGAATCGTCATTGCCGTCGGTCATCGCCACCAGGTAGCGCTGCTCATCGATGTTGCTGGGGCCGAATTGGTTCAGCGCGAGATACATGGCATCCCAGCACCGGGTGCCCGCGTAATTGCCCCGCACATAGTTGGTTTGGATGCCGTCAATAGCCTGGCTCAAGACAACCTTGTCGNNTGATTGATGAGGAGCTCGGCGGCGTCCTGCATCGCATTGATGGCCCCCGGCACTGAAAACATGCTTTCGGTATAATCGAGCGCCAGGAAGGTCTTGAGCTGTTTCGAGCCGGTGCCCATCACGCTTTCCAAAACCAGCGGAGCCTCGCTTGGGATCGGCACCCCGTCCTCCATGCACNNAAGTCCAGCAGGTAAGGCTTGGACCAGGCGGTGGTGACATTGGTTATGGCGAGGTCGTTGAGGGGGGCGTAGTCGATGGTTACCAACAGGTTGGTCGAGCCGGTGCCCCACGGGTTATTCGCCCAGATCAGGACGTTGAAGATGCCGCCATACCAGGGAGTGCCGCTGATGATCCCGTTGGTGGGATTCACACTCAGCCCCAAGGGCAGATTCGACGCCCCGAAGTCCGTCGGTGAGTCACTGGCCGTGATCGTATAGCTGAAGTTGGTATCGCCCTCCGTCCCGGCGGCGGTCAGGGGGCTGGTGATCACCGGCAGCGACGAGGCGATGGTGAGTGTCAGGACCCGGCTGTCGCTACCGAACTCGTTGGCGACGCCGATGGTGATCGGGAAGACGCCGCTGACGATCGGCGGCCCGCTAATCACGCCGGTGGCGGGNNGTCGCGCTGGTAATGCCGGGAACCCCGGTGGTCAGCGCGAGCACCAACTGCCCCGTGGTGGTCATCGCGGGGTTGGTCGCATAGATGGAGATATTAAACACGCCCGTCACCAGCGGGATGCCGGAAATTATTCCGTTGGTCGGCTCGATGCTCAGTCCGGAGGGCAAGCCGTCCGCTCCAAACGTAATGGGCGGCGTGCCCGTGGCGGTATTTGTGAAGCTGAAAAAGGCCCCCTGCCGCCCGACCGCGCTGGTGGCGCTGGTGATCGTGGCCGGTACCAGCACCGTGAGCGTTGCCACCGTGCTGGTCACGGCGCTGACCGGGTTGGAGATGGACACCGTGTAGTCGCCCGCGTCGCTGAAGGTAGTGCCCATGATGGTCAGCACATTGGTTTTGGCGCCGCTGAAGCGTCCGCCATTGGAGAGGTTCGTCCCGGCGTGCTGCCACTGGTAGCTCAATAGCTCGGTCCCGGTGGCGGTGACGCTAAACACCGTATTGCTGCCGGCAATGGTGGTGGTGTCGGAGGGCGGCACGCTGATGCCGACCGGTAAATAGACGCTGAGCGTGGCTACCTGGCTGGTCGCCGCGGAATACTGGTTTGTGACCACCACGTCATAATTCCCGGAATCCGCTGGGACGAGCGCGTTGATGGTCAGGTCGGTCCCGTTGGCGCCCGTGATGCGGCCATTGTCCGCCAGGTTGGCCCGGTTCAAGCGCCACTGGTAGCTGAGCGGTGCCGAGCCCAGCGCGCTCACGCTGAACGTGACGTTGGTGCCGGCGAGGCGAATCCCCCCGCTCTGCGGTTGGCTGACGATGCGCGCCTGGTCAAAGACCGTAAGGTTCACCGCTGAGCTGATGGATACGAGGCCGATCTGCGTGCCTGAATTGTAGGTTACCTTGACAAAGTAAAAGCCGGTATCCGAGGCCTGTACGCCGATCAGGGTGCAGGTGGCGGTGGTGGCGCCGGCAATGGTGGTGAAGGGGTTCTGGCCGTTCGGAGACATCAGCCAGGTGTAGGCCGTGATCTGCTCTCCGGCGTTCGCAATGACCTGGGCGGTGAAGACGGCATTGCTTCCGACTAACGCCACCTGGTTGGGGGGCTGCACGCTGACGGTTACCAGGCCCAGGGCCGGCTGGGTGCTGAGGCAGAGCATTAAGCCCATCGCGGTCAGTGCTGAACAAAGGGTAGTTCTTATTTTCATGGTTGGATTTGTGGCTAATTGTACTGGCTCTGTGCGGACCGTGTTTCGTTGAACCTGACGGCCGCACCACCATCGATCATTAATCCCTTGTGAGCGGCCTTACGCAACACCCCCTGGGTCGCTCCCGAATCGTTTGCGTTCGGCGTCGGCATATTGATGTTTTAGCGCGCGGCTACTCTTCCGGCGCGGAGAAACCTCCGGGTCGGGACGAGCTATTTATAACAAGGCTGGTCCGAATATCCAAGCACAAAAACCAGGTTAACTCTGGCAACCGTCCGCCTTGGCTCCCCAGGCTGCCGTGCGGAGCAGGGTGCCGATGGCCGCCACGATCATCAACCCGGCAATGCCCGCGTCCCAGTCCCGCCAATGGACCCGCTTGCCCAGCCCCCAGCCGGATAACACCGTGCCCAGGTAGCCAAACAGGCCGGTCAGGCCGATGGTCGTGGCCGCTGCGTTCTCGGTGGCGAGGGCGGCCGGTTCCCTGGGGAGTGTCTAAATCTTGCGACTCCAGGGCCGGCCCATCGGCCACGGGCCGTCGGGACCGAACATCGCGTCCAGGGCCGGTTCGAGCAAGCCGCAGCGCGTCGCCAGATCCAGCGCCGTAAACCGGCGGCGCAGGTAATAGGCCTGCTCATAACTTGCGCGCAACCGCGCTCGCGAGATGCCGATCTGCTGCGGCTCGACCGGCGCGCCGACCGCGAGCAGCATGGCTTTCAGCTCCGACCGTGGAATGAGTTGCTCGCGCAAACGTCCTTTCAGGTCCGGCCAGATCCGCCGCAGCGTCTCCAATTGGCCGCCCAGCGCCGCCGCATCCACCCACTTGGCCCGGCTTTCCTTGAGCGCCACCGCCAGCACATCTTCCTGCCGGAACAACGCCCGCACCGCCCTCTCGCACTCACCCTCGCTCGGCCACTGCGCGCAACAATCGGCCACGTCGAGGTCCTCCAGTTTCCGGGATAGCAAATCGTCGTAGAGGCCGGCCACCGCCAGCGTGCCGATGCCGACCTTGAAACCGTGCGAGGGAGCCCGGCCCTTGTAAACGTGGTGCTGCATGTCCCACAGGTGGCTGAACTGGTGCTCCGCGCCGGAGGCGACGCGGCTGGACCGCGCCGATTGCATCGCAAAGCCGCCGAGCATCAGGCCCTCCGTCAATTGCCGCACCGCTTCGACGTTCCGGTCCCGCACTCCCGCCGGGTCGGCCACCGCCGCCCGCAGCCCACCCTGCACGATGGCCCAAGCCGTCTGGTCAATCGTGTCTAACCCCAGCGCGTCCGCCAACAGCCAGTCCGCCCCCGCGGGCACCTTCGCCAGCAGATCTGCGTAGCCGGAAGCGTTCATGCCCTCTGGGGCCGCGCAAATCACCTCCAGGTCAGCCACCACCCCAGCCGGCGCCGGACAACTAAACGTCTGCTTCGAGCCCTGGTAAGTAATTGACGCCCCATACGCCGTGTAGCCGTCCATCGAAGCCGCCGTCGCCACCACCATGTATGGCCGTCCGGCCCGATGCGACGCCAGTTTGGTCAGGTCATTGATGGTACCCGACCCGACGGCGACAGGGATCGCGTCGTGTCCCTTCAGCGCCTCTTCCAACTCGGTGACCAACTTATGCTCCGCGTAGAGCTTCGGGTCGGTGAAGATAAACGGTTCGCGGCAGGCGCGCCCGGTGCGACGGAACGCCTCCTGAACCGCCTGCCCGGCGGCAGCGAGGGTGTTGGTGTCCGCCACCAGCAAAGCCGGCTTGTCCCCAAACAACTGCTGAAACACCTCCGGCGTCCGGTTTAGCACCCCGCTGCCCAATTCGAGACAACGGGTGTCTTGTGCCGCGCTCAAGGCCTCTGTGATCGAAATTCGCTGTGGTGATTCGCTCATGCTGTGTTCGATCACAGGATTACGCCCTGCGTGGCCGGTTGTCAGGGATTTTCCACTCGCTCCCCCATGGGGCTTGAGGCGCGAAGCGTTTGGAGTGCGCCCAGCTTGCTGGCGCTGTCGAATGGTGGGACGAGGCCGAAAGCGGGAGCAAGCTCCGCGCACTCCAAACGCTTCGCGCCGCAGTTCATCCAGGATATGCTAGTCCATATCATCCGTGATCTGCTCGATGGGCACGGGCTCGTGGGCCTTGATTCCCTTGACCCATTCCAAACCCTTCGCGCTCACGTGAAACTGCGCTACCAGGTCATCGGTCACGTCCACCACCTTGATCCCCGGCGATTGGTAATTCACTTCCCACTTGCTCACAATCACATCCACGCCGGCCTTTTTGGCCACGGCGGGCAGGGAGTCCTTGATCTTGGCCATGATGGGGGCGACCGACCCGGTGCTGAAACCCTGCTCGTGGGCGCGCCGCTGCTTGGCTTTCATCTGGGTCTCAATCTTCTTGACCCGCTTGTCGTCCTTGGCCTCCTTGGCCTTTTTGTAGTCGGCGGTGACCCCCTCCAGGGACTTCCTGAATTCCGTCGAGTTGCCATACGCGACCGCGATCGCCCGCGAATCGTACACCCCAATCCGCAGAGGAGTCTCCTTGGACTGGGCCCACGCTGTTGCGCCGGTTACCCCCATGAACGCAACCGCAGCACTTACGATCAACCATCCCTTTGAAACGAATGAAGTTCTCATGCCGCCACCCTAACACGCCGGAGCCGCGCAGTGATAATCGAAAAACAATTCCCCAGTATCGAAATTCTTGATGCTTTGGCGGAGTGCGGCCGTCCTCGGGCGCAGCAAGGTTGGAATGCGGCGGCGTGCCAATGAAATCGAAGGCGTCGCCACAGTCACGGTTTGCTGCGCCCGAGGACGGGCGCACTCCGGGCACGTCGTTTCAGCGGCAGGCTCGGGGGCGTTGGGCCAGCATCGACTCCGCGACCAGCGTGTTGCCCTGGTGTAGCTCCGGCGCTGCTCTGGAGAAGCTCTGGCGAAGCCCCTTTGGGCATCCTTGGGGCATCCTTNNTCCTTAGGGCATCCTTAGGGCACGCGTGTTTCATAGGTTGCGATTTCACTCGTATCACGGTGTCTCCACCGCCGCTCAGTGTCGCTTTGCTTATTCCCCGGTCGTGTCTTAAGCTCCGCGCCGGTGCTCGAGTCCAGGCAATTATGAGAAGGCCATTTGTCACAATTATTCTTGCGGGCGGCAAAGGGACGCGGATGGGGACCAGCGACAAGCACAAGGTCTGCTTCGAGGTGCTCGGCGTCCCAGTGATTATTCGCGCGCTGGAGACCTACAACCTCTGCGGCGCCATGCTCAATGTGGTCGTCGTGGGCAGCATGGCGGAGAGCGTTATGGCCACCGTCAACCGCCGCTTTCCCGGGACACCCTACGCCTTCCAGGACAAGCCGCTGGGCACGGGCGACGCCGCCCGCAAGGGCGCGGAATTGCTCGAACGCATGCGCTTCGACGGCAACGTGCTCGTGGTGGCCGGTGACAAGGTGATTGACCCCAAGGTCATCCGGCAGTTGGTGGCCGCGCGTGAGCAGAGCGGCGCGGATGTCACTCTGGCCACGGCGAAGCGGCCGCCCAATTCCAGCGCCGGCATTCTGCTCAAGTCGCCGCGAGGTAACATCGTGGGCATCCTCGAAGAGGCGGAGCGGCGGCGCCTGGTGGCGCTGGCCAAGGTCAGCGAGGCCTTCCGCACCGAATCGGGCCTACCCCGCAAGACCGTCGAGGCTATCCTGACGCACGAATGCGGCGAGAAGACGGCACGGGCGGTGGTGCGGGAGATCTGGGGACGTCCCCTCGGCGGGGACAGTCCAAAGTCCAAAGTCCAAAGCCCAAAGTCAGGGGACGGAGCGGATGCCGGTTCGCCCAGCTTGGAAGAGAAACTTAGCCGGGCTGAGTTTGAGGAGCGGTTTACGCGGGAGGAGCGGCAGGGGTGCCTGAAGGTCGGCGAGGAATTGGTTCCGGGCAGCCGCATGCTCGAACGCTTCGACCAGATGAACCTGTCCACGTATCTCTTTCGCGCGCCGGTGCTCTACGACGCGTTGAGCCGGCTCAAGTCGAGCCGCTCCAGCCAGGAGGAATACCTGACGGATGTGTTCGAAATCCTGGCGCACCGCAAGAAGCCGGCGCGAGTAGTGGGTTGTGAAATCCAGGATGCGCGGGAGATCATGGCGTTCAACAATCCGCAGGAACTGTTGGCCATCGAGGAGCTCTATCGCCAGCGGCAGGGCCAGGTGGCTGTCGAGGCGCCGGCGAATCGCGGCGAGACCCTGGCGCCGGCGGGCAAGAGGGACACCTTGCTCCACGACCCTTCGGCAGACCGGGGTGGAGGGCGCGCAACTAGCCGGCGCCGGCTTGGGCGGCTGCTTCATGGTGCTGGTCCAGAAACCGCAGACCCAGGCCTTGCTCAAGACCCTGAGTGAAGTGGGAGTTCAAGCCGATGTCTTCCGCCCCATCGCCGGGGCGTGCAGTTTGACGATGATCTAGAAATCCGGCAGCTAAAGGAGCCGCGCTTGCTTCTCGGCGTCCAGCTTCAAGCCGAGCTTCTTGTAACTCAGTTCGGTGGCGACACGGCCCTGGGGGGTGCGTTTGAGGTAGCCTTCCATGATGAGGTAAGGCTCATACACTTCTTCCAGCGTGTCCGGTTCCTCGCCCACGGCCACCGCCATCGAGCTGAGGCCGACGGGTCCGCCGCCAAACTTAACGATGACGGTTTCGAGGATGCGCTTGTCCATTTCGTCGAGGCCGTTCTCGTCGATTTCGAGCATGGCCAGTGCCTTGTCGGCGATGTCCGCCGTGATGCGGCCTTCATGCCGCACCTGGGCGTAATCGCGCACGCGCCGGAGCAGGTTGTTGGCAATGCGTGGGGTGCCGCGGCTGCGGCGGGCGATTTCCCGCGCGCCCTTTTCCTCGGTCTCGACGTTGAGCAGCCGCGCGGAGCGGACGACGATCTGTTGGAGTTGGTCGGCCTGGTAGTAGTCGAGGCGCTCGCGGATGGGAAAACGGGTGAGCAGCGGCGCGGTGAGCAGTCCGCTGCGGGTGGTAGCGCCGATGAGCGTGAAGCGGGGCAAGTTCAGTCGGACACTACGGGCATTCGGCCCCTGATCGATAATGATGTCCAGCTTGAAGTCCTCCATGGCCGGGTAGAGGTATTCTTCGATGGTCTTCTGGAGGCGGTGGATCTCGTCAATGAACAGGACGTCGCCCTCTTCGAGATTGGTCAGCAGGCCGGCGAGGTCACCGGCCTTCTCGATCGTCGGGCCGCTGGTGCTTTTGAGGTTGGCGCCCATAGCCTTGGCGAGGATGTGAGCCAGCGTGGTCTTGCCCAGACCGGGAGGGCCGCTGAAGAGAACGTGGTCGATGGCTTCTTTGCGCTGCCTGGCGGCGGCCACGGTGATTTCCAAGCGTTCCTTAACCTTGAACTGGCCCGTGAATTCTGAGAACAGCGAGGGGCGCAGCGTCATCTCCAACGCGGCGTCCGGCTTCGCCAGAACCTCTAAAACCTTGTGTTCGGCCATCGCTTAAAGGATGGGCAAAGGCCGGGCGGGCGCAAGGCGGAAAGTCGGCTGCGGGGCGGGATTGAGGGTCTTTGTGCTTGAAATGCGGTTACTGCGGCGTTATTAGGAGGCAGTCGTCCCAATTGAGTATTATGCGCGCCTTGCGAAAGGGTCGGCGGGGTTTCACGCTCATCGAGCTACTAGTGGTCATTGCCATCATCGCCATTCTCGCGGCGCTGCTGCTGCCTGCGTTGGCGCGCGCGAAGGTGGCGGCCAAAAAGATCCAGTGCATCAATAACCAGAAGCAGTTGACTACGGCGTGGATGATGTACGCCGGGGATAACAACGACATGCTTGTGGCCAACGGCGAGACCTATCCACCGAGCACCACCGTCAAGCTCTGGGTGCAGGGCGCTTTTTATTATGCCGAGGCCAATACAAACGCCACGTATATCCTGGACCCCAAGTATGCGCTTTTCGGCAATTACCTCCGGAATACCAAGCTTTACGTCTGCCCAACCGACCGGAACACGGTGACTGTGAACGGCCAGACCTACCCAAAGCTTCGCAGTTATGCGCTCAATGCGTACGTCGGCTGGGTTGGCGAATGGGACAATCGCCTGGGGCCCGTGGATGGGCGCGGCTTCCCCCTCTACAGGCTCTTAAAGAAACATACCGAGCTGGTCGCACCCATGCCCAGCGGCGTGTTTCTCTTCCAGGATGTCAATCCGAACAGCATTTGCTGGCCGTTCTTTGGCGTGCAGATGGTCACGGACTACTTCTTCAATTTCCCCAACAGTTCGCACAACCGCGGGGGTTTGGTCTCCTTCGCCGACGGGCACGTGGACTACCATCGCTGGCGGGATCAGCGGACGATCACCGCGTATTCGACGGATTATCATCGGCACCAGGATTCTTCGCCCAATAACCCTGACCTCACCTGGCTGCGGGAGCGGTCAACTGTCCGTAAGTAGATAGGCGAAACGCTTCGCGTTACCGCAATGCCCATCTTCCATTGCGTCAGCGTATCTACGGCCGCACGCACTTAGCCTTCGTTAGTTAGATTCGCGGCGGTGGAACGAGCGCGCGGCCCAGGCGAATGCGGCCAGGACCAGCAGGCTGGCGGCGAGGATGAGAACACGCATGCCCCAAGAGGCAGCTTTGGCGGCGGTCGCCGCCAAGTGGATCTTCAAATCGGCCCAGGTATCGACGACTACGGCGCGCTTGAAGATCAGCACGCGGCCCTGCTCGGGAATGCTGGCACGGATTGCCGCGGGGCTGGTCACGGCGGCGTCTTGCTGCTGGATGATCCGTTCGGCCAAACGCATGTAGGCGGCGTTATCGTCGGCGGTGTTGCGGTCGATGATGTCCTTGGCGTCCTGCTGCGTATAAGTGACTTCTTTGCGGCCACGCAGGTCACGGAACTTGCCTCCGAGCGCAGCCGTGTCGCCAGCCGCCGTGGCCTGGCGGACATTCAAGCCGACGAGCGCCTGCTGCAGCTTGATATTGTGCAGTTGCACCCGGGCGTCTTCGTTGAAAGCCGTGTCGTGGGTGGAGAGGCCGTAGGCGGCCTGGAACGCGCGGCGGGCCATCTGGGGGTCGCCCCCTTGCAGGGCGCTGTTGGCGGCGGCCATGAATTCTTCGGCCTCCTTGGTCCGCGCCTGTTGCTGGGTGGCCTCGTCCTGGAGATAGGTTTGCAGGTCAACGGTGGTGGCGCGCGGCAAGGTTTCCTCCTGCTGCAACTGGAGCGAGCCGGACCAGTGTTTGAGCTGCCATTTATCGCTCAGCCAGACCCGCCAGGTGAGGTTTTCGAGCGGCAGATCGAACTTGGGCGCCACCAGGTCCAGGTCGAGGGATCGGCCGCCGGTCGCGCCGATGTGGGAGCTGTAGAACACCTCGACTGGAATGGCCTTGCCGCCGCGCGACTGCTGCTCCAGCGGAATGAGGATGCGGTCCTGCTCGCGCCAGGGCCAGACACCGCTTTGGTTAACGAATGCAAACCAGAAGCGGGCGTCTTTCGGCAGCGTGAGATTGAGCAGGCGCTTGTCGCCGGGGACCATCTCCAGGCGCACTTGCGTGAGCATCTCGCCGTCGTCGGAGATCACCGAAGTGAAGGTGATGTTGTTGACGCGAGCGGGCAACAGTTTGGCGGCCTCGTGGCGTTCGAGCTGCAACGGGAGTGCGAATGCGGGTTCCACGAGGCGATAGGTGAAGTTGGCCGCGGCGGCCGGCAGGTTCTGCTGGAGCGCGCGCGGGATGCTCTGCCACTCGGTGGACTGCAATGCGGCGGGGGGCGCGTCGATGCGCACTTGCAAACGGCCGCCGGCTTGCACCGTTACGAATCCGCGCTGGAGGTTCACGTCGGCGGCTTGCAGGCCGCGCAGGACGGTCTCCGCCGCGTGCTCCGGCATCGGGGTCTGGTAGGTGGCCTGGAGGAGATAGGAGCCGATGACGCGCCGATGCAGTTTCACCTCCCATTCCTGCAGTTGGTTGGTAACGGCGCCCGCCAGCGGCAGGAAGTCAGCGACCTGTTCACCTTGGAAGCGGACGCTCTCGGCGTTGGTGGGGAGGAATACATGGAATACTTTCAGCCCGGTATTCTCGATCTGGTACTGCAAGTTAGCCGCGACCTTTACCAGGGCTTCGTTGATGGTGGCGTGCTGGAGGCTGGTGACCTGGATCCACGGGTCTACCTGTTCGATATCGAGCACGAGGTTCCACGGCATCTGCAACACGCGAAATGCCAGGACGCCCTTTTGCCGAATACCTGACTTCTGCGGGTCCAGTTGCGTGACCCCGTCGCGCATGCCGACTTGCAGGCGCATTCCTTGTTCGGGCACCAGGAGGAGTGTGCCGCGCTGCTTGCTGGCCTCGCGCAGCGCCAGTTGCGGGACCGTCCAGGCGTTGGTGGCCTTGACGCCCGGTCCGGCCAGGCTGATGGCGAATTGCTGCTGGCCTTCGGTTTTGCCGCCCAGGTGCAAAGTGATCACGCGCCCCGCGTCCGTCTTCAGCTCGGTCCAATGGCTCAACGTTGACCCGCTGATGGCCTCGACGTCGAAGCCCGCCGGCATAATGAAACTCAGGCGGAAGATGCCCGCGCGCGTAATGGTCACCGTGGCATTGGCGGCGAGGACCGTGCGGTCTTCGCCGAGCGAGACAGTATCTTGCGTTTCGACCCGGACATCGGGCTCGACGGCTGAGGCCTTCAACACGACGACAGCCTTCGGGTCGGAATACCGGAACGCGCGGCGCAACGTGAGCCCGGGAATCTGCGGCTGTAGCACGGAAACCAAATACGCCGGGAAGTCCTCCAGGTTAATCGGCGAGAAGGTTTCGGCGCTGACGGCATCGAGCTGGACTTCGTTGCCGGTGGCGATGCCCAGCAGGCCAATTTGCCCGGCGGCATTATCCACGGCCATCAACCCAACTGAATGATCGAAGGGCAGCGGCCCGGTGGCCACCTGGGAACGGACGAGCAGGGAAAATGGACGCGACTGCGCCGGATTAAGCGTCACTCGGAGTTTGCGCGTATCGGGGTCGAAGCGCCACAACGAGACGATGGAGGCGGAGGTGCCCTTTTGGGCATCCGCCGCCGCGGGACTGCCCGAGCCAACCACGTCGGTGATGGTTGTTCCGCCCGGCACGTCCAGAATCAACTCCCCCAACTCCCCCTGAGCGGGCCGGATGGCGAAGTAATGTCCGCCTTCGATCACGCCTGCCGCGGGGACATAGAGCTGGGAAGCCTCCGCGTAGAAGACCGCCTTCTCGCGTTTCACATCGCGGCTGCGCGGCTTCCAGGCGATCCAGGCGTCATTCGCCGGTGACAGCACCAGCGTGGCGACGGTATTGCTGCCGACGGCGTCGCGCTGGATGGAAACCGCCTGCGGCGAGAGCACGTCCACGTCGAGATTAACCAGGGTAAGCTTGAGCCGATTGACGAGGCCATAGGGCACGGGCAGGACCACGCCGCTTTCGGTGTCCCGCTTCGTCACCTGCAATTGGTAATGTACCTCCACATCAAAGGTGCCGTTCTCCTGGGCAAGCAATTGTTGCGCCCGTTTGGACCCCGCCGTGCCCTGGACAAGTTTGAGCGAGTTGGTGGGGTAGTCGATGCGCGTCAGCACGGCCGGCTCAAACAACAGCGGCAGCATCTGGCCCTTCGCCGCCAGCCAGCGGATTCTTGCCGTAGCCAGCGCGAACTTGTCTTCGATACGGATGTTCTGGGTCACGGACTCAGCGAGCGCGGGGTCTTTGGAGGGTAGAGGGGACTTGGAATCTGCGCCACGTACCAAGGCCGCGCTTCCCAAACTCAACCACAGCAGGCCGCCCACCAGCAAGGCGGTAGCCGCGGGTGCGGCCCCGCTTTGGGTCGCCGGTGGCGGGGCCGGCCGTGGTTGGCTCGGCAACTGCCAGAGTCTGCGCAGCGCGGGAATCAGGACTTGCAGCAGCAAGAAGGCGGCGAAGACCAACAGGAAGATCGTAGCACCATGCGGGCAACGCAGCGCCGCCCAAGCCAGTAAAGTCCAGGCGAGAACCGAGCCGACAGTCTTTGATCCCCGCCGGTCGGTTATCCATCCGAAGACCCAGATCGCCAGGGCGAACAGCGCGGGCCAGCCGTAACGGACGAAGCTGAGCACGGACGGCTTGTCTCCCAGATTCGCGACTTGGACGGTCAAGGCGCTACCGGCTTGTTGTATCGGCGCCAGCAACGTGACGTCGCGCGGCACGGCGCGCTGCTGGTTTTGCGCCAGGTCGCACAAGTTGATGAAGGCGGCGACCGCCAGCACAACGGCAAGGAGGCCCAGCAGCGTCCCGGCAAGGTGGCGGGAGCTGAAGCGATAGATCCCCGCATGGGCCGACCAGCGACACGCCCACACAGCCAACGCCATCAAAGCCAGCACGGCAAACAGGACCGCCAGCGCGCGGCTGCTTTCGTTCCCCGTGAACATCCGCGCCAGCTCCGCAAAGCCCGACACATCCGGCATGCCTCCCGCGGGCGTTAGCGAGCCATGGAGATAGACCAACCGCTGACCGGTGTCCGGTTCCAGCTTCCATTCCGCGAGCATCACCGGCACGTTGACGATGGGAGCCGCCACGGTGATGAGCTTTGGGTCGTTGGTCCCGGCCAGCTTTAAATCCAACGTCAGCACCGCATTGGGGTCCGCATGCTGCGGTAAGGGAATGAGGTTGGCCTGCGCGTCCGTGACCGGCACGACCGAGGCGCCGTTGACGGAAGCGGACCATAACTGCGTGCCCGGGGGCAGGGTGAGGCGGAGGTGCGGGTTACCGCGGTTCTTCACGAAGTAGCGCACGTCGGTGAGCGCCTGGCCTTCCTTCGAGATGCGCGTGGTGATCAGCGCGCGGTCCACCACCTGGCTGAGGGAGTCGCCCTGCGCGAGCGGGCTGAGCGCGAGTTTCAAGTTGAACGGACGCGAGGTGTAGCGATAAGCGGCCAGGATGGGCGCGTCGAAGAACAGGCGGTATTCGGGCGGCACCTCGCCGGTCTCCAGCGGCAGCAGGCCGGCTGACACATCGACGGGCTTCACCTGGAACTGGTAGGCGCTGATGATGAGGGTGTAGCCCTGCTCGGATTGCGCATCAAGCGGGCGCGCACCGGTGAACGTCAGCGTCTCACCCCGCGACTTGAACGGTCGCTCGTAGGTCGCCAGCAACGTATAGGCGCCCGACACAGGCGTGTGCAATTGCACTACGTAGCCGCCGTCGGTCTTCTGCCAGTTGCGGATGTCTTTGCCGGTGAACTCCACGTTAAAGTACTCCTCCGACAGCTCAACCTTGAAGGCTGACAGCGGCGCGCCGGATACGAGGTAATTCATCACGCTGCTGCCGTAGGCGATGCCTTCGCCGATGGAGAATAGATGCAAGGCATCCGCCTGCACGGTTTGCGGAAGCCGTTCGACGCGGAGGGTCGCCTGCCAGGCTGGGTCGCTCAGCCGAAACGCCGCCTGGATGCCGGGGACTTTGCGCGGGAAGAAGGCCGTGGCTATCTCGGTGAGGCCCTGGGTGCGCTCGGCCGTCAGGCGAAAGCCCGCGTCCGCCGCTACTGCCACATGACCGCGCACGGACTTGGCTTTGGCGGTTTCGATGCGCGGCAGCGTCCAGGTGGCTTCGCCCAGCGCTTGATTACGTTCGAGGCGGAGCTGGATCACCTGCCGGCCGGACACCGGCTGGCCATAGACCAGCCGCACCGGCCGCAAGATGCTGTCGGGCTCCTCGTCCGTCTCGAGTGGAAAATAGTCGGTCATGCCCGACCCGGTCAGCCGCGCGATGGCGTAACCTTTGGGCACGCGCAGCACCAACTCGCGCAGGGGGGCTTCCCGGATATCCAGCTCGATCTCGGCATCGATCGCCAGCTCGTTCTCGCCCAGGTGATACGCCAACACTTGCGAAACGCTCAGCTCGGGCAGGATTTGATCCGCCTGGATGCGCAGTGCGAAGTCCGCCCCGGAAAACCGGTAGGCAAACCGCTGGCTCCCCGTCACCCGCAACGCCGCGCGGGTCGCGTCGCTTTCCGGGAATTGGTCGGGCGAAATCTGCGACAGCCCGGTCGCCTGCGCGACTTCGAGCCGAACCGCACCTTCATTCACGATGCGGAAGTATCCGGCGAAGCGCGTCGCGCCCTCGGGCCGCAACTGCATCGCGTCCGCCGTTTGCGGAAACGCGTCCAGGGGCGTCTGCATTTGCACCTGGATTGCGAACTGGTCCTTCTGCGACTGGTTGAACTGGACGACGAGCCGGCGGTCGGTGGAGTTCGGAACCGGCTCGACGTTCCAGGCGAGCACCTGGTCGCCCTGCACCCCCGTGACTTTGCCCGCGCCGCGTACCAGTAACGCCACGCGGCTCAGCTCGCCTTGCATGACTTTGAAATCCAGCAGCGCCACCTGGCGCATCAGGCCGGGGCTGACGCTGATTTGCGAAAGCATTTCGGCAGCGTAGAACAGTTTGCCTTCGGCTTCGGGGCGGGACTCTTTCCAGGATAGTTTCACCGTGCCATCCGACGGCAGGTAGCTGACGAAGTCGCTGCCGGTGCGCTCGGGCCGGGCCGCTCCGGCAAACTCGAATTGCGTGTCGGCGCCGAGTCCCTGCAACACAATGGGCTGCAGCGCGCTGGCGGCGACATGGAACTCAATCGTATTCCATGCCTCGCGCGGGCGAACGGCGGCGTTGAATTTGAGCAGGATAGGAAACTCACCTGGTCCGTCAAAGGTGAGCACGAACCGGTCTTGCTCGAGGCGCACCCGCCATCCGGGCTGCGGCTCGAAATCGGCCAGCGCGACGCCGCCCGAGAGCAGGTTGAGCGAACCGCCCTTGGGATTGGTCACGTGAGCCGTGGCCGTGAGTGTGAAGGCGGCGGTCTGTGCGCCGAGCTGGCCGGTGAGTTTGCAATTCCGCAGCACGACGCGGCGCGCTTCCGGGTCGGCGAAGCTGATTCTGAGCGGCAACGAATAGGCCGCACCCTGGAACCGGAACGCCAGTGGCTCCGGCTCGTCGGGTTTGGCAGCGCCGCGCATCGAGTCCGGCAGGAACTTCAGCTCGATCGGGATCAGGCCGGAAATCTTGTCGGGCTGGACCTGGAGTTCGGGCGCGGATTCTACCTTGAGGTAGCCGCTGAACAAGGCTGGTTGCGCGGGCGTCAGGGTGAGAGGCGTGAGCGGATTCGACCAGCCCTTGAGTTCCCGATCGGCAACAATGTTCACGGTGAGCCGTGTAAGGGGTTTATCGGTCTTGCGCGGCCGCAGCACCAGTGTGCGCAGGCTGTTGGTTTCCTGCCGCACGCTCCAGTCCAGCAACGCCTCGCCAGTCACCTGGCGTATCTCGCCTTCGCCGGTGATGGTGAACGGTAGTTCCTTCGGCTCGCCTTGAAGAATGTCGAGTGTGGCAAGGATGGAATCTGTAAGCTTCTCGGGCGTGATCTTGATGGAGTGCTCGAGGGCGGTGGCGAAGATGGCTTTGTCCTGATCGCCGGGAAGCCGGTTCAGCAGCGCTTCGATGACCAGGCGCGCCTTGCCGTCTTCCACGCCGCCGTTGACGGAGAGGTTTTTCAGCTCCGCCGTGGTGCTCGCGGCCTGACCGGGTATCAGCCCGCACGAGAACAGCAAGGAGACCAGCAGGAACGAACCCGCGCGGCCGTGCCAGGAGCGGGAATTGAAGGGGACGATGTGAGGTTTCATTTTGATTCAATTGGAGAGTGTAAAGCCCTATTATTCGCCGCTACTTCCCGGCAATGCTCTTGGCCTGCCGGACCATCCATTCCAGCTTCTTCGGCCGGGCGTCCGCACCATAAACCTCCGGCACGCCACTCAGGTATCCGAGCAACCGGTCGGGGCTGACTTCCCCGGCATACGGGCTGGAAACCAGCCACTCGGAGAACGCGCTTGCCGTGGCGGCCAGCCGCATCGCGGGGCTGGCTTGCTCCAGAGCCACCGCGTTGCCGGTGTAGGGCACGGGCCACTCATGCTCGTGGTAATCGGTCGTGCCGGGCACCTTGTAGCGGACGCGCACGGTGGCGAGCGGGCCATCGCCGCGCGGGTTCGCTTCAATCGCGTAAAGCGCGTTGCCGGACTCGGCGGCGCCGATCTCGGCGGCGTCCACGGTATTGTCGCGGAACTGCTCTTTGGTGAGCTGATGCTTCGCATAGCCAATCTGGCGGTAGGCCGNNGCCGCTTCCTCGGGCGTATTGACGAAGCCATACCGGCCATCGCCGTTGCGGGAGAGGACCTCCAGCAAATCATCGTTGTAGCCTTCCCAGCCGATGCCGAAGCAATCGAGCGCGATGCCTTGCTTGCGGTTGGCCTCGACCTTCTGCTTGAGCGCCTCGGGGTCCACGTCGCCGAGGTTGGCCGCGCCGTCGGTGAGGAGCACGACGCGGTTGACGCCGTTGGCCAGGTAATGCCGCAGCGCAGTTTGGTAGGCCAGGTTCATTGCGTCTTCCAGGTTGGTGCCGCCTTGCGGCGTGAGCTCAGTCAAGGCCATGGCGATAGCGCCGGCATCGCTGCCGGGCGCGCCGTCAGCGAACAACCGCGGCGTGCGGGCGAAAGTGATAACGCTGAGTTTGTCCTGCGGCTGCAACTGCTCCGCCAGCACGCGCAACGCCTCACGGATGATGCTCACGCGGTCCGCGCGTTCCATCGAGCCGGAGTTGTCGAGCAGCAGCACGAGGTTCAGCGGCCGGCCCGGTTGCCGGCCCAGCGCGGCGGTCTTGATCGAGAAGCGCAGCAGGTCGCGGTTCTGCGCAAACGGATACTGCGCCCGTTCCCAGGCAAACGCGACCGGCACGCCCGGCGGCGGCTCCGGGTCGCGGTAATCGAAGGCGTTGATGAACTCCTCGCTGCGTATCGTGGCAGGTTCCGGCATAACACCCTTCTCCAGACAGACCCCTGCCAGCTTGAACGAAACGTCGCTGACGTTGAGCGAGAAGGTCGAGAAAGCATTGGCGGCGGTTTGGACTTCGGGTTGGGGAACTGGAACTGGGGCGGCGGGCTTGGGCGGGGTTACATCTGCCGGCTGGCCTTGAGCGGCTCCATCAGGGACTTGCAGCTTCGTGCGCAGCTCATCGACTTTCTTCTGCGCCTCGCGGACCTTCTGGTCCTGTTCGGCGTAGCGCGCTTCCAGCGCCTTAATGCCTCCCATGGACAACTGCGCGCGCTGCGCCAAGCGACGAGCTTTATACTCCTCGGCGAGTGCATTGGCGATGTTCGCCGCCTCTTCGGGCTTGTCGCTCTTGACCCCAATCTCCAGCAAACTGGTGTTCGGAACAGGGCGCAGGTCGAGTTTATTCTTAAGGAGCGCCATGGTCTCCTCCGTCGTTAGTGTTCCGCCACCCTGTTTCTTGGCCCACGCTTCGTTCAGGTTCAGATCTTTGATGACCTTGCCCAGGACTGCCTCAGATTGGATTGCCTCGGACTCCGTCTGGATAAAGTAGGGGTCGTAGCTAGCTGCGCCTCCGCGCTCCGCCATGCCGCTAATGTCCGACTGATCACGCTCAACTTTGATGCGTGCGGTGCTCTTGTAATCGCCGCCCTTGCCGCGAACCTTCTCCCACAGGGTAGAGCTTGGAACGGACGCAGGCACCGCCCTATCGACGACCTCGACCATGTGCGTTGCGGGAAGGGTGACATCAACCTTCTCAAAGGCTATCTTCGCATCAAGGATCTGGCGGAACCGCTGCATTTCCTCCAACTCCCGCTTCGCTTCAAAGTAAGGCCGGGTCTGCGCCGCGTCTTCGGCCACCTGCCTCACCGAGTCTCCGAGAGTCGCTGGAGTGGCTCCTAATTGGTTAGCCGCCGCCAACAGTTGAACGTCTTTGCCGCTGTTGTACTTCAGCGCCAGGCTTGGCTCCGACGGCGAGGACGGTAGCACGATGGGACTCCGCCCCGGGCGCGATACTCCGTTAGCCGCGGTGCTCAGTTCAGTTAGTTGACTAGAATCTGCGTATCGTTCCACCGTCGCGGGTTGCGAGGGCAGCGCGGTAGTGACGCTTGCGTGAGCCGTGGGGGTAATCGCATAGCCGACGGCGCCCAGGTTGTCAACGTTCGCACCGCNNCTCCTCGGTCAGCATGCGTGCTGCGCCGCCGGTTATCACTTCGTCGCGCGGCGTCGTTGCCTGGCCTACGGGAGATTGCCGACCGTCGCCATTGCTGAAGTTGACGTTCGGTGTGGAGGACTGATTAGCATAGAGGGGGACGCCCAAGCTGTAATTGTTCACGTCGCTTTGTTGTCTCAGATCCCACTTGTTGCCAGGATGGTTCGCGGCAAACCCATCCTGTTTCCCGTCACCCGGGGGCACGGTGAGAGGCTGGAGCTTCTGTTTGACACCACCCGTCGCGTTGTCGGCGGTGCTCCGGAATAGCTGGCCCGCCACAGGCAGATCGCCCAGTATGGGGGCTTTCTCGCCTTCCGAGCTGACCTGGCCGGGTTGCGCGCTGGCGACGTTGCCCCATTGATAATTCAGGGTCCCAGCGCCCGCCGCTGCGACGCCGAAACCGGACGTTCCAGCGCTTCGGCCGCCCAGGTCGCCTGCCATCTTATCCCTGCCGAGCGTCTGCAAGGGCACTCTTGCGAGTTCGAGGCTGTCAGCCGGCGCTGTAATAGTGAGCGCGGGAGCGGGGGCTGGAGTCGAGGTGAGCGGGGCGGCTTTGGCCAGCCCTTCTTCCGCGGACGCGCTCGCGATGGGGGACGGGATCGGCGCTGGGATTGCCGGGGCCACGGCAGTCCCCGCCTGGATTCCCTGGCCAAGACTGGATCGGGCTGCGACTTCCGGGGCCGAGGAGCGCTTGGTGAAAGTCTGCATTCCCTCGGCTTCCTTTACGGCGTCCAAGACCGCCGGCGCCTCCCGCTGACTGAAGAAGAAATCGCCGGCAGCGACTTCTGTGGGTCGGCCTTCGTCAGCCGGTGTCCTGCCTCGCGCTTCCCCCGTGAAACCACCGAAAGTGTTAGCCCCTCCCACGCCGCCAGCCCGGGCTGAGGAATCATCATAATAGGCCCTGGTTGTTCCGGACACAGCGTACCCGGCCTGCATACCTTCTGTGACAGGAGGCGCCTCGGGTACAGCGGCCACTTCAGTGGCCTTGGGCAGGATGATGGCCATGGCTGCGGGTTTGGCCGATGGAAGAGCCACCTCAGAGTGTGGCACGTGACGCGTGCCCTTGCTGAGCTGCTCCACCTCTGATGAGGCTTGTTCCAAGCGGCGGTTGAAGTCCTGAGGGTATTTTGTGCTGCCTGGGACCGTTAGCGCCTGCGCGGCAGACTCTGCTTGGTCTGGCAGAGACCAGGTGCGGAACGCAAGGCGTTGTCCTTTGGATTTCGCTTTCGAGAGGGCCGGCAAAAATAACCCACCCAATATCACTACCAACGCCGCCGCGATCCCGACCGGCACCAGCCACGGCATCGCTCGGCGGCGCGGTGGGACGAATTCCTTGGGCGCAACCGTCTTGAACTGCTGGAGCAGCCTCTGGCGGCGTTCGGCGCTTAGCTTGAGCGGGGTCGGCTGGTCGGCGGTCTGCGCTGCCGGGCTGGAGATGGTTTCGCGCACCAGGTTGATGGTCTGCTTTAGGCGCTCGTAGAGTTTGGCTAGTTCGGCATCCTGCGCCAGTTTCTGGTGCAGGGCGGCGGCCTGCTCGTGCGGCAATTCGCCCAACAGCAGGGCGGTCAGGCTGGACTCGAGGGCTGAGCGAGGATCAATGGGGGAGTCCGGGTTCATGGTACAACTCCGTTTCTAGCCAGCTCATCAGCTATGGCTTTCAAGGCATGGTGCAGCAGGTAGCCGACGTGGCCGATGTTGAGGCCGGTGCGCGCGCTGATCTCTTTGTAGGACAACTCCTCGTTGAACTTGAGCCGGATCAGCTCGCGGCTGCGGTCGTCGAGGGTGCCCAGGCTGAGCCTCACCAGGCCGATGCCTTCCCAGCGGGCGATTTGCTCGTCCGGGAGCGGCTGCGGGTCGGCGGTGTCATTGGCCGGCGGCGCGCCATCGTCGCCGGGCAGATTGAGCGACACGATCTTGCCGGCCTGTCGCCGTTGGTTCAGCGCCAGGTTATGCACGGTGCGATAGAGCCATCGCCGCGGCTCGCGCACCTCCTCAAATTGTGCATGCAGTTTCATAAACGCATCCTGGACAACATCCTCGGCGACGGTCGCATCTCCCGTGAGGCGCAAGGCGTAGCTCAAGAGGGGCGATTCGAGGGCTGCAAACAGCTCCTCGATCGTTTCCCACCCCGGCGGTTCCGCGCTGGCTTGGTCTGGTGGCATTAGGGCCATGCTCGGCAAACTGTCTCGCTTTGGCTTAGCTTATGTAACCGTCCCGGCGCTTTGTTCGCAAGAGGACATCGTGTCTTACAGAGTATGACACCGGGCGGCTCTGTTTCTTAGACGAAAAACCGGCCTGAAATGCTCCCTTCCTTCGTGACCCGGGGCGGCCTTGCACGGCCTTCCGTACTCAGCCGGGCTGCTGCGTCCGTAATCGTTCGATTTGTGTTTCCTGGTGCCTAAATGAGACTTAAGGCGTGAACAATGATGTCGCTCTGTTGAGTTTGGCGGCGTGCCGTGTCCGGCGCGCCACCGGCTCTTTGGTCCAGAGACGGCCTGCGCCGGACTCGGATTGAACAGAAATCACACGCACATCTTAAGCCTTGCCGCCCTGCCAACCCTGCTCGCGGGAGCGCTGTTATTTGCCAATTTGGCCCGCGCGCAAACCTCCCCGGACACCGGACTCTGGCAGGACCTTGCGCAAGCTCAGCAGTTCCGCCCGCAGACCGAAACCTGGATCCAACCCAATGCATTTCGCACCGCCAATCTCCAGCACTCCCGGCTCCGCCCGTTGCTCGGCAAGGCGCCCAGAGAATCGGCGCAAACGCCCGTTTCCGCCGGCGCACTGATCTCCCTGCCGATGCCCGACGGCACGCAAGCGCAGTTCCGCTTCGTCGAGTCGCCGGTGATGGACCCGGAGCTCGCCGCCCGGTTCCCGGAAATCAAGACTTACCGCGGGCGGGGCGTGGATGACCCGTCGGCCACGATCCGCTTTGATCTCACCCCTTCCGGTTTTCATGCCCAGATTCTTTCGCCGCGGTGCGCGGCCTATATCGAACCGTATCTGCGCGGCAACACGAACCTTCACGCCGTTTACGCTCGGCGCGACTATCGCGCCTCCGCGCCGGATTTCCAGTGCCTGACCGCCGGCAGCCTGGCGGTGGCGTCAGCAACCACGTTGGCCGCGTCCCCCGCGATCTCTGGCGTCAATCTCCGGACTTACCGCCTGGCTTGTGCGGCCACCGCTGAATACGTCAAATACTTTGGTGGAACCGTACCCGCGGGTCTCGCCGCCATCGTCACCGCCATCAACCGGGTGTCGGGAGTCTATGAGACAGAACTGGGTATTCGCCTGGTGCTGGTCGCCCGGAACGATCTGATCATCTATACCAATACCGCCGCCGAGCCGTACAGCAACGGCAATCCCACGGCGCTGCTATCCCAGAACCAGGTGAATCTTGACGCCGTCGTCGGCGCGGCTAACTACGATGTCGGCCACGTGCTCAGCACCGCGGGCGGCGGCCTGGCGGGCGTCGGGGTCGCCTGCATAACCGGCCTCAAGGCCCAGGGCGAGACGGGGACCTACCCCCCGGTGGGCGATGCGTTCTACATTGACTACGTGGCCCACGAGATTGGGCATCAGTTTGGGGCCTCGCACTCGTTCAACAGCAGCATGAATGCCTGCGGTTACGGCAATCGCTGCGCCGCGACGGCTTACGAACCCGGCAGCGGCTCCACGATCATGGCCTACGCCGGCATTTGCAGCTCCGACAACCTGCAATCCCACAGTGGACCCTACTTTCACTCCGCGAGCCTCGAACAGATCCTGAGCTACACCACCGCCGGCTCCGGCAGCGCCTCTGCCTCGTTCACCGCCACTGGCAACGATGCGCCGATCGTCAGTGCCGGGCCGGACTTCACAATCCCCATGGGCACCCCTTTCACCCTTACGGCGACAGGCAGCGATCCCGACGGCGAGCCGCTGACTTATTGCTGGGAGGAACGCGACCTCGGCCCCTCCATCACGTTGAAGACGCCGGATAACGGCAGCAGTCCCCTGTTCCGCTCGTTCAATCCCACGACCAGCCCGGCGCGAACGTTTCCGCAATGGTCCGACATCCTCAACCGCACCACAACCGCCGGCGAAATGCTCCCCACCACCGGCCGAGCGATGAACTTCTGCGTCACGGCCCGGGACAATTCGACCAATGGCGGCGCCGCTGCCTCCGCGAATATGCAGGTCACCGTAACCACCAATGCCGGTCCCTTCGTCGTGACCGGCCCAGTTGCCGGCGTGAAATGGTCGGGCGCGCAAACCATTACCTGGAACGTGGCGGGCACTGCCGATGCGCCCATCAAGGCGGCTGGCGTCGATATTCTGCTCTCTACCAACGGCGGTCTCTCCTTCACGATTGTGCTCGCCAGCAACGCACCGAACAACGGCGCCTGCAACGTCCTACTCCCAGCGCTTGCCTCCTCGACCGCCCGCGTCAAAGTTCAGGCCTCTGACAACATTTTCTTCGCGGTTTCCCCTGGCAACTTCTCCATCGTGGCCCCGGTCAACGCGACCAGCTACGCTCCCGTCCTGGCTGCCGTTGCCAACCACGCCGTTCACGCCTGCTGCCTGCTGGTCGTGACCAACTCGGCTACCGACCCCAACCTCCCGGCGTGCCCGTTGACTTTCAGCGTTGACCCCAGCACGCCGCCGGGTGTCAGCATCGATCCCGCGAACGGGCTGCTCTCCTGGGCGGTGCCCGCGGCGTATGCGAACACGACTAACACCATCACCGTCCGTGTGACCCAGGCCAGCGCTCCAAGCCTGAGTGATGCGAAGTCGTTTACGGTCATCGTCATCCCGCCGCCTGTCCTCCAGCCGCTCCGGCTCGCCAACGGTAGCGCCCAGCTCGCCTGGAACTCGATCCCGGGCCAAAACTACCGCCTTCAGTACAAGCCAACCCTGACCGCCACCAACTGGACCGACCTGCTGCCCGACATCACTGCCACCGACACCACCGTCTCGGCAACCGACGCCGTGGGCGACGCCCCGCAGCGGTTCTATCGCATCCTGGTCCTGCAGTAGTCGCCTTCAACATCCAACAACCAACATCCAACACTCAACATCCATTGCGCGTGCGAAACGCAGCCATTGGGTGTTCGATGTTGGTTGTTGGATGTTGGATGTTTCGGCGCTTACGCCAGTCTCTTGAGGGTGGCGGCCGCCTTGGCGGCGTCCTGGGTCGTGTCGAGCGCCAAGTGAGTGACGTGCTGTTTGCCGAGAGCGGCGGCCGAAAATCCGCGCAGGTTGATGCCGGCGTCGGCCAAGGCCCGGGTTAGTTTCGCCCCCAGGCCAGGCTGGTCGATGCCCTGGATGCGGAGGGAGTGAAGGCTCTCAGTCTTCATGAACCCGGCGGCTTCGGCGGCCTTGATTTGTTTGGCGCCTTTGAGCGGTGTCACGAAGACCACTCCGCTGCCTCGTTGCTCTGGCGCGCGGCGGGCGATGATCAGCTCCAGGTTTGCGCCGGCCGCAGCCAGCGCGGCCAGCTTGTCTGCCACGCCGCCCGGACGATCATCAACGGTCGCGGCCCACGTATCGGTTCGGCTTACATTCAGTTTCATAGTTCTCCCCTTATTAGCGGTTGTCAGCTCATACAATAAACCATTCCACACGTGCGGCGGTTTCGCGAATGGAGACTCCAGAACTCCTGACATAGG
>PLZQ01000477.1:58493-58646 GCA_003152225.1 Limisphaerales bacterium | reverse complement strand
TCGCCAGGATCAGTTCCGGGAAGATCTGTTTCACCGGCTGAATGTAGTCCGCCTCACGCTGCCGCCTCTCCGCGAGCGCAAGGAAGACATCCCCATACTGGCTGCGCATTTCCTGAAACAAGCTGCCCGGCGCCTGCGGCTGCCTCCGCCCCG
>PLZQ01000477.1:28692-58400 GCA_003152225.1 Limisphaerales bacterium | reverse complement strand
TGGTCAAGGCCGGTTGGCGAATCCACGGCGAAGCCGGTGCCGCCGAACTCTTGGGCCTCAAACCCACGACCCTCATATCGCGCATGAAGAAAATGGGGCTCAAACGGCCGGCTCCGCCCGAATAGTGAGGTTGACCACAGTCCCAGTCCTCGGTCCTCAACCGCCTGCCGGGCTATGCTATTTCGTTACCAGAGTTCGCTCTGGACGATAAAGCGTTTGCGGCAACGGAGCCGCTCTTTGGGCATTTCCCCTTTATTTGCAGGTCCTGGTTGCCGCTTGTGCGGTTGGCACGCTCCTTGTTAGCATGCCACTGGACACGAGACCCAAGGCTTATGGCACGAATCGCTTCTGTGAGTTCGGGGCTTGACCGGACCGCTTCCGGCCAGCCAGCAGTCCAACTGCCCCCGGTTCCCGACTGCAACTTCCTCCACTTGCTGGCCAACTCGCCGGCGGCTCTCAATGCCTATCTGGCCAGCACCGGGGCGCTCAGTCAGGGCCAGCTCACGCCGCAACAACGTGAGCTTCTGGCTCTGGCCATTGCCGAGATCAACGGTGCCCGGTATTGCCTCTTCGCCCATTACGCCGCGGCCCGGAAACTGGGCCTGGATGACAAAGAGATCCGCGCCGCGCGCCGGGCGATCTCCGTCGATCCCCGGACCCACGCGATACTGCGCTTTGCGCAAGCCGTCGCTCTCCAGCGCGGCGAGTTGAGCGATGCCGACTTTCAGTCCCTGCGCCACGCGGGCCTCTCCGACGCCCTGATCACGGAAATCATCTCCCACATCGCCTTGAACATCTTCACCAATTACTTCAACTCCGTCGCCCGCACGGATATCGACTTTCCCCTGCTCAAGCCCGGCGCCGATGCTCCGGCGTGAGGCTGAATCAGTGTGGTCCGCTGCCCGGTGCGCCGACCGCGATCAACTTCTCCCGCGTGCGGAAGAACAGCGTGCCATCCGCTATCGCCGGAGTCGCCAGGCAGGTTTCATGCAGCTCATTGGTACCCGCGAGCGAATATTGGTCTGCCGCAGGCAATACAAACACAACACCCTGCTCGCTGGTGAAATAGACATGCCGCCCATCCGATACGGGTGACGCGGTGAAGCCTTGGCCGCCCGCATTGAGGCGCTGGCTGTACTTGACCGTGCCCGTCGCCGCGTCAAAGCAGGTCACTGCTCCCGCGTCCGTGCACCCGAACAACAGAGCCCCAACGACGATCGGAGTTTGCATATAATTGCCCCGCTTGGCATGCGCCCAGACGATGGCGGAGTTGGTCTGGCCCGGATCATCCGGCATAATGTCGCCCGCCGCCTCGGGTCGTACCGCTCGCATCGGCGCATACCGGCCGTGCGCACTGGTTAAGTAGATCAGCCCGTGGGCAAAGACCGGCGTTGGCACCGGAATGTCGCCCCCGCCTTCCAGGTGCCACAAGTTCTGGCCGGTCGCTAGGTCATAACCCCCGCTATAGTGCCAGCCATTGACGGCGATTTGTTTGCGGCCCGGGGTTTCCACCACCGTGGGTGTGCCCCACGTCGGCACGTCCGTCCGGGCGGTCCGCCAAACCTCCTTGCCGTCCGCCAGTTCAAAGGCCGCCAGAAACGAGTTGGTCAGCACGTCACACTGCACAATCACCTTGCCCTCCGCGATAATCGGCGAGCTGCCAAAACCCCACTGGGCGCTGGGCACCAGGTAAAAACCGCTGTCCATTGGGCCAAGGTCCTTCTGCCAAACCAGCTTCCCCGCCGTATCGAAGCAGAACAACCCTTCGCTCCCGAAGAGCGCGACGATGCGGTTGCCGTCCGTGGCTGGCGTGGAATTGCACGGGCTCGCCTTGGGGTGGCGTTTGGCCCGCGGCACCCCTTCGTGGCCGACCGTGTTCCAGAGTATCTTGCCGCTCGTTTTGTCCAGCGCGAGGAGCCGCCACTGATGGACTTCCTTTTCTTCAACCGGCGTGATGTCGCCATAGAGCCCCACCTTCAACTCCGCTGTCCCCGCCTTCGCCGCGGTGGCAATATAGACGCGGTCGCCCCACACAATTGGGCTCGCGTGAGCCAGGCCCGGCAGGAGGGTCTGCCAGCGGATATTCGTGCCCGTTGCAGTATCCCATTGAGTGGGTAACTCCTGGCTTTCATCGACGCCCCGCGCGCCCGGCCCGCGATACTGAGGCCAATTGGCAGCGCTGGCGGGTAGCGCGGTGCCAAGCATAGCCACCATAAGGCCCAAGCACGAGAGTCGATGATGCGGTGAGGATGACCTGCGGCATGCCGTCGGGCGCGCGCAGGTGCGACTCGATACTGCCGCCAGCGCGCGGACAATCTTGTCCGCAGCAACTGCTGGTCGCCTGTCTGCGCTGTCCACACGCTGGTTCGCTTCCAACGTCGCTGCGGACAAGAATGTCCGCGTGCCGGCGGCAGCGTCCGGCTGCGCCCGGCGGGCGCTCGTCCGGTGAATTCTAGTTAGCATAGCTGGTCTAGTCTTATCAGTGGTCCAGGCCGTAGCGTTTCCTGAACGCCTCGCTGGCTGCTGCGGCCGAACCTGGTATTGGGTCCTCGATTGTCTCAGCAATGTGGCGGCGTCTTTCCGGCGCTGCCAGGGGATCGAACCATTCATCCATGGCTACAAACTGGTATCCTCTATTGGTGGGATAATCAAGTTTCCCAGACCATTATCAGCCCAGCACGGCGGCGGCTCGCTGAAACGGCGGGTTTGGCTCAGAGCTTTCTACCGCATTCCTGGCAGAACTTCGCGTCCTGCCCATTTAGTTTGCCGCAAGACTGGCACTTAATCATTACCAGGTTCTCCGACCTGGAGCTCTGGCTGGGCGGGGATGCGGTGGTTGGCGGACCATAGCTGGTCTTCCGGGTCGCTCGGACGATAAGCAAAACCACGGCTATAACTACGGCCGGCACTAGTAGCATGAGCAGGAGCAACGCCAGAATGAGGATGATCTCCCCTCCGCCAAGATTGAACAAAGCAAGCATTGGATGCGTCATTTTCTTCCTTTCTCAAGTTATTTGACGGGAACGCTTTCGGCAAGCAGTTTGCGGAACTCCTGTTCACCGCCAAAGGCCGGGCCGAGGGTGGCTTCTGGTTGCTCGGCGGCAGGTGCAGGCGAGGTGGAGGGTGCGACGTTTGCCTTCGAGTCTTGCACCAGCCGGTATCGGATCTTTACGCCGTGCGGGTTGTCCGTGGCACCCAGTATTTGGAGGACCCCCACAGACCGTTCGCGGGTCGTGAACTCCATGGCTGCCGGATACCGCAAGGTGACCAAGTGAAAAGCCGGCTGATGAATTGAAGCTCTTCTTTCTTCTTCGCTCATCCCATCAATGCCGGATGCGACCACGTTGGGCGTCAACTCCTCCCACGTCGTGGCGTGTCGCTCAACGGTTGGATTAAGAACGACGCCTTCCATGAGTTGAATTGAACCGTCCGGGGCGACGGCGGCATCGCCCCCGTTGTCACGCAGCCAGCGCAATATCGTGGGATCAAAAGTGGAAACATCGTGTGAGAGCGCCCGGACAACTTCTGCCGGAGGTTCAAGAAGGTTGCCGGTTTCAAAGTCCAGCACACACGCTGTTCCCTCTGCCGGATCGGGAATCACCCGCTCGATCACCGGACCGAAGGTCGCTGCGCTCGAGCCCGCTGGCAATGGGTTAGCGGTGCTGGACTGGACGGAGCCAGATGCGCCAACAAGGTTTGCCAGCACGAAAGCCATCATTATAGCCGCAGGCAGCGCAGCCCATTCGAGCCAGGGGCGATCAGGGCTGGCCTGTTGGAACAAGGCTTTCACATCTGAGCGAGTCAAGACCCGGGACATCCACACGAGCAGGATGGGAATCAACGTGCAAGCGGCAATCGTAGCGATAAACCGGAGCACGCCGGTGAGCTCAAAGCCGAAGAAGGTCGCGTGGCTCCGAATCGTGAATTGCCCAAACAAGGCAGCAATTCCGAGGCACGCGCCCAGAATGAACGGCAACCAAATCATGATGAGCGCCGCAACACGCCACCGGGGACGCAATCGCAGGATACCGACGCCCACCGATAGGCATAGCAAGCTGAAGTTGACGCTATAAATGCGGTTGTGAAGGTTGCTGCCAATGTCCCACGCCGCGACACAGCCGATCAGTATGAACAATACAGCTACGACAATCAGTGACCACGAACGGCGCGACGATTTCACAGCAGACGGGACGTCGAGCGCATCCTTGCGCCTTTCGCCTTCCGCTTCCCGTCCTCCGTTTTTGGGTTGAGCTCGCTCATCTTGGACCGTGCCAGCATGATGGCTGCCGGCCATCGTCCTCACTGCACTGACCTGCTGGTCGCGGGGTTCGGATTCCTCCTGCCGATCTTCCGCAGGTTCGATGAGATACCCGATGGCCTTCCACTCGCAGTTCGGCTGTTGCCGGGCGAACGTCGCGGTTTCCGTTGCCGCTGGCAGGCCATCTAACGAGGTGGAAAAAGAGAACTTCGCTCCGAAGCTCATCCAACCGGCTTTGAATTTCGGGGCAATCGATTTGCGGGACCGGACCTTGCCCAGCGGACGCCGGGCGTGTTGCATCTGGCGCACCCATTCTTCTTTGCTGATGTGGCGTTGAAAATACGCTGCTGCCGTTTCCCAGCTTTGCGCGTAATCCCCGCCGTCGATGATCGCCAGCCAGGCTTCCACGGCGGGCAGGCCATCTGAATTTGCGTTTTCTTCGGTCATTTCTTTTATCTCACGCCAGACGCGGAAAAAGATCCAGAAGAGCGAACAGGCGACGATCACGAGCACAGCGAACCCGATGATCGTGGCCAGCGCCGGCGCACGGTTTATGATGTTGTTTAGCGCTGCCGGCGGACTGGTGATTAGCCAATTGCTGGCCAGCGAGGTGCCGAATACCAGGGCGGCCATACCCAGCAGCGTTCGCAATACGCGCACAACTCTCCGGAGCGGGATACGGTTGGCCGTATCGGGGTTGCCGGCCCGGGTGGCGTCGCTGGAGCCCATGTTCAATGCCGCCAGACGTCCCACGGCAAAAAGCACCAGCCATTGGAGTATCACGCGCTCTTGAGCCGAGAGGGCTGGCGATCCCGCATGCCATAGCCGCTGCACGAGGCTGATTGCGAGGATGACGCCATTCACTATGAATCCGAGATTCGAACAGAAGAGCAACACGAGGGGCCAGAAGTTGAATCGCCGCCGCTTCGCGTGCTCAGCGAAAGCAGGCACGGTCGCGAATAGATCGAACAAAAGCAGGGCTTGGTTGGCGAACCAGAAGAGGCTTCGCCTGGCGAACGAAATCAACCCTTGCCTGGTGAACAAGTGCGATATGTCGCGCCCTAGCTCTTCCGCCTCCTCTTTTGTAAGAGCCCCCTCAATGCGAAGACCCTGCCCGACGCCCGGTTCAGCCGCCGGGACCTCGGCTGTGCCAGCAATTGTCTCCAGCATCGTCTTGACGTCGCTGACATGCTGATAGCGTAGCTCGGGCTGCTTTTCGAGGGCGCGGAGCACGACCTCATCCAGGCGCACGTCGATCTGGACTTTCTTCGACGGTGCTTCGATGCGCTTGCCAGGCAATTCGCCGGTGAGCATTTGGTAAAACACCACGCCCAGCGCATAAATGTCCGCCCGATGATCCACCTCGGCGGGATGCTCGACCTGCTCGGGCGCCATATAGGCTGGCGTGCCCATGATTTTGCCTGCGGCGGTCAATTCGGTGGTAGGGTGCGTCACTCCGTGCGCGCCGTCAGACGTTCCAATGCCAGAATCGGCGGGCAAGGGACTGCCCGCCCTACCTTCAATAATCTTCGCCAACCCAAAGTCCGCCACCTTCACCCGGCCTCGCCGGTCCAGCAGAATGTTCTCCGGCTTGATGTCGCGGTGGACGATGCCCTGGTCATGCGCGAATTGGAGTGCGTCGCAGATCTGGGGCACGATGGCCAGCGCCTCGCGTGGGCTGACACGGCTGCTGGCAAGCAGTTGCCGCAGGTTCACGCCATCCACGAATTCCATGACGAAGAAATACAGCCCATCCGCCCGGCCGAAATCATGGATGGTAATGATGCCGGGGTGGTTGAGCCGAGCCAGCGCCTTGGCTTCGCGGGCGAACCGTTCGGCAAATGAGGCGTCGTCTCCAATCCCAGGAGGCAGAATCTTGAGCGCCACGATGCGGTCGAGCTCCTTTTGCCGGGCTTTGTACACCGCGCCCATGCCGCCGCGACCGATCAACTCGATGATTTCGAGCTGGGGAAACTTGTGCGCCAGTTCTTCCGTGCTCGGCGGCGTGAAACCCGGCCTTTCCTGCCCGGCCACCGTTCCCGTGGCCATCGCCACTTTCATCAGGCAAGCGGGGCACAGGCCGCGAGGCGCGTCGGCGGCCAGCGGGGCCTGGCAACTCTGGCAATGCTTCTGTGTGTCCATGTTCATACCCACTTACTGAAAGAATCGTCGGCGCCTGTTACAGAGTTTGTTTGAACCTGGAAACCGCAATGGGTTTAGCCACAAAGAACACAAAGATCACAAAGAGGGAAGCCGGCATATCAACCAGGTTAAGAATCCACACAACTGACTCAGACGCCCTCGTCATTACGTTTTTTCTTTGTGTTCTTTGCGTTCTTTGTGGCTAAATTCCCGGTCCGCTCAACCATTTGTCAGCACCTCGAACAGGTGGTGCATCTCGGCTTCGACCTCCTCCGGCGCGGCGACGGTGCTGGCGACCTCCGCCCGGATGAGCTGCCGATACCGTTGGCGCAGCCGGTGCACGGCGACGCGAGCGGCGGTTTCCGTCAGGTCCAACTTTTCGGCCATCTCGGCATAGTCGAGTGCTCCCCGGTCGGACGTGAGCGCCGGACGCATCGCCTCCATCCAGGCCTGCTTCCCTTCGCGGCGATACTCCTCCTCCAACCGCGCCAGCACACCTTCCAGCAACGTGAGTGCCCACCCGCGTTCGAACAGGCTTTCCGAGGTGGCCTTTTCCACTGGTTCCAACCCGTAACGGTGCTCGGCGGAATCATCGTTGAGCGACAGGATGGGCTGCCCGCCGCCGCGCTTTTGGGTCTGGGCCTTGTTCCACTCATTGGCCATAAAATGCTTCATGGCCGAGAGCAGGAAGGAACGGAACCTTCCGCGCTGCTGGTCTGCCTCCGCGATCCAATTCCCCGCCAGGAGCCGGGCAAAGAACTCCTGCGTCAGATCTTGGGCATCGTGCGGAGAGCTGCCGCGCCGGCGGGCGTAGGCATAAAGCGGATACCAATAGGCCTTACAGAGATGCGCCAAGGCGTCGGCCGCGCGGGTAGTGTCGCCATGTCCAGCCGCCAGCACCACCGACCAATGGGTAGTGACAAACAACGGCTCGGGCCGGTCTCCCGTGCGACCGTCGCTTTCGTCTGTTGCCATTGCTCCATTCTTAAAGGAATTTCGCCGGTTATTACAGGAAAATGGACCCCGGCAAAGCCGCCCAAAGCCATCCCGAAGCCACCCCAAAGCCAACTGAACGCGACCTAATCCTGCATTAATACCTTGGGGTAACGGTGGGGTAACGGTGGGGGAACCTTTGGGGACAGCACCCGATAGGCATCCGCGAGCCACCCCAAAGGCACCCCAAAGCCAGCGGCGCGGAGAAGAGTGAGGCCCGAAGATTGGCTGCGTCGGGGGCGTGGGGCGGAGATCCGAGGGCCGAAATCCGAAGGCCGAAGGAAGGCTGGGGGTGCTGGTGGGCTGATTGGAAGCAGGTACGGGTAGCAGGGCTGGGCGACCGGGAGGGAGGGGGTCTTGGATTTGCTGGAACATTTTTGGTTTCGCGGCGTCTAAATAGCAGATATATGGGGACATAACGTTTCTATGGGTGGGCACCCGCAGGCGCGGCGTCTATGCGCAGCAGCAGTATGGGGTCTTCTCCTGGGCGCGGGCTTGGCGGGGGCTGACCCGGCGGACGGGCAGGGGCTTTTCCCGCCCCAATCCACTGTGGTGCTCGTGGCGGGGGTGCCCGGGGACGTCGAGAGCGAGGAGAATTACCGGGATCAGATGCAGTCCTGGCTGGAGCTGGCGACGGGCAGCGGCCAAGCCACTCGGATCTTCGTGTTATGCGATGATCCCCAAGCGGTGACGCTGCCGGAGAGCCCGGATTTGCAGAGCGCTCCAAATGAAGCGGAGCGGGCTCCCGAGCAGCAAGCCGATCACCCGGTCCCCGCCACGCATCACGCATCACGCATCACGAATCCCCCCTCCCCAGTCACCGTCCTAAAGGGCGACCGGAGCACGCTCCTAGGGCTTGGGCAGAAGCTGGCGGGCGGGACCAATGCGCTTGTGGTCATCGCGTGGGGCCACGGGGGGAAGCAGGGCAATACGCCGGTGCTGCATGTGCGGGGGCCACGGATCACGGCGGCGGATTTCAAGGCACTGGCGCGGCAGGCGGCGGCGGGTGAGTCGCGGTGGGTGCTGATGTTTCGGGGCAGCGGGGCGTTCGCGAGCGACTTGGCGGGGGAGCGACGGCAGATCATTGCTTCGGAAGCCGAGACGATGTTCAGTGACGACCCGGTAGGGATGCCGTTGCTGCTGAAGATTGCGAAGGAGAAACCGGAACTGCCCTTCCAGGCCGTGGCGGAGGGGTTGGGACGGGCGACGGAGGCGTGGTACAAGGAGCGCAATCTGGCGCGCACCGAGGAGCCCACGCTTTGGGTGGCGACGGACAAGCCGCGGCATTTGATCGTACTGGCTGCGGAAGAAGAGGCCGGCGCGGCGATGAAATCGGAGGACTCCAAGACGGGTGCGACCAATACCGTCAGCGCAGCCGAACCGGCAACAGCGGTGGTGACGGGCGACCTGCCGGCGGTGTGGAAAGAGATCAAGCGCGTCGAGGCGCGGAAGTATCCGGAGGCCGATGCAGTCATCCTGCGGCGGCGGTTGAGCTACACGCTGGGGAGCAGCCCGGCGATTGCGACCGAGCAGGAGGAGTTCGTGCAGATCCTGACCCCGGAGGGAAAGCACTACGGCGATTTTGACGTGAGCTATTCGCCGCCTTACGAGGACATTACGTTCCTTGACTGCGAAGTGCTGCGCGCGGACGGGAAGTTGGTACGCCTGGACCCGGACGCGATCCGCGACGCGCGTGAGCAGGCGGTGGGCGATTACCAGCAGGCCCAACGCAAGTTCTTCTCCCTGCCCGGCGTGGCCCCAGGGGCGGTGCTGCACGTGCGCTACCGGACGACCTGGAAGACATTCCCGATGCCGCACGTATCGTTGGAGATACCGATCGGACAGGACCTTGCGACGCTCGACGCGACGGTGCAAGTAAGCGTGCCGAAAGAGTCGGCCTTCCACTTTGCGCCGGACGAGGTGGCCGTCGAAGACCCCGTCCTCAAGCAGACGATGTATGGGACGACCTACACATGGCACTTCGAGAATCTGCCCGCGCAAGAGCGCGAGATTCTTGTCTCGCCGGGGCAGCGGTCACGGCTGCTGATCTCGACGTTCCCCGACTGGGCGGCGTTTGAGGAGTGGTATGCGCGCATTAGCAAGCTGACGGATGAGGTGACGCCTGAAATCGCGGCCAAGGCGAAGGAGTTGACGAAGGATGCCAAGGGCGACCGCGAGAAAGTGCTGGCGCTGTATAACTACGTGACCCGGCTGCGCTACGTGGCGGTGCCGCTGGGGGTCAATTCGTTCCGGCCCCATGCCGCGGCGAACGTGCTCCAGAACGAGTTCGGGGACTGCAAGGACAAGGCCAATCTGTTCAACACGTTGCTGCGCTCAGTAGGGATTGAGGCGCGCTTGGTGCTGGTGCCGCGCTTCAGCCAGGCGCGCGAGGGCATCCCGGGCCTGTCTTTTAACCATGCTATTTCACGGGTCACCCTGGCTGGCGAGATGGTGTGGGTGGATACGACGGATGACGTTTGCCGGTTCGGGATGCTGCCGCCGGGCGATCCGGGCCGGAAGGTACTGGTGATCGACGGCGGGACAAATGCGCTAACGCAATTGCCTGCGCCTGATCCCCGAGAGCACGTGCTCAAGGTGCGCGGGGAGGTGGATTGCTCCGGTCCGATGGAGGCACTGCCGGTCAAGCTGACCGCGACCGCCCTGGGGTATCCGGATTACGAACTGCGCACGACGGCGCGGGAAATGAAGGAGCACGCAGTTGGGGTGCCGCTATTGACCGCGAAGTTCCATCCGACAGCAGGGTCCTTTGCGCTGGAGGCTCAAAGCGCCACGTCGGTGGCCGCGCTCAACGAGGATTTCACTTGGCGGGCCAGTGGGACTTGCTTGGGCTTGTTCTCAACGACAGGGAAAGGTGGTTTGCTGCGAGCGCCGTTCTGGTTGCCCAAGGAGTGGGACTTGGCGCTGCATCGCCGGAAGGCAGGGCTCTACTTGAACATGGGATATCCGCTGACCTTAGAGCAGGAGTTCGATTTCGCCCTGCCGCCGAACGCGCAACCGTCGGCCCTGCCAGGGGTTAAAGAGAGTAACGCTGCGCCGTTGCGTTGGCGGGTCGAATGGACGAAGCTCGCTGAGGGCAGATTGGCGGCGCGGTTGCGGGCCGAGCTGGCGAGCGGGGAGTTGACAGCGGCGGAGACGCCGGTGTTTCAGAAGCAACTGCGCGAGCTGCTGGCGGCGCTGGCCGCGGGTGCAAGTTTGCCGGCGGCGCCTTAGCTGGAACAAGTCAATTCAACCACAGATGGACACAGATGAACACAGATTCTGATGGCCGGACACCAGTTTTGCGAGCCTTTGATTTGGGGCGCTGTCCGGTGAACCGATTGCCTTCACGGACTAGCGCCTTTCGAGTCCATCCTTATCTGTGTTCATCTGTGTTCATCTGTGGTTCTCTTCTGCATGCATACGGCTTGGCAACCTGACGAGAACGATACGCTCTAACCACGAACTACACGAACCACACGAAAACAAGGTTATGATTGAAGACCCCGCAATACCCCCTGTTCACCTGGTGCCACCGGTTATCGAACGCGATCCCGCCGAGGTGCTCGACCAGCTCGCGCCAAGGATTCGATTACTGAAGAGTGAGATGGCCAAGGTGATTATCGGGCAGGAGGCGGTTATCATGGCGGCGCTGTATGCGCTGCTTTCCCGGGGCCACTGTTTGCTGGTGGGCGTGCCCGGGCTCGCCAAGACCCTGCTGGTGCAGACGCTCGCGCATTCCATGGAACTGAGCTTCTCGCGCATTCAGTTCACCCCCGACCTTATGCCGTCGGACATCACGGGGACGGAGATATTGGAGGAGGACGCGGCGACGGGGCACCGGCGGTTTGTGTTCGGGCAGGGGCCGGTCTTCACGCAGGTGCTGCTGGCGGATGAAATCAACCGCACGCCGCCGAAGACTCAGGCGGCGTTGCTGGAGGCGATGCAGGAAAAGACGGTGACGGTGGCCGGCAAGACCTATCGGCTGGAAGAGCCGTTCATGGTGTTGGCGACGCAGAACCCCATCGAGCAGGAAGGAACGTACCCGCTGCCCGAAGCGCAACTGGACCGGTTCCTGTTCGAGGTGCTGGTGGAGTATCCCACGTCGGAGGAGGAGCACCAGGTGGTGGAGCAGCATTCCTTCACGCCGCTGGAGAAACTTCAGCCGGTGCTGACGCGCGAGGAGGTGCTGGGCTTCCGCCAGGCCATCGCGCAAGTGCCCGCCGCGCCGAACGTGATCGACTATGCGGTGCGGCTGGTGCGGGCAACGCGCCCAGTAAGCAACGGCGAGGCGCCGGACTACATCAAACGCTGGATCAGGTGGGGCGCGAGTCCGCGCGCAAGCCAATACCTGATCCTGGCGGGCCGGGCGCGGGCGGCTTGTGAAGGGCGCTTTAACGTGGCGTGCGACGACGTTGCGGCGCTCGCACCGCTGGTCTTGCGCCATCGACTGATTCGCACGTTCCAGGCGGATGCCGAAGGCAAGACGACCGATGACATCATCGCGCAACTCTTGCAGGATGTGGCTAGGGAGTAAGGAGTTAAATGAGTTACATGAGTGACTTGAGTTACATGAGGTAAACGGGTTATGCCCACGGCCACGCAAACCTTGTCCGAGCGGTTCGACCCGAAGATGCTGGCGGCGTTGGAGGGGCTGGATTTCAAGGCGCGGTATGTAATGGAGGGGTTCCTGAGCGGGTTGCACGACAGCCCGTTTCATGGGTTCAGCGTGGAGTTCAGCGATTACCGGAACTACCAGCCGGGCGATGATTTGCGTCACCTGGATTGGCGGCTGTTCGCGCGCAGCGACCGGCTCTGCATCAAGCGCTACATGCAGGAGACCAACGCACGGTTCTATGTCGTCTGCGATACGAGCGCTTCGATGAAGTATCGGGGCGGGGCAGCCTGGGGCTCGAAGCTCGAATGCGCCAAAGTGCTGGCAGCCGCGCTGAGCTGGTTCCTGCTCAAGCAGAATGACGCGGCGGGCATGGTCACGGTGAGCGGCGAGAGCGAGGTGCCGGAGTTCATCCGACCGTCGCAACGACCCAACCAGTTCGGCCTAATGCTTCGGCAGCTCGAACCGCTGAGCGCAAGTGGTGGTGCCTGTCTGTCGCGACTGATTCAACACACTGTCCGCCTGGTGCATCGCCGCAGCGTCATCCTGTTCTTCTCTGATTTGCTGGAGCCGTCGGAAGAGGTCGCGCAGGGATTCAAGCAATTGCGCTTCCACGGCCACGAGGTGATCATCTTCCAGGTGCTGGACCGCGATGAGACGGAGTTCCCTTTTACGGAGCCCAGGCTGTTCGAGGATGTGGAGACGGGTGCGCGGCGCATGGTGACGCCGGCCGCTGCACGCGAGAGCTACCTGGCGCGGTTCAATGAGTTTATGGAGGCTTACCGGGAGCTATTCCGCAGCCTGGAGATGACGCATTGCGTGGTGCGCACGGACGAGAATCCGTGGCGGGCGCTGGCCTTGTTCCTGGCGGAAAGGAAGCGCCTCAAATAGTTACATGGGTTACATGAGTTACATCGGTTACATCGGTTATATAGGTTATATCAGGCTCAGGGCGAGCCGGTTCGAGTTCTGCGACCGGTTGACCGCGCTGCGCGGTGCCTCATGTAACTCATGTAACCCTGTAACGTATTTAACTCATATAACCAGATAACGACTGATGTCTTGGTCCTTTCTAAACCCGTGGTTCTGGCTGGGTGCGCTGGTAGTGGCGGCGCCGGTCTGGCTGCACTTGCGGCGGAGGCGAGAGACCAACGTGGTGGAGTTTACCGCCTTGCGGTTCCTGGACGACCAGCCTGAGCCGCGCCGAAGCCCGTGGCGCCTGCGGGACTTGTTGCTATTCGCCATGCGGGTGCTGGCGCTGCTGCTGCTGGTGTCGGCGTTTGCCTGGCCCTATCTGCGCGGAGCCAACACCGCGCCGGTCAAGGAAAGCCGGGTCTATATCCTCGACAACACCCTGAGCCACCAGGCCAATGATGGTTTCACGCATGACCGCGACCGCGTGTTAAGCGAGGTCAGCAAGGGGCCGAGCACCATTCAGATGGCGGTTATCGAGCTGACCTCGGTGCCCCGCGTGGTGGTCTCGTTCGGAGAGAGCCGTGAGATGGCGAAGCAGAAGCTGAAGGCGTTGGAGCCGTCCTACCAGCGCGGCTCCTACCTCCCCGCGTTCCGGCAGGCCAACTCGCTGTTGGGGAATTCGCTGGGGGAAGAGAAACACATCATCCTGATGGGCGACAACCAGGAGAATCAGTGGACTGAAAATGTGAACAGTCCGCCCTTCCTGCGCAACGTGCAGATCGACTTGCCGAAGATCACCGCGCTGGCGCTGCCCAACCTTTCGTTGTCCGAGCCGCGCGTGCAGCGGATATTTCTGGGCGACAAGTCGCTGGTGAACTTCACGGTCAAGCTGGCCCACAAGGGCGAAGCCAAGACAGCGAACATTGTTCTGCGCGCCAACGAGCAGGTCATCTTCAACCGGGCTGTGGAGCTGGAGAACCAGCCGGACACCATCCTGTTGCAAGCGCAATGGGAAGCCGCCCCGGCAGCCTGGCTGCGCGGTGAGGTGACTGTGGAGGGCGCGCCGGACGCCCTGGCCGGGGACAACCGGGTGTTCTTCTCGCTCGCGCCGGTGGTCGAAGGCAAGGTGGCGTTGTTGGCGCAATCGCCGTATCTGCGGCTGGCGCTGTCGCCGGAAGTCATGCGTGGCCAGTGGGCGACCCGTGTGCTGGACCCCACCAAGCTGGCGGCGGAGCTGGCGGCTAACGAGGACGCCGATGTGCTGGTTGTCGAGAGCAACTACCTGCAGTCGGGCGACGCGCGCAAGCTGCTCTGGCGCTACGTGACGAATGGGCGCGGGGTAGTGCTGCTCGTGAACCGGGTGACGCCCAGCATTAGTGGCTGCCTGCGCGAGCTGGGCTTCGAGGCCGAAGGCACGGTCACCACGGAGAAGGGCAGCGCGGAGCGATTCCAGTTCGTCTATTCAAATCATCCGATCTTCCATCCCTTCCTATCGTCGGATTACGGCAGCCTGATGGACGTCAAGGTCTCCAAATATGTGCAGCTTAAAGGGAGCCAGGCCATGCCGCTAGTGTTCTCTGAGAAGGGCGCGGGGCTGTTCTTCCAGGGGACGAAGTTTCCGGGGAAGCTATTCGTGGCCGCGTTCGGGATGGACCGCGAGCACACCTCGTGGCCGGTTGACCAGACCTTCATACCGTTTCTCGACCTGACGCTGCAAACGGCCCGGGCGGAGGACCCGACGCCGACTACGTTCGAGCCGGCGGAGATTAGCAAGATCCAACTGCCGGTAGGCTTGACCGTCCGGGAAGCTGTTTTGCGGGATGAGCGGCAGGTGCTGGGCCGCGCGTCGGTCGAGCAGGGGCGGGCCCAAGTGCGCATGCCGGATAAGCCAGGTGTTTATACGCTGACGTACGACGACGGCGCGCAGGTGGAAAAGATGTTCAGCGTGAATCCTTCGCCGAAGGAGTCGCAACTGACGTATGTCGATGCGCCTGAGGCCCTCAAGGTGTGGCAGGTCAATCTGCCGCCCGGCGCCGGTAAAGCCGCGGTGGTGGCCGCGCGGGGGAAAGTGAGCCTGAGCGGCATCTTGCAACAGCATTGGTGGTGGTGGATGGTGCTGGGAGGTTTAGCGGCGCTGATGCTGGAGATGGCGCTAGCCGAGGTTGGACGGGAGCGCGTATGAGCAATCGATTCTCAGTGGTCGAGACGAGCCTGAATCGAGCGGAGTTTCGCTGGAAATGGCTCAAGTTCCTCCAGCACAGCTTCCTGTTGGGCTGCATCTTTTGCGCGCTGGTGCTGCTCTTCGGCGGGGCTATCCTTATCGGGTGGGTCACTAGCAAGGCGCTGGCCACCACGTTGTTCGCGCTGCTGGGCATCGTCGCGTTCATTGCCTGGTCGGTTATGATCATCAGTGTGTTGGCCCGCTCGCCCGACCGGGCCTGGCTGGCGGCGGCGCTGGAGCGGGTGAACCCGCGGCTGCTTGACCGGCTGAACACGCTGCTCTTTCTCGAACGACACTCCCGGAATGCGCGCGGGTCCTCCTTTGCCGTGCGCATCGCCCGTCAGGCCCACGGAGTGCTGGCGGCCAAAGCGGCGCCCAGGCCTTTCCCGTCCACCCGGGCGCTGGAGTACATGCTGGCGTTCATCGTTGCGCTGACCGCGACGGTATTGGTTTACCAGCTTTACTCGCCCTGGAACCGCCTGTTGGCGGCGGAGAAGGCCAAGGCGGCNNGAGGCGGCGGCAAATCAGGCGCTCAAGAAGGTGGACTGGTTCTCTACCATCAACGGCGCCGCTGAGACGCCGCACGAGCTGCCGCCGCCGACCGAGCCGCGCTACGCGGTCTATCAACCCACGGTCTATATGGACGAACTGCGACTCGCCGACTGGGACGTGATGACCTACTACGCCAAGGCGAACACGGAGAAGGATAACTCGTTCGCCTCGGACGTCTATTTCCTGGAGGTGCGGCCCTTCCGCGAGGACATTCTGAAGATGCCCGGCGGCGAGGGTGGCAAGGCCTATCAGTGCCTGAACGAGTTATCGATGCTGATCAGCCGGCAGCAGTACGTAATTCGGCAGACGCACCAGCACCTGCAGAAACCACCAGAACAGGAGAACCTGCAGGCGCAGGATCGGAAGAAGTTGTCGGAAGCCGAAGCGGACCTGGGGGATTCGGCGCAGCATCTTTACGCCAAGATGGCGGCCGAGATGGAGAACAAGCCGATTGGCGAAGCGCTGGATAACCTGGCCAAGGCGGAGAAATCACTGGACCGCGCCAGCAAGCTGCTGGGGGACAATGTCATGAACGAGGCGCAGAACCGCGAGCGCCGAGCACTGGCCGAGTTGATCGCCGCGCGCAAGATGTTCCAAAAGGCGGTCAGCGACAACCCGGACGCGTTCGCAGATGGGGCAGGGGACTCGAACAAGGACGACACCTCGCCGACGGCCGATTCGTTGAAGAAGTTGAATGAGAAGAAGCTGAGCGAGATGGCGGAGTTTCGCAATGAGGCCAAGGCCGCGCAGCAGTTCGTGGACAAGACGGTGGAGCAGCAGCGAAGCCTGGAGCAGCAGGCCCGCGCCGCACCGCGGACAGACTATCCCCGGCTGGGGGACCAGGAAAAGCAGTTGGAGAAGTCGCTGGGTGATTTTGAGCAACTCCACCCACGACCCTTCAACGGCTCGCAGACCGAGGCGCAGCAGTCCCAAGACGCACTGACCAAGGCAGCCGACTCATTGCAGAAGAAGAACGCCGACGCGCGGGCCGCCATGCAGCGGGCGACGCAGCAGTTGGAGAAGCTCAATGAGACCATGAAGAGCGAGACGGCCGGCCAGCAGCTTGCGGACGCCTACAAGCTCAAACAGATGCTCGACAAGCAAATCCAGACTTTCGGCAAATGCGCGAATCCCAGCGCCGCCAGCCAGGTTTCGGGCGCGGAGGTGGACCGGACCGCCGGCGAAGCGCGCGAGACCCTGAACCAGCTCAAGAAGGTTGCCGAGCAGGAGCCGACGCGGGATGCATTCGGCCCGGCGCTGCGAGAGGCTTTGTCCGGGCCGAACAAGACGGAGCTGGATGCGAAGCTTGCGCGAGTGCAACTGGCGCAGGACGACCCGACCAAACAGGAGCGGGCGCGTGAGGTCAGGGATGCATTGAGCAAGGTCAGCAAGGCCTTCGAGGAAAGCGAGCCCAAGTCGATGCAGATGGCGCAGAAGTCGGATTCGTTAAAGCCGGGAGAGCAGGAGAGCTTCAACCAGGGCATGGCCGAGCTCGAAAGTCTGCTCAAACAGCTCGAGGGGAATCGGAAGATGTCGCCCGAAAGCCAGGCCAAACAAGGGCGGGAGGCGCTGGGCAACCTGCAATACGGGATGCGCGGGTTGTACGGGAAGAGCGAACCCGGGGCCCAGCTCCTGGCTGAGCTCGACCGGATGCTCAAAGCCGAGCAGCCCCTGAACGCGGATGATCTGAGGAAATTGATCAATGAACTGCAGCACTTCTCTGTCGAGACAGCCGACCAGATGTCGAAGCGCGAAGACAAACCCGAGGTGACCAACATTGATCCGACGCGGCTGCCGCCGGCCTACCGCGGACGCATCCAGAAGTATTTTCAAAAGCTCTCCGAGAAATGAGCGCCGCGATTGTCTTCGAATTTCCCCGAGGGTGGCTTTTTGCGTTGCCGCTGGGTTTGGCACTCGCGTTCGGCATCTGGCGGCAGCACCGGCGCGGGCTGGCGACTTCACGGATTACCGGGCTGGGAGCATTGCGGGCGATTGCCCTGTTGGTTCTCGTGTTCCTGGCCGCGCGCCCCGTTTGGATAAGCCGGGAACCGCCGGCGTCGGCAACGCGGTCGGTAATGCTGCTAATGGATCGGAGCGAGAGTATGTCCCTGGCGGAACGGGATGTAACCCGGTATCAGCAGGCGCTTGAATTCCTGCGGGAAAGGCTGCTGCCCGCCTTGCGCGCCGGCAGCCTGCCAGTGCAAGCAATGCTTTTTGACCAGAGCGCCGAGCCGGCAGACGGGGCGAAGCTCGGATCAGCTACCCCAAACGGGAAGCGCACCAATCTCGGCGGGGCGGTCGCCCAGGCGCTGGCCAGCACCGCTCAGCCGCCGCTGGCCGTCATCGCACTGACGGACGGCATTGTGAACGAGAGCGCCGACAACACGCATGCCCTGACGGCGCTGGTCGATGCGCACGTGCCGTTCATCGGCGTGGGGTTCGGCAGCGACCAGGGAGTGCGGACGCTTTCCCTGCGCGAGTTGGAGGCGCCGTCGATTGTCTCAACCAAAACCGGATTTAACATTTCGGCGCAATTGGAAATGGTCAACACGGAGGATATGCCCGCGTTCGAGCTGCTGTTGTTTCGCGAAGGGCAAATGCGGCAGAAACGGAGCGTGATTCCCGGCAAGGGCTCGCGCACCTGGCTGGAGAGCTTCCCGGTGACCGAGGAGAAGCAGGGAGTTCACAACTACACGGTGCAGTTGCTGCCGCCGAATGTGGCGGGCTTGAAATGCGTGAACATGCTGGCAAACACCTCGGTGCGCGTCTCGGACGAAAAGGAGTTACGCGTGCTCTATATCCAAGGATCGCTGACCTGGGATTACAAGTTCATCAGCCTCGCGCTGCGCAAAGATCAGACCATCAAGCTGACCGGCCTGACGCGCACGTCGAAACAGTCCGTGTTCCGCCAAAACGTCGAGTCCGCGGGCGAGCTGATGAACGGGTTTCCGACGTCGCTTGAGGAGCTAGCGCCCTTCCGGGTCGTGGTGCTGTCGAATTTGCGCCCAACCGACCTGACGCCCGCGCAGCAGGAGGTGCTGGCGCGCTTTTGCGGCGAGTTGGGCGGTGGCGTGCTGATGATTGGCGGGCCGGCGACGTTCGACAGCTCTTGGCAGAGCAGCCGGCTCGAGCAGTTGTTGCCGGTGGTGTTTTCGCCCAACCGGGGTGTGCAGGGGCTGGATCGGCCATTCCGGCTGGAGCTGACGGAGGATGCCTTGCAGCATCCGGTCTTTCAAATCGTGGATAATCGTCCCATGCGCGAAGTGTGGGCTCAGTTGCCGACCTTCACGCAGTACGGGCGCGTCGATGCCGCCAAACCCGGCGCGCAGGTCTGGGCGGTGCACCAAACGGACGACGGACCGCAAGGTCGCCGCATCCTGATGGCTGCGCAGCGTTATGGCGCCGGCTTGTCGGCGGTGGTGTGCATCCAGAACTTCTGGCGCTGGCGGCTGGCGAAAGATGCCGAGCCGCAGCAGTTCGACCGCTTCTGGCGGCAGCTTTTCCGCTTTCTGAGCGAGGTAGGCCGGCAGGATGTCTCGATCCACCTGGCCGACCAGGAACTGCATCCGCAAATGGACGTGCAAGTGGTTTTGGAGAAGCAGCCCAACCCGAAGAACGTGACCGACACCAGCCACAAGTTCTTCGTGAAGGTCGAGGACAGTCAGAAGAAGCTCCTGCACGAAGGGACCGTGGAGCTGGAGTCAGGGCGCCCGGTGGACTTCAGGTTCCACGCGGACAAGGCGGACATCTATACGGTTACGGTCACTGACGCGATGAAGGTGCCGATTGCGACGCGGCCCATCGAAATTCGGGACCTTAATGTCGAATTTCAGGAGACCGCCCGTAACATGGAAACGCTCCAGCAGTGGGCGTCGGTCAGCGACGGACTCGCGATGAAGGTCGAAGACTGCCGCGATGCGGCCGATTTGGTCACCCGAATCAAGGCGAAGATCGAACAGGTTCGCCACGGCAAGCAAGTGCGTCTGCCCGTCGGCGTCAATGGCTGGCTCCTGGCGCTGGTGCTGGGCTGCCTGGGTGGCGAGTGGCTGCTGCGAAAGCGGTGGGGGTTGGCTTAGAGGGATAATTCATATGAGATCCGAACATTCCACGCTCCCTCTCTTCCTATTCCTCATGGTCGCCGCTCTCGCCGCCTTCGGCCAGGCCACGGACGACAAGCAGGCCACCTTCTTCATGGGCCGCGTGAAGTACAGCGCCAACGACGGGAACGATTGCGGCGGTGTGGGGCACGAACTGATGCAATTGGTTTCCCGCGCGTCCACGATCAAAGTCCAGGAGGAGCGCAAAGTCCGACTGATCGATCCCGAACTGTTTGAGACGCCGTTCCTGTTCATGAACGGGCACCAGGACTTCGTGCTCACGGAAGCGGAACTGGTGAACCTGCGGAAGTATTTATCTCACGGCGGTTTCTTCTTTGCTTCGGGCTGCTGCACCAGCCCGGGTTTCCCCAAGGCCTGGCGGCGTGAGTTCAGCCGCATTTTCCCCGCCGAGAAGGTCAAGCCAATCCCCTACGACCACTTGATCTATCGCTCTTTTTACAAGATCGACCGCGTCCGGTGTCTGCATGAGCCGCGTGACATCCAGCTCGAAGGCGTGTTCTACGAAGGCAACCTGGTGGCGGTGATGTGCGAGGACGGCCTCTGCTGCGCGTTCAGCGCCAATAATACGTGCAACAGCGGCAAGGGCGTGAGCCCCGAGGACGGCCAAAAGCTGGCGCTCAACATCGCCGTCTATGCGCTGACTCACTGAGCCGCAACCATTCCATCTCCTTGTGGCTGCGAAGATCATCCTTATCACAGGCGTCACCCGGGGGCTGGGCCGGGCGATGGTGGACGAATTCGTGCGGCTCGGGCACACCGTCCTCGGGTGTGGGCGGTCGAAGGATGGAATCGAGCGGCTCCGCCGGCAGGTCGGCCCGCCGCATGATTTTGCGACAGTGGACGTGGCTTTCGACGACGAGGTGAAGGCTTGGGCCGGGCGGCTGCTCCGCCCGTTCGGGCCGCCCGATCTGGTGCTTAACAATGCGGGCGTCATCAACCAGAACGCGCCGCTCTGGGAAATCGGATCGCGGGAGTTCTCTCAGGTCATCGATGTGAACATCAAAGGCATCGCCAACGTCATCCGCCACTTTGTTCCGGCGATGGTCAAGCGCAAGTGCGGGGTCATCGTGAACTTCAGTTCCGGTTGGGGGCGCTCCACCGACGCGGAGGTTGCGCCGTATTGCGCCACGAAGTGGGCGGTCGAAGGGTTGACGCAAGCGTTTGCGCAGGAGCTGCCGTACGGCATGGCGACCGTGGCGCTGAACCCGGGCATCATTAACACCGAGATGCTGCAGAGCTGCTTTGGCGGCTCGGCCTCGGGCTATCTCTCCCCGGCGGAGTGGGCCAAGAGCGCCGTCCCCTTCCTCCTCAAACTGGGCCCGGACGACAACGGCAAGCCATTGACCGCTCCGAACGGCTGAAACGCATTGACCTGCCAGGGCGCAGCCGTTAGCCTCTCTGCATGGCGAATGCGAAGAAGAAGAAGCCGGCCCGCAGGGCTGTGATGCTGGGAGTTGGCCTCGACTCTGACGGCCACAAACGGCTGACCACCGGCCCCAACTTCATCCTGGCCGGCGGCTCGCAGGAAACCCACGAGGTAATGACGGAGAAGGCCATCAAGATCAACGAGAAGCTCGCCGCCAAAGGCAAGCAGCTCGAAGACGTGAGCCACGAAGAGTTCGACGAAATCGCCCACGCCGTTGGCTTGCACCGTCAGGAACCCAAGTAACCGTCCCGCTCGAGCTCCCACCGAAGTGATTCAAAGGCGGCAGTCTGCAGTGTCGCATTCCGGCATTCAGCCGGAGGGTGTTTCGCCCCAAAGGTGCTCTAAACTCGGTCCAAGTCCAGTCCAAGGCCGAAATCCGAAGACCGAAGGCCGAAAGAAGTCCGAGATCCGAAGTCCCGAATCCACAAGGCCCGCAGCGACGTGGCAGTCCACCGGATCAAGCCATTCTCGGATTTCGGGTTTCGGTCTTCTTTCGGTCTTCGGTCTTCGGTCTTCGGGTTTTAGGGCTGCGGCCCGATCTTAGAGCAGCCCTGATTTCGCCCTTCGGCGGGATTCGACTCCTTGACGGGGCAAATGCTGACAGGTACGGTGGCTCATGGAAAGAGTACAGAATCCGAGCTATGCACGCTGAATACAGCCCATATCTGTTCATCGTTGTCCTGCTGGTGGGGGCGGTTCTTTTTGCGCTGACTCCGCTCGGCCTGGCTTGGCTTTGGGCGAAGAAGTTTTCGCCTCGAAAGCCCGGTCCGGGCAAGAACGCGATCTACGAATGCGGGCTGGAATCGAAGGGCGACGCGTGGGTGCAGTTCAACGCGGAGTATTACCTTTATGCCATCATCTTCCTCATCTTTGATGTGGAGACCCTCTTCCTGCTGCCGTTCGCGGTGGCTTTTCAGGGCCTGAGCGCCGGTGCGTGCGTCGCAATGGCGGTCTTTCTCCTGCTGCTGGTGGAAGGGCTGGCCTGGGCCTGGCAGAAAGGCGTGCTGACGTGGAAATGAAAACAAAGCAACGGAGTGATGGAGTGATGGAGTGGTGGAGTAACGCAACAAATTGGTCCATCACTCCAACCCCCCATTACTCCAACACCCCATTTTCCCGATGGACGAAGGACTACGAAGCGAACTAAGCAAGCAGGGCATTTTCACCACGACCCTGGAAGACCTCTACAACTGGGGCCGCAAGAACTCCATTTGGCCGCTGGGCTTTGGCCTGGCGTGCTGTGCCATCGAGATGATCGCCGCGTCCATGTCCAGATGGGACCTCGCCCGGTTCGGCGCCGAGGTGTTCCGGCCCTCGCCGCGCCAGGCGGACTTGATGATTGTGGCCGGCACGGTGACCAAGAAGATGGCCCCGCAGGTCGTCCGGCTTTACAACCAGATGCCTGAACCAAAATACGTCATCGCGATGGGCGCCTGCGCGATCTCCGGCGGGCCGTTCAAGCAGGGTTACAACGTGCTCAAAGGCATCGACCGATACATCCCCGTGGACGTCCATATCCCCGGCTGCCCGCCTCGGCCCGAGGCGCTGCTGCATGCGTTCATGACGTTGCAGCGCAAGATCGATGAGCAGGCGCTGACGGGGCCGCAGCGGCCGCGGCACCTGGTTGCCGAAGCGCCGAGCGAGTTCCCCGTGCCGGAGTATGGCGAGCACGATTTGGAGCCGTCGAAGAACCCGGCGGTCTGGCAGCCGCACACGCTCGTGAGGGAATGAGAACGAGAGGAGTTACATGGTTACATTGTTACATCAGTTACAAAAGGTGGAGCGGCAGTTGCCTCATGTAACCATGTAACGAGGTAACTCATGTAACGACTAATTTGTGGAAACACTTGAACAAACCAGAAGTCAGGTGGAAGCGGCGGTGTCAGGGGCGTCTTTGGAGATCGTTCCCAATGAGAGCCCGGCCAACCAGCGCTCGCTGCTGGTTGACAACGCCCATGCCTTGGCGGTCGCGCGGTTTCTGCGGGATGACCCGGCCTTACGGCTGGACTACGCCTCTAACGTCACGGGCATCGACTGGCTGGACGCGGTGGTTCAGGAGAAGCGCAAGGTGAAGCAGGTCATTGAAGGGGTAGAGCGGGAAATTGAGGAGACGATCGAGCACAAGAGAGCAGGCTATCTTGAAGTGGTGTATCATCTTTATTCGATGGAACTGAAGCACGGCCCCCTCATCCTGCGGCTGCGCACAGCGAACCGATCGGACGACGCGCGCGTGCCTTCGCTCACGCCCGTTTGGCGCGGCGCCGAGTTTCAGGAGCGCGAGGCTTACGACCTCTACGGCATCACCTTCGAGGGGCATCCCGATTTGCGGCGCATCCTGATGTGGGACGGCTACCGGGATTTCCCGATGCGCAAGGACTACGTGGAACCGGATGATTACGAGTACGAGCCGACACCGCACGATGACGTGCTGGAAAAGGCGCGGCCGCATTACCCTGGATGAACACAACCTTTTTTGTGAATGTTGCGAATCAAACCGACCGGCCCAGGACATGGTTGGCAGGGCGTTTTCCGAGTAGCTTGCAGCTATGAGCAACATAGAGATCACAGCGCCGGAGAGCCGGCCAGTCACGGCTGACGCTCAAATCCAGAGGCTCGCAGAGGATCTCTACCGCGAGCGTGTGATTGAAGCCCGCGCGATGCCGCCTGAGGAGAAGTTGCTCGCAGGCGAGGAGCTTTTTGACTATGCATGCGCCATTACGCTTGCTGGCATCCGCGACCAATTCCCCGGCGTCAGCGAGGAGGAAAGCTTAAAGATCCTTGAGGAGAGACTGGAATTGCGCGAGCGAATGGAGAAGCGGGCATGACCGCAGGGGAGAGCATCACCTTGCGCGTGGCGAACGTCCTGGAAGCCTGTGGCATTCCCTTCCTGCTATCTGGTTCTTTCGCCAGCAATTATTATGGCATTCCACGTTCGACCAAGGATGCGGATTTCGTGATGCAGTCCCAGCGCGCCGTCGGGCCAGACTTTGCGCAGCAATTGGGCGAAGACTTCGTTCTCGAACCGCAACTCTCGTTCGAGACAAACACCAGCACGTTTCGCCAGGTGCTCCGCCATAAGAAGAAGACCTTCAAAGTGGAGCTGTTCCTCCTGTCGCAAGATCCACACGATCAAGCCCGATTTTCGCGGCGGCGAGAGGTGCAAATGTTTGAACGACGGGTTTGGCTGCCCTCACCGGAGGACGTTGTTATCACCAAACTCCGTTGGGCGCGGGGCAAGGACAAGGATGACGCGCGAGACGTCATGGCAGTGCAACAAAACAAACTCGATTGGCCCTACGTTGAGGAATGGTGCCGGCGCCATGGGACGCTGCCACTTATGGAGGAAATCCGGCGTTCAATTTCGGCTGCCTAAGGCTATGGACGCGATAACCGACGATCTCAAAGCCGGACAGCCACCGAGGAATTACGAGCTTCGTCCCAAGCCGTCGCCTGACGGCTCTCTGGAAGGCGAGTTGCTCGAAATCTCGATGGGCCCGCAGCACCCCTCGACTCATGGCGTGTTTCGGATGGACATCGTGCTGGATGGCGAGCGGGTGGTGAAGCTCAAGCCTGTGTTCGGTTACCTGCATCGCAACCACGAGAAAATAGGCGAGAACACGACCTACCTGGGGTCGATGCCATACACTGACCGGCTGGATTATTTTTGCTCGCTGACCAACAATTGGGCCTACGCGCTTGCAGTCGAGAAGCTGGCCGGCCTGCAAGCGCCTGAGCGCGCGGAATACATTCGGGTGATCACCGCCGAGTTGACCCGTCTTCAGAACCACGTCTCCCTCGTCGGTTTCCTCCTCCAGGACATGGGCGCTTCGGGCACACCACTGATGTATGCCTTCCGCGAGCGCGAGAAGATACTCGACCTGTTTGAATCCCTCACCGGGGCGCGGATGATGTGCAATTACATGCGCTTCGGCGGTTGCCGTTGTGACCTGCCGCCGGGCTGGCTCGAACAGGCGAAGCAGGTGGTAGGCGAATTCCCGCGCTTCCTTGACGAGTATGAAGCCCTGCTGACCGGGAATGAAATCCTCATGTCGCGCACGCAAGGTGTAGGTCGACTTTCGGGGGAACTCGCCGTTAACGCTAGCATCACCGGTCCGATGCTCCGCGCCAGCGGCGTCAACTACGACGTGCGAAAGGTGGATAAATACGGCATCTACGACCGGTTCAGCTTCCGCGTGCCGCTGGGCGAGCACGGCGACGTCTATGACCGCTACATGGTCCGTATCCTGGAGATGCGCGAGTCCCTCAAGATCCTGCAGCAGGCATTGAGCGACATCCCCGAAGGACCGATTGTGGATTCGAAGGCGAAGTTGCGCGGCTTCCGCCCCAAACCGGGCGAGGTTTACGGACGCATCGAGGCGCCGAAAGGGGAGCTGGGCTTCTATCTTATCAGCGACGGTTTGCCCAACCCGTACCGCTACCGGGTGCGGCCGCCGAGCTTCATGAATCTGACCATTCTGGAGGACATGTGCCTCGGGCATCACGTCGCCGACGTGGTCATCATCCTGGGCAGCGTGGACATCGTGATGGGCGAGGTGGACCGATGAGCGCTCCCATGCTGGGTGAAGGCCTCCTCAAGGGCATGGCGGAGACGGCGCGAAATTTCCTGGGCAGCTATGTCAACGATGACCGGCTCGTGACTGTTCAGTATCCCGAGGAGCGGCGTCCGCAAGCACCGGCGGCGCGCAACTTCCCTTTCCTTGTGTATGATGGTGACGATTGGCAAATGGGCCTGCGTTGTGTGGCCTGCCTGATCTGCGAGAAGGAATGTCCGCCCCAGTGCATCTATATTGTCAAGGATACCGTTCGGAAGCCGGACGCGACGGGCAAGCTGCAGTTCCAGCCAAAGACCTTCGACATTGACACTTCGGTCTGTATGAGCTGCCAGATCTGCGTCGAGGTGTGCCCGTTCGACGCCATTAAGATGGACGTCGAGTATGAGNNCATCCCGCCGAGGCTGCCGAAGTGGACGCTCGGCTGGGCGCTGAAAAGGCCAAGGCTGAGGCGAAGGCTAAGGCGGCGGCGGCTAAACCCGCGGCGGGGTCAGTACCGGCACCTGCTCCGGCGCTCGCGGAGCGAGCGAAATCCTGAGCGCGCTGTTGGGTTCACTCGAATACTCGATATGTTCCGGCACGAAGCTTGGCCGGAGGGCTGCTGCGAAATACCTCACTCATGGAGTTTCTGTAACTTCCGCACGGGTTCGGGGGTCTAATAGTAAGGCAAGCCCACCGCCGGGAACTGCGCGGGGGATGGTGGGTGAGGTGGGGCGGGGACAGGACGAAAGGACCGAGGAGGAGGCTTCAAATAGGCTTACAACAGGCTTGCAACATGCTTGCAACATGCTTGCAACTATGGGGGCACTCTGGCGCTGCTCTAGGGGCACAGGCGTGTTGCACTGGCAGCGCGATGGGCGGGATTGCTCGCGCAGGCGGCCACCTGAGGCAGGGACATTGCGGCCATCCCCCCAATCGACTAGTTGATGGCCACACAAACCACCGCGCAGTGGAGGGGGACTGGGCGCGCGCAATCACGGTAATCGCTTGCGGAGTGGGCAAACCCGCGCCATGCTTAAGCTCGGCGTCGGCTGGACGGGGCCGGGCTGCTCCCTTTTGTTACCGGGCTTAAGATGGTTGAAACGATGGACCAGGTCTTTGTTACCTTGAAGCACTGGCTTGTGGGCTTTGCCCCGGACCGGTGGCAGCCCCTTTTTTCAGCCGTTCTTTCTGTCACCGCAATAGTCACCACCTTCCCGCTTCTCTTCGCGATCACGACCATCCTGGAACGTAAGGGGCTGGGGCGCATTCAAAACCGCTATGGCCCCAACCGGGTTGGCCCTTACGGCCTCCTCCAACCGCTTGCCGACGGCCTCAAGGCCTTGACCAAAGAAGATGTCGTCCCGCACACGGCTGACAAGATCGTGCATTTCCTCGCGCCGTTGGTGCTGGTGGTGCCGGTCTTTCTGGCGCTCGCGGTGGTGCCGATGGGACGGAACATGACGGCCCTGGATATGGATGCCGGGGTTTTGTTCTTCTTCGCCGTCGGCGCGGCTACGGAGCTGTCGGTGTTCATGGCGGGCTGGTCAAGCCGGAACAAGTATTCGCTGCTGGGCGCCATGCGCGCCATTGCGCAGATGATCAGTTACGAGGTGCCGCTCATCTTGTCGGCGGTGACGGTCATCATGGCGGCTGGATCGCTTTCTCCCTCCGGGATCGTCGAGGCACAGGCGGGTTTCTGGGCGGGCTTGCCGCAGTGGTATGTGCTGACGCCGTGGGGACTGGCAGGGTTCATTCTCTTCATGATTGCGGGCACAGCCGAATCGAACCGGTCACCCTTCGATCTCCCCGAAGGTGAATCGGAGATCATTGCCGGATACTACACGGAGTACTCGGGGTTCAAGTTCGCGCTCTTCTTCCTCGGTGAATACCTGGGCATGTTCGGTATTAGCGGCCTGGGCATCACGCTGTTTCTCGGCGGCTGGCACGCGCCGCTCGCCTGCCTGGAATGGATCCCATCGTATGTCTGGTTCTTCAGCAAGCTGCTCGCGCTGATTGCCATGTTTATTTGGGTGCGCGGGACGCTGCCGCGCTTGCGACTGGACCAGCTCATGAGCTTCGCCTGGAAATTCATGCTGCCGATGTCGCTCGCGAACATGCTGGCGGCCGGGGTTTGGCGCTTCATGCCGGCGGGTGCGGCACGCTGGATCGCCTGTGCCCTTTTCCTGGCCGCTCTCTACGTAAGCCTCGTCCGACTGCTGGCCGGACGGAAACAACTGGGCAAACGAGTGTATCGATATGCGGATTGAAGTTACATGGTTACATGGGTTGCATGGTTACATCAGGGCGCGATTCGGCGCTTCGCTCCTTCCCCATGTAACCATGTAACCCAGGTAACCCATTTAACTGTATGACCTTGCCCTTCGCTATCATCGCCGCGCTGACCTTGGCCAGCGCCGTCGCTGCCATGAGCATGCGCAATCTGGTGCATTGCGCGCTGGCGCTCACGGTGACGTTCGCTGGCCTGGCGGCGTTCTACCTGCAACTCGACGCCCAATTCGTTGGCTTCGCGCAAATTCTCGTCTATGTCGGCGCGGTGGCGATACTCATTGTGTTTGCCATCTTGTTGACGCGCAGCGGTGAGCCGCCCCGGCCAGCGGGCTTATCGGTCAACGTTATTGCGGGCGTCGGCTTAGCGGTGATCATATTTGCCCTGTTGAGCGGTTTGATTTTGTCCAGCCGGGCGCTGCCTCACGAGATTCGACCAACACCGGAAATCAGCGTGCGTCAGATCGGGGACCAGCTTATGGGCAAATTTATCCTGCCGCTCGAAGTCGTCGGCCTGCTNNGCTATCTGCTCCTCTCCGCGCTGCTGTTTGCCATTGGCCTGGCCGGCGCAGTGACTCGCCGCAATGCCATCATCGTCCTCATTGGCATCGAGCTGATGCTCAATGCGGCAAACCTCAACTTCATAGCGTTCTGGCGTTACGGTGCGCACCCGCAGGCGCTTACCGGGGTGATGTTCGTGATCTTCTCGATTGCGGTCGCCGCCGCCGAGGCTGCCGTCGGGCTGGCACTGATCATCTCGATCTACCGTCACCGCCAGACGACCAATCTGAACCGGATCGATTCGCTGAAGGGCTGAGATGGATTGGATTGTTCAACATCTCTGGCTGATTCCCGCGCTGCCGCTGGTGGCTGCGGGGCTGGGGGCGTTGCTCAAACAACACCAACGGCGGCTCGCGGCGTTTCTTGCGATTAGCTCGATGATCCTCGCGCTGGCGCTCTCGTGCATGGCTTTCGCCAGCGCGCTGCAGCATCCGGGGCACGGCTCGGTCGCCAGGCAGGTGGTCAACTTCTTCTGGTTCCAGTTCGGCGATCCGCAGATGGCTGATACCACGCTCCGGCTCGGCTGGGTGCTTGACCCTTTGTCGGCCGTCATGCTGGTGATGGTCTCGTTAGTTGGGCTGCTTATCTTTATCTACAGCCTCGGCTATATGGCGCACGACGAGAACTTCGCGCGCTTCTTTTGCTTCCTCTCGTTGTTCGCGGCCGCGATGCTTGGGCTGGTCATTGCCAACAGCCTGCTGTTGCTGTTCATCTGTTGGGAGATTGTCGGTCTGACATCCTACCTGCTGATCGGCTTCTGGTATCACAAACCGAGCGCGGCCGCTGCGGCAAAGAAGGCCTTCATAACCACGCGTCTCGGGGACCTCGCCTTGCTGCTTGGCATGGTTTGGCTCTATTCGCAAACGGGCACGTTGCTCTTTTATGACTACGGCCACGGCTGCCTCGAACAAACTGCGCTGGCCAAGCTGGTCGCGCAGACCACAATCCTGGGCATGGCGGTTTCGACCGGCATTGGGTTGCTGATTTTCTGTGGCGCTATCGGGAAATCAGGGCAGGTGCCGTTGCATGTATGGCTGCCCGATGCCATGGAAGGCCCGACGCCGGTCAGCG
>PLZQ01000477.1:0-28667 GCA_003152225.1 Limisphaerales bacterium | reverse complement strand
TGGGCACGGGCGGTGTGGCGGTCGGGATGTTTCATCTGATCACGCACGCCTTCTTTAAGGCGCTGCTGTTCCTTGGTGCCGGCTCTGTCATTCACGGGTGTCAGAACGAGCAGGACATCCGCCGAATGGGTGGGCTGCGCAAACTCATGCCGTTGACCTTCGCGACCTATGCAGTGGGCATGCTGGCTTTGAGCGGCTTCCCGCTCATCTTCTCAGGCTTTTGGAGCAAAGATGAAATCCTGCATGCCGCGCACGGCTGGAGCACACCTGCGCCTTTCTATCTGGGCCTCTTTGCCGCGCTCCTGACTGCCTTCTACATGACCCGCCAGGTCTGCTACGTGTTCCTTGGCCAAAGTAGGGCAGGCGTCTCGCCTGCCCCCGAAGCGCATGGAAGCCACACTCCAGAACATGTCCCGTCGCAGGGTCCATTGCCTTCGCGCGGGGGGCAGGCGGGACGCCTGCCCTACTTTGCTCCCGAAAGCCCGCCGGTCATGGTCGTCCCATTACTGGTGCTGGCGGCGTTCGCGGTGCTGCTTGGCTTCTTGGGCACACCGGCCTGGCCCTGGTTTCAGTGCTTTCTAACAGGAGAGCCCGCCACTGGCCAACTTGCCAAGCTCCTGCAGCCTGAGGTCCTGAAGCTGATGGCGCTTTCCAGTCTGGTCGCCTTTGCGGGCCTGGGTTTGGGCTGGTGGTTCTATGGCCGGCAGCCGCTCGGGGGCGCGGATCAACCGGATGCCCTCGAACGGTACCAGCCCGAGGTGCTCGCGCTGCTCAGGAGGAAGTATTTCGTGGACGAGATTTACGAGGGGTCGGTGATCCGCTTCAACGCATGGGGGGCATGGGCTTGCGATTGGCTGGACTATTGGGTCTGGAACGGGGTGGTGCAATTGGTCTCGCTCCTGGTGGTTGGCCTTGGATGGCTTGACCGTGTCTTCGACGAGTACGTCGTCAATTTGGGCTTTGATGAAGGCTGCCGTCGTTTGACCAACGGCGGCACGTCTATGTCACGTTTGCAGTGCGGGCGTGTTCAAAGGTATCTGCGCATCATTGGCGTGGCGCTGGTCGTGCTGGTGCTGTTTCTCATCTGGGGGGGCCGCGCTCCATGAACGGGCTCCCGCTGCTTACCGTCCTGACACTCCTTCCGCTATTCGGCGCCCTGGTGGTCGTTGGTTTGACTCAGGAGCAAGCGAAGCTCGCCCGTTGGCTCGCGTTCGCATTCAGCCTGGGAGCGCTCGCGCTGACTCTGATCCTATGGCTCCAGTTCGACTCCGCTTCGGGCGGCCTTCAATTCCAAGAGCGGCACGCCTGGATTCCCACGCTAGGCGTAGAGTACCGGCTTGGCATGGATGGACTCGGGTTGCTGATGCTACTGCTCTCGGCCATCGTGGTGCCGATGGCCATGCTGGCATCGTGGAACATTGAGGAACGCGTGCCTCTCTACTTCGCGCTCGTGCTGTTCCTGCAGGCGGGGCTCTTCGGCACATTCACTGCCCTGAACTTCTTCCACTGGTTCATCTTCTGGGAACTGAGCCTGATCCCGGCGTTCTTCCTGATCCGCCTCTGGGGGGGACCGCTGCGCGCTTCCGCCGCCACGCAGTTCTTCGTCTATACGATGGTTGGCAGCGTGGCCTTGCTGCTCGCCTTCCTGGCCATCTTTCTGTCCACCGGCAAATTCGATTTCACCGAGTTGGCCGACATGGGCCGGAACGGCACTCTGACTACGGCGCTGTCAGCCGAGCTGGGCTGGAAATCAATAAACTCCAAGCCCTTGACGCTGATCATCTTCGGCGGGGCGCTCCTCGGCTTTGCGGTGAAGGTGCCGCTGCTGCCGTTTCATACCTGGCTGCCTCAGGCCTATGCCGAAGCGCCGACCGGCACCACGATGCTCCTGACCGGGGCGATGTCCAAGATGGGCGTTTATGGCTTCCTGCGCATCTTGCTGCCGATCTTTCCTGAGCAAATTCACTGGGTTTTGACGCCGCTGCTTTGGTTGACAGTGATCACCATTGTCTGCTCCGCCAGCGCTGCCTTCGCCCAGCGAGACCTCAAGCGCGTGCTGGCCTATTCCTCGATTAACCACCTCGGCTACTGCCTGCTGGGCATCTTTGCCATCGCCAAATTCACCGGCCTCGACGCCGCATCGGCGACGGCCAAGTCCGCTGCGCTCAACGGTGTGTTCCTGCAGATGTTCAATCATGGCCTGACCGCCTCGACCCTCTTCTGGTTTGTCGGTATGCTCGAGGAGCGGAGTGAGGGCTTGCGCGGGCTGGACGATTTCGGCGGGTTGCGCAAAGTGGCGCCGGTCTTCTGTGGGTTGATGGGAATCGCCTTGTTCTCGTCACTCGGCCTTCCGGGGCTGAATGGGTTCATCGGCGAGTTCCTGATCTTCAGAGGCGCATTCCCGCTGGTCACCTGGGCCACGGCGTTGTCCACCCTCGGCCTGCTGCTGACAGCGGTCTTTATCCTGACCATCTTGCAGCGCGTCTTTCACGGACCGCTGAATCCGTCATGGGCAATGATGCCTGATTTGACGCTTAGGGAGCGGATCGTCCTGCTCCCTGCCATAGCGCTGATGTTCGTGCTGGGCATCTACCCGCAACTGGTGCTCGGCGTGATTAACAGCACCGTGGTCCAGATGGTGCGGGAACGGACATTCTGACCATGCTCGCCTGGACCATCTACATCTCATTCCTGGGCGCGGCGGGGCTGATGCTGCTGCCGAAAGGCAACGCCCGCGCCGCGCGCGCGCTGGCATTGCTCACGGCGGTCCTCGGTTTGCTCATCGCGCTGGCTGGCACCCTGGAGGCCGTGCCGGGGAAACTCCACACCATTGTCAAAGTCCCATGGGTTCCAGCCCTCGGCATTGAGTATCACCTCGCGGCGGATGGTATCAGCCTGACACTGGTTCTATTGACCGGCATCGCCGCCAGCGTCGGCATTCTCTTCTCGTGGAATGTCGAGCACCGCGCGAAAGAATTCTTCGCCCTTTACCTCGCGCTGATCGGGGGTGTCTATGGCGTCTTCCTGAGCTTCGACGTGTTCCTACTCCTCGTGTTTTACGAGCTGGCCATTATCCCGAAATACTTCCTGATCGCCATTTGGGGATCGATGCGGAAGGAATATGCCGCAATGAAGCTGGCGCTTTATTCGTTCGTTGGCAGCGCCATGGTCCTGGTTGGCATTATTGCGGCCTTCGTGGTGGCGGGCGGCAAGACGATGAACCTCGTTGAGCTGGCCAGGTTCCCGTTCTCGCACAGCTTCCAAATGTGGGCCTTCCCGTTAGTATTCGTCGGGTTCGGCATTTTGGCCGGCCTTTGGCCCTTTCACACTTGGGCGCCGACGGGTCACGTGGCGGCCCCCACGGCAGCCTCGATGTTGCTGGCGGGGGTGGTGATGAAGCTGGGGGCGTATGGCTGCCTGCGCGTGGCCATGACTCTCTTCCCGCACGGGCTTGACCCTTGGGGGTGCACGGTGCTCGGACTGGGTTCATGGCGCGACCTGCTGAGTTGGCTCGCGGTCATTGGCATCGTCTATGGAGCGATGGTGGCCCTGGTGCAGAGAGACTTCAAATTCGTCATCGGCTATTCAAGCGTCAGCCACATGGGTTTCGTGCTGCTCGGGCTCCTGACGCTCAATACCATCGGCCTCAGCGGCGCAGTGCTGCAGATGTTCTCGCACGGCATCATCGCCGGTCTGCTATTCGCGGTGGTCGGGCGCATGGTTTATGACCGCACCCACACCCGCGATCTGGTTGAGTTGCAGGGCATGAATCTCAGCAAAATGATTCCCTTCGCCGCCGTCACATTCACCCTGGCGAGCGTCGCCTCGATGGGACTGCCCGGGTTCAGCGGCTTCGTGGCAGAGCTGCAGGTGTTGATCGGCGCATGGCATGCCTCGCCGACGTTGGCCGTCCTGGCGGGGCTCGGCATCCTGGTGGGCGTGGCCTATTCCCTGCGCGCGCTGCAGCAGGCTTTTTTCAAGGATGGAGCACCGCCGGCTCCGGCCGCCGGGGCGGAAGAGACAGCGCCTCCCGCGCTGGCGCCGATTTCGGTTCCAGAACGAATCGGCGCGGCGGTATTGATCGGCACCTCGCTCATCATTGGGCTCTACCCAAGGGTGTTGTTGGATCTGATTTCGCAGAGCTTTGGTTCATCGCTCTTTGATTGGCTGCCGAAGGGGGGCATGCCATGAGTGCGGTCAATTATCTTGAGCTGCTCAGGCTCGCGGCGCCGGAAACCATCGTGGTGCTCACCGTGCTGGTCCTCCTGGCCGCTGATTTCCTGGCATTGCGCGGCTTGGAACTGCGCTTCCGGCTGCTCGTCAGCGCCATGATCTCCTGCGTCGGCTGCGCTGTCGCAATCGCCTGGATGCTCGCATTGCCGCAGCAGGCGGATTTCATGGAAGGCATGCTGGTGGTGGACCCGCTGACCCAATTCATCAAGGTCGCCCTCCTCCTGCTGACGATCTTCACGGTGCTCATTTCGGTGGAATCAGATTTTACCTCGCACGTGGGCGAGTATTTCGGGCTAATCCTTCTGGCCGCGGTTGGGATGATGTTCCTGGTCAGCTCGGAAGACATCCTCATGATCTTCATCTCGCTGGAGCTCACCAGCCTCTCGCTCTACATCCTGACGGCGTTCGACAAGCGCAACCCGAAGTCGGCGGAGGCGGCGCTGAAGTACTTCCTGTTCGGGGGCATGTCCGCGGCCTTCACGCTGTTCGGGTTGAGCCTCCTTTACGGCTTATCGGGCTCGACCAACCTTGGCCAGATCGCCGCTGCCATCACCGGCCCGAAGCTCGATCCGCTGCTGGTCGGAGCGCTCGTGATGACCGTCGTCGGCCTCGGCTTCAAGGTGGCGGCGGTGCCGTTTCATCTCTGGGCGCCCGACGCCTATCAAGGGGCGCCGACTCCGACTGCGGCGTTTATCGCTTCCGGTTCCAAGGTCGCCGGTTTCTTCGTCCTCGCTCGAGTGATGCTGCACGGATTCAAGGGCGCGGAGGGCAGCGGCGCCTGGCACGCCTATCAGCCCGGTTGGGTGCCGCTGCTGGCGATTCTGGCGGGCGCTTCCATGTTCCTGGGCAACCTGACGGCGATTGTGCAGAGCAGCGTGCGGCGCCTGTTGGCCTATTCTGCGATCGCCCATGCCGGGTATATGCTGCTGGGGGTTCTGCCGCACGGGNNAGCCGGCGCGATCCGGTGGTCTCGGTCTGCATGCTAGTTTTCATGCTATCGCTGGCTGGCATCCCCCCGCTGGCTGGCTTCTTCGGCAAGTTCTATCTCTTCGCTTCTGCCTTGAACGCCGCTCCGTCCGAATTGGGGTTGCTGTGGCTGGTGGTGGCGGCCCTGGCCCTGAGCGCGGTGTCGCTTTACTATTACCTTCAGGTGCTCAAACAGATTTACGTCACCGAGCCGGGGCAAGGGCCCATTGCGGCGCCATCGCCGATCTTACGCCAGGTTGCTGTCGCCGTAATGGCTCTGGCGGTGGTAGTGCTGGGCTGCGCGCCCAATCTTCTGCTCGGTCCGCTGGCCAGAGCAATCCAGGCTGCCGGATTCTAGTTCGCATAATTCCTCCGCTGCCATTTGATCTTGCGAGACAAATGCCCTGTTGTTTAGACTCTCCCTGAGATATGGCAACCATTGGACGATTCCAGAAGGGCGACGACATCTTTCACGCCAAAGTTATCGAAGGGGAGATCTACCGTCTCCACGGCGATGTATTCGGCTCTCCCACCTTCGACAAGAAGGCGACTCCGCTCAAAGGCGTTAAGACCCTCACGCCAGTTGCGCCCTCCAAGGTGATTGCCGTCGGCCTGAACTATCCCGACCATGCGCGCGAGCAGAACAAGCCGCTCCCCAAGGAGCCGCTCATCTGGCTCAAGGCACCCACCTCGTTGATTCCGGATGGCGGCAAGATTGAGATCCCCTTCCCGAATCACCGGACCGACTACGAGGCCGAGCTGTGCATCGTCATTGGCCGGCGCATCCGCAATGTGACGCCCACCGCCGCTTCACGCTACATCTTCGGCTACACCGCCTCCCTGGACATCAGCGACCGCACTATCCAAAACAACGAGACCCAATACGCGCGCGCCAAGTCCTTCGATACCTTCACGCCGCTGGGGCCGTATGTGGAGACAAAAGCCGACCCGAACAATTTGTCTATCCAGCTTTTCCAGAACAGCCAGTTACGTCAGAACTCGCACACCAGCCAGCTCATCTTCGATTGCTTCCACCTCGTCAGCTTCATCTCGACCAACCTGACCCTGCTGCCCGGCGACATCATTCTCACCGGCACGCCGAGCGGCGTCGGGCCGATTACCTCCGGCGACCGGCTGGAAGTACGGATTCAGGGATTCACGCCGCTGGTAAATACTGTGAAGTAAGAGGGGCGACGGAAGAGGAAAACCAAATCCGAGCCCCGAAGACCGAAGGCCGAAAGAAGGCCGAAGACCGAATTCCGAAGCCTAACCCCAGCCCCACCCGACGGGCAGTAGCGCGACGGAGCTGGCCATTTTCGGATTTCGGGTTTCGGCCTTCTTTCGGGTTTCGGTTCTCGGTATTCGGAGTTTAGAACAACCTTCGTCCCTTCAACTTCTAGCTCGCCAACTTGCCCCTCGCCCCGCACACTCCGCCCCTTATATGCGTTGGTCACAGACACTGATTCCTACGTTGAAAGAGACTCCGGCTGAGGCCGAGATTGTCTCGCACAAACTATTGCTGCGCGCCGGGCTGATCCGGAAGCTCGCCGGCGGGCTCTACACCTTCCTGCCCCTCGGACTGCGCGCCCTGCGCAAGGTCGAGCAAATCGTCCGCGAGGAGATGAACCGCGCCGGGGCCCTGGAATTGCTCATGCCCGCGCTCCAGCCGCCTGATATCTGGCAGCAGAGCGGCCGTTACGAGTCCGCCAGGGACGTGCTGTTCAAAGTGCGCGACCGGGCCAAGAAGGAATGGCTGCTCGGCCCGACACACGAGGAAGTCATTACCACGCTCGTCGCCGGCGAGATCAACTCCTACCGGCAGATGCCGAAGAACTTTTACCAGATACAGACCAAGTTCCGGGATGAAATCCGCCCCCGCTTCGGCCTGATGCGGGCGAAGGAATTCATCATGAAGGACGCCTACAGCTTCGATGCCACCGACGAAGCTGCGCAGGCCAGCTACCGCAAGATGTATGACGCCTACGCGCGCATCTTCCAGCGTTGCGGCCTGAAGACGATAGCCGTCGAGGCCGACACCGGCGTGATGGGGGGCAAGTTCTCGCACGAGTTCATGGTGCCGGCCGAGACGGGCGAGAACGAGGTCGTGTTCTGCGATGGGTGCGGGTATGCGGCCAATGTGGAAAAGGCGCAGTCCAAAGTCCAAGGTCCAAAGTCCACAGTCCCGGGCCTCCCGATCGAGAAGTTCGCCACGCCCGGCGTGGTGACCATCGAGGCGCTGAGCAAGGCGCCTTACAATGTCGCCGCTGATTGCCAGATCAAGACGCTGGTCTATATGGCGGAGAGCAAGATCGTGCTGATCCTGGTGCGCGGGGACGACCAGTTGAATGAGGCTAAGCTGGTCAGTACGCTTGGCACCGCGACGCTGCGGCCTGCCGAGCCGGAAGAAATCTTTGCTGCTCTGGGTGCGCATCCGGGCAGCCTGGGCGCGGTGGGCGTTACGAAGCTGCCGGTTTATGCCGACGAACGTCTGCGCGACGCGGCGGACATGACCACTGGCGCCAATACGGACGGCTTCCACTTTCGCAATGTCGCTATCGGGTGGGATATTCAAGTCGCGCATTGGGCGGATTTGCGCCTCGTGCAAGTGGGCGAGCCTTGCCCCAAGTGCGGCCAGCCGCTCAAGGTGCAGCGCGCCATCGAGGTCGGGCACGTGTTCAAGCTCGGCACCAAATATAGCAAAGCCCTCAACGCGCTGTTCCTCGATGAGACGGGCAAACAACAGCCAGCGATCATGGGCTGTTATGGGATCGGCGTCACGCGCACCTTGCAGGCGGTCATTGAGCAGAGCCACGACGACAACGGCATCATCTGGCCAATCAGCGTCGCCCCTTACACCGTTTGTATCACGCCCTTGAGCGTGGCGCCCGAGAGCGCGGTCATGCAACGCGCCGAACAGATATATGCCGACCTGACCGCGCGCGGCATTGACGTTATCCTCGACGACCGCGCCGACCGCCCCGGGGTGAAGTTCAAGGACTCGGAACTGGTGGGCTTCCCGATCCGGATTGGGATTGGCGAGCGGTCGCTGGCTAAAGGCGAGGTGGAGGTCAAGCCCCGCGGCGGCGCGCTCATGCCGGTGAAAGCCGAAGAGGCCGTGGATAAGGTGCTGGCGCTAATCGCGGCGTCTGTCGTGTAATCCAGTCTGCCGTAATCGCGCTGCCGGTGGGGCGCGTTTGGGCTTTATGTCTCGGGGTGGTCTTGCGCGGGGTGGATGCCGAACTGGTGAAGTTTCTCGCGCATGGTGAGGCGGGAGACGCCCAGCCAGCGGGCGGCTTTGGCTTGGTTGCCGTGGGCAAGTTCGATGGCGCGGCTGAAGATTTCCCGTTCTGCCGCCGTTAGCAGCCGGGCATGGGCGTCATTGAGTTCGCCGCGCTGGGCGGCGGCCAGCAATTCGTCCACCTGCTCGCGCAGGGATTGATGGGCGGCGTTGGACGGCGTGGCGACGCGGGCCAGAGCGGCGCGGACGTGGTCCATGTTGATGGTGTAACCCTGGGCGAGGAGGAGGACCTTGCGCACGACGTTTTCCAGCTCGCGCACATTGCCCGGCCAGTTTTCGGTCTGGAGGAAAGCCACCGCTTCGGCGTGGATCGAGGGGTCGGCCACGCCGAGTTCAGCGGCGTATTTGCGCAGGAAGTATTTCACCAGTTCGGGCACGTCCTCTTTGCGCTGGCGCAACGGTGGGAGCTGAATAACGACCACGCTCAGCCGGTAGTAAAGGTCTTCGCGGAACTGCTTGTGCTGGATGGCCGCTTCGAGGTCGCGATTGGTGGCGGCCAGCACACGGACGTCCGTGGGGATGGTTTCCTTGCCGCCGAGCCGCTGGAAGCAGCGTTCCTGCAACACGCGCATCAGCTTGATCTGTGTGCCGGGCGTCATGTCGCCAATTTCATCCAGGAAGATGGTCCCGTGGTCGGCCTGTTCGAAGCGGCCGATGCGGCGGTTTTCGGCACCCGTGTAGGCGCCACGTTCGTGCCCAAAGAGTTCACTTTCGAGCAAGGTCTCGGGAATAGCGGCGCAGTTGATCGCGATGAACGGGGCTTTGGCGCGGTCGCTGTGCTGGTACAGGGCACGGGCGATCAGTTCCTTGCCGGTGCCGGTCTCGCCGCGGATGAGCACGTTGACCGGTTTGGAGGCGACGCGGCCAATCTCCTTGTAGATGGATTGCATCACGCGGCTGTTGCCGACCAGCGCGTTGCGCGCGGCGCCGTGCTCGCCCACCTCCACCGGCTCGGTCATCAGGCGACTGCTGGTGACGGCTTTCCCGACCAGCCCGATGAACTCCGGCAGTTCGAGCGGCTTAAGCATGTAGTCGTAGGCGCCCAGCTTCGTGGCCTCGATGGCGGTTTCAGTCGTGCCGTGACCGGTGATCAGGATGATAGGCAGGCGCGGTTTGGCGTCGTGCAGTTCTCGGATCAGATCGAGCCCGCCCAGCCCGGGCAGCCTCATGTCGGTGATGACCGCATCAAGTGACCGGTCGCGTGCGCGGGCCAGGCCGGTGTCGCCGCGGGTCTCGACGAGGACTTCGTACCCTTCTTCCGCCAGCACTCGGCGCAAGCTCACGACGATCCCCGGATCATCCTCGATCAGCAGGATTTTGGCGGCGCTGCTCATTGCGCAGAAGGAAATACACGAAAGACGGGAATAGTTAAATACGTTAAATCAGTTACATGGGTTACATCGGTCACATCGGATCGGGGCGCTGGCCGCGATTGCTTCCTTATGTAACTCATGCAACTGATTTAATCCATGTAACTTTCCATCCGGCTACGCCCGTGGCAGGACGATGCCGAAGGTGGTGCCGTGGTTAGGCCGGGTTTGGTACTGTAGCGCGCCGCCGTGCTTTTCCACAATGCGCGCGGCAATGGAAAGGCCCAGCCCGGTGCCCGCGTCCTTGGTGGTAAAGAATGGGTCGAACAGGCGCTTTTCTACTTCCGGCGGGATTCCTTTGCCGGTGTCGGCGACCTCCAGGATGATCACCTCAGCGACGCGGTCGGTGAGGCGCTTGTTATCGAGCCGGGCGCGCAAGCTGACCTCGCCATCGTGGCCGCTGCTGTCCGCGGCATTCTGGATGAGGTTGATTAGGACTTGCTGGATCTGTTGCGAGTCGATCTTGACGGGGAAGGAGACTGAGTCCTGGACGGTGAGCTGAATGTTGGCCTTTCCGAGTTGGGGCATGAGCAGCGCCTGGACCTGGCGCAACGGTTCGTCGGCCGGGACGGTCGCCAGGTGAGGCTCGGACGGGCGGGCCAGGAGAAGCACTTCTTTGACGATGCGTTCGAGACGGTTGACTTCGTTGGCAATGACCTCGGTATCGGCGTGCTCCGGGCTGCCGGGTTGGAGGTGCTTTTGCTGAAGGAAAAGCCAGGCTTTGATTGCGGTGAGGGGGTTGCGGATTTCGTGGGCGACGCCGGCGGCCAACAGCCCAAGGGAGGCGAGCTTTTCCTGGCGTTCGAGCAGCGCCTGGCTTTCCACCAACTTGAGCCGCAATGGCGCAATCAGTTCGCGATAAACCACTACGGCGAGCCCGCCGCCGGCGAGCAGCAGCAACGCCAGCGAGGTGAGCAGGACCACGCGCAGGTAGGTCAGGGATTGCTGTGAATCAGCCAGAAACGTGCTCATCGAGTCGAGGTGAGCCTTGGCTAATTCAGAGCCAACGTTTAGGATGCGCTGGGTCTGCTTCTCGAAGTCAGCAAACGCGATCAGCGGCGTCGCCTCGGGGGGGCTGGATTGAATTCTGGTTTCGATGCCGTGAGCGGCGGCGAGGTAATCATCGTAGCGGGTGTTGATGAGATCGAGCAGTTGCCGTTCTTTCTCGGTGGAGAGAATCGGGCGCTCATCATCGATCCAGTTGTCGAGTTCCTTACTCCGGGTCTGAAAACGGGCCCACGCGTTCGTATCATGATAGGCGCCGTAGCGAAGGACGAGGTTGTTGAGTTCCCAAATGGTCTGCTGTAGATGTTTGGCGATTTGAAAGCTCTGCAATTGCACGGTTGTGAGCTTCTCGCGCAACTCGCCGCTGCGCTGCCAGGAAGTGTGGCCGGTCCAGGCGATGAGCACGATCATTCCAGCCATGGCCAGAATGAAAGCGACCAACCGGTATTTCATGCCGCCGCTCATTGTGTGACAACCAAGCACTTGATGATTGGTGCAAGCCGGCGCGAAGCCAAGCCTCCTTTTGTGAAGCGAGTGATAAGCCGGTTATCTGAACTGGTAAGCAAGTTATCATGCGGCGCGGACTGCTCAGGGCGGGAATCGGGAAAAGCTGCGGCAAATCGGCCATCAGTGTGTTGGTGCCGGGTTGGCACAAGACTGGCTCAAAGGAAGCTGCTTCGCGGGACTCGTTGGGAGCGCCCGAGGGAAGCCTGCAGTAGAAACCGGGAGCAAGAGTTTGGGTTGCACGAATGCCGAGCCGGTCTGCAATGGAAGAGAATTTAGCGGCGACCCACCGCTCCCTGTGGTCAGGCTCACGCCCGCGAACTGGCCACAGGGAAATTTTTTTGATGAAGAATAAACTCCTGCTGGTGGATGATGACCCAGGGGTTCGCCGGATGCTGCAACGCGTCCTTGAGGAGGAGGGCTACGTGGTGGTTCCTGCCGCGAACGGGGTGGAAGGACTGGCGCTCGCGAAGACCACGGCTCCCGACCTCGTGCTGCTGGACCTGAACCTGCCCATGCAGAACGGCTGGGATATCTTTGAGCGTCTTAACGCCAAGATTCCTTCGTTGGCTGTCATCATTATAACTGCCCGGCCGAACCAGCTCTTTCCCGCGCTGGCGGCGGGCGTCGGCGCGCTCATGGAGAAGCCGTTGGACTTGCCGAAGCTGCTGCGCACGATTCGTGAATTGCTGGACGAGCCACTCAAGGCCCGGCAGGCAAGAATGGCGGGTGAACGGGCGGAGTTTCATTATCTGCCGCCCAAAGGGCGAGAGCCTGCGAACAAAGGAGAGGAGAAACACGATGGTTAATCTGAGCGAATCCGTTTCCGGGCCGGCCAGGCGATCCCGCACGACTGGGAATGGATCGGTGCGGATTCCCGTGGGCTGGAGAACAGTGCGCTTCGAGTGTCGCATACAAGTCCTTGAGGAACGGCCTGAGAGCGCTTCGGCTATCTCTGGTCCGGTTCGGCTGCGGGCAAGCGACGTTGCTGACGGCTGTGGCCGGCTTGAGATATTCTGCGGGGAGGCCGGCTTATGCGGGGCGAGCGCCGGGCATTCCCGCGGCTGATTTAACGACCGGCAGTTGGAGCCAAGGTGCCCTGCGGGCGGGGCGGTCCTGGCTTCACTCGAGGGCCCAGTTGGGGAGGATGTCCGCATCCGAAAGGGTGGCGTCCGTGCGGACCGCCAGCTTTCGCTCGGCCAGAATGCCGATCATCGCCGCGTTGTCGGTGCAGAGGCCCTTCCCGGCCAGCCGCAGAGTGAGCCGCTCCCGCTCGCAAGCGGCGCTGAGTCTTTGACGGAGACTGCGATTGCACGTCACGCCACCGGAGGCCGTGACACAGCCAACGTCCAGCCGTTTGGCCGCGCGGATCGCCTTGGTCACCAGCACATCCACGATGGCCGCTTGCACACTGGCGCATAAATCGCGCAGCCGCTGCGTGTCATCCAGCAGGCCGGGATGGTCGCGCAGGAAATAGCGCACCGAGGTCTTGAGCCCGCTGAAGCTGAAGTCGTCGTTGGGGTCATTAATCATGGGCCGTGGAAAATCATATGCCTTGGGATTTCCTCCCTCCGCCAGCCGGTCAATCTCCGGTCCCGCGGGGTAGGGCAAGCCCATCAGCTTGCCGGTCTTGTCGAAGCACTCCCCGGCGGCGTCATCAACGGTCGAGCCCAGCACGCGGTGCGCCAGTTCAGACCGCACATGGACGAGAATCGTGTGGCCGCCGCTGACGATGAGGGAAACATTCGGCTGGAACTTCGAGAAATCGGCGAGGGGCGGCTGGCCGCTGACCCAAGGCGAATAGAGGTGCGCTTCGTGGTGGTTGAGGCCCAGAAACGGCCGCCCCAAAACAAAGGCCGCTGCCTGCGCCGCCCGGAAGCCGACCATCAGCGCGCTGGGCAAGCCCGGACCGCGGGTGGCGGCTACGGCGTCCAGTTGGTCAGCGGTGACGGACGCTTCGCCCAAGGCCGCCCGGGCGACCGGCAACAGGTTCCGCAGGTGCTCGCGCGCGGCCAACTCGGGCACGACGCCCCCGTATTCGGCGTGCAGGCTGATCTGCGAGGAGACAACGTTGGACAACACGCGGCCCTGGTGCACAACCGCCGCACTGGTCTCGTCACACGAGGTCTCGATGGCAAGCAGGGGCATGGTTTGGCCGCGGACGTCACACGCAACACTCCCTGGAATCACGTGGCAGCCGGAGCAGGCGCGTGATGCGTGAAACGTGATGCGTGATTACTTCACGGCCATCTTTTCGCCTTTGGCCAGCATCTTCTCTCCCGCCGGGGCCCGCTGGGTGAAGAGGGTGATCCCTTTCAGGAGGTCCATCGCGCGGTCGAGCTGCGGGTCGCGGGCGCTGAGCACGCGCTCACGTTCTTTGTCGTCGAGGCTTTGAATGCCCCCGGGCGTATGCTTGAGTTGAACATCGCGCTCATCCTCTTCGGTCATGGGGACGACGATGTCCGGGGTGATGCCTACCTCGTGAATGACCTTATGGCTCGGGGTGTAATACTTGGCCGTGGTAAGGCGCAGGGCCGAGCCGTCGGACAGCGGCAGGATGCTCTGCACGGAGCCTTTGCCAAAGGTCTTCTCGCCGAGAATGATGGCACGTTTGGTATCCTGCAAGCAGCCGGCGACGATCTCCGAGGCGCTGGCGCTGCCCAGGTTGACGAGCACGACGATCGGCATGTTGTGCAGCTCGTCGCCACGGCCCTTGGCTTTGCGCGTGAGGGTCTGGCTGGGATTGCGGCCCTCAGTCGTCACCACCAGGTTGCCACGGGGCAGGAACTTCTCGCAGACATCCACGGCCTGATCGAGTAAGCCGCCCGGATTCCAGCGCAAGTCCAGGATCAGTCCCTGCATGTGTTCCTGCTTCAATTTATCGAGTGCGGTCTCCAGGTCGGCGCTGGTTTTCTCGCCAAACTGGACCAGGCGGATGTAGCCGATCTTGTTGTCGCCGATGGGGAACTCCTTCTGGCCATTGATGTCCTTGACCATGTCGATGTTGATGACCGCGCGGGCGAGATTGTAATCCTTCACCTGGCTTGAGGATGGGCGCAGGATACTGATCTTCACGTCGCTGCCCGGCTCGCCGCGCAGGTTCTTGACCGCATCCTGCAGGCTCATTTTCTCCGTGCTCTTGCCGTCAATCTTGATGATGCGGTCGCCGGTCATGATGCCGGCTTTGAAGCCGGGGCTGTCCTCCATGGGCGAGACGACCGTGATGAAATTGTCCTTCATCCAGATCACGATACCGAGGCCGCCGAACGCGCCCTGGGTGTCGCTCTGTAGCTCTTTGTATTTCTCAGGCTCCATGAACTCGCTGTGCGGGTCCAGGGTGTTGAGCATGCCCTTGAGGGCGGCATAGACCAGGTCCTGGTATTTGAGGTTCTGACCGTCCACGTAATCCTTGCGCACCTTCTCCATCACGTAGGAAAAGAGCTCGAGGCTGGGATAAGCCGAATCCTTGTCCGCCGCCTGGGCGGTGCTCAAGTAAATGCGGGCGCCAATCACCAGGTTAAAGGTCAATACGGTGATCACCACCCCGTAAAGCAGACGTCGTTTCATAATACTCAACAAATCGTTCTGGCAGACAATAATGGCGGCCGGGCGGGTTTGCAAGGGCGCGACCGGGCGACGCCAAGGGCGTCGAAATCCGAAAGCCGAAACCCGAAGGCCGAAAGAAGGCCGAAGGTCGAAATCCGAGAGTGACCTGATCCAATGGACGGCTGGTGTCCGAACGTGGCTGCGGATTCGGATTTCGGCTTTCGGTTTTCTTTCGGGTTTCGGCCCTCGGATTTCGGATTTAGCCTCACCCCGCGTTATCTGGCTCCGCCCGGGCCCGTCCGTCCGGTCGCCATGTTTCGTAGCAGTGCTTCCACGGCGGGCAAGTCCTCCGGGCGGGTGACCTTGGGGTTCGGGTCGGCGCTGAGCACCAAGTGGACCGGTTGGCCAATGAGTTCGCACGCCGCAGTATCGTCGGTTACCAACAGCCCCTTTTGCCGGACGGCCGCTAATGCTCGTCGGATGATGTCCACGCGGAAGGTCTGGGGAGTTTGCACCGCCCACAGCCGGGAGCGGTCGAGCGTGCGCTCGATGAGCTTGCCGTCACGCGATTCCTTGATCGTGTCCGTGACGTGCTGCGCGGCGACGGCGGCACCCATTTCCCGGGCGGCGGCAACGGTCGCCGCGATGAGTGCCTGACTCGTGCAGGGGCGGGCGGCATCCTGAATGGCTACAATCTCGGCGCCCGGTGACAGGGCTTCCAGCCCGTTCCAAACCGAGTCTTGCCGCTCTTTGCCGCCGACCACCAGGCGAAAGGGCTTCTTGAATCGGTATTGTTTCGCTAATGCCGCAAAGGTGGCTTGCAGGCCGTCGCGGACAACCATCAGGATTTCATCGATGCATTGGGCCTCGTCGAACCGGCGCCAGGTGTGCGCGACCACTGGGCAGCCGTTGAGTTCGAGGAAAAGCTTATCTACCTGCGGACCCATACGGGTGCCCTTGCCGGCAGCGACGATGATGGCGGAGATCATAAATCGGCGTGAGCTTGCAGGTTTGAGGCCGTGTATTCAAGCCGAGGGTGACCGGTGGTTTGCCGCGATGGCCGGTCAGTGACGCCCCTATAAGCAGCCACTCTATCGCCTCAAGCCACCGCCTCTGGTGTGGATATGGTGTGCGGATCGTGTACGCCTGGTGTACCGATGGCGTACGGATGGTGTACGGATCGTGTACCTATGGTGTACTGATATTGTACGTATCGTGTACGGATGGTGTACGTCTAGCGTTGCCCTAGCGAAGGTAGCATGGCGCAAGCATGGAGTTGTCTTGCGGCGACAGGCCTGTTTTGGTTGTGGCCGGGCGGGGTTAGCGGGCCGTGTTCATGCGGAAGCGAGCCACCGATGGGGGCACTGCAATCGAAGATGGCAGATGGCCAATGGCAAATAGCTGATTTGGGTAGGTCCTATCTGTGTTTATCTGGGGCCGGCTATGGTCTTACCGATTTGCTACGGCTGGGCGGGGCGCCAATCGAGGACTTTCAATTGGACGGTGCGGCGACCGTTGTATTCGTTGATTTGAGGCGCGAAGGCGAGGTCAAAGCGGGGGGTGGGTTGTGCTTCCGCGCCGGCGCCCCACCAGACCGCCTCATGCGTCGTAGTGCCATCGGTGACCCATAGTTTGAGGTGCTGCTTGTCGGCGCCCATGCGGAGCGGCGCACGCTGTTGGGTGAGGTTGCGGGCGAAGAACTGGACGGTCGGGTTGCCCAGGCCCGTGGGTCGCAACTGCTCGAGGGCGGCCAGGCGATCCAGAGTCATTGTTTCGAGGGCAACCTCGGCGTCGAGGCGCAGGGGTGCCTGGAGGGCGTCCGGCTTCAGGGCTTGGCGAGCGAGGTCGTTAAGGCGCTCGCGGAATGGGGCCAGGTTGACGGCTAGCAGGGTGACGCCGGCGGCCATCGCGTGGCCACCGTGCCGGAGGAGCAGGTCGTCGCACTGGCGCAGCGCGGCGGCCAAATCGAATCCGGCAATGCTGCGGCCCGACCCGCGGAATTGTCCGCCATCGCCCCCAAGGATGACGGTGGGGCGGTAGAACTGCTGCAGCACGCGCGCCGCAACGATGCCGACGACGCCGATATGCCAGGGCAGTTGGCCCTCGACGATGACGAAGTCGGAGTCCGGATTAAACCGTGCGCGCAGGGCGTCGATGACTTCCTCGGAGATGCCACGCTCAATCTTTTGACGCTCACGGTTATGCACATCCAATTTCTGCGCGATGGGCAGGGCCGTGGGCAGGTCGGGCGCCAACAGGAGACGCAGGGCATCCTCAGCGGTTTCCAGGCGGCCCGCGGCATTGAGGCGGGGCGCGAGCTGGAAACCCACTTCGTAGGTGCTGAGCAGGGCAGGGCACTGTGCGACTCGTTTCAAAGCGACCAGGCCGGGGCGTTGGGTGGTGTTCAGGCGTTGGAGGCCGGTCGTAACCAGGATGCGGTTTTCGCCGGTGAGCGGGACAATGTCGGCGATGGTGCCGAGGGCGACCAGGTCAAGCAGGGGGCGCAGGTCGAAGTCGGCTGCGCCCGGGAGGTGGGTCTCGCGTGCGCGCTTGACGAGGGCGTGGGCGAGTTTGAAGGCGAGGCCGGCGGAACAGAGTTCGGCGAAGGGCGGGGAAGAGTTACATGAATTGGTTGGGTTGCATGGGTTACATGAGGAGGGCGTCTGGAGGGCGGACACTTCCTTCGGGGCGCCGAGTTGGGGGTTGACCAGGGCGGTGGCGGCCGGGGCGGGGGAGGAAACCTGGTGGTGGTCCAGGACAATGGTGTCCACGCCGCGCTGGCGCAGTGACGCGATGGTTGCGACCGCGGTTGAGCCGCAGTCCACAGCGAGGAGCAGTGTGGCGGGGCATTTCGCCAGGCAATGCTCCACGCCATCCGGGCTGAGGCCATAGCCTTCATCCAGGCGATGCGGCAGGTAGTATTGGACCTGCCAGCCGAGGGGACGGAGCACTTCGAGCAGCAGGGCAGTCGAGGTGACGCCGTCCACATCGTAATCGCCGAAGATGACGACGGGCTCGTTGCGCTGGCGGGCCTGGAGCAGGCGTTCGACGGCGGCGGCCATGTTCGGCAGGAGGAACGGGTCGGCCAGATGCTTGAGTCGGGGCTGGAGGAAGTTCGTGATGGAGGCCGGGTCGCTCAGGCCGCGGTTGATGAGACATTGGGCGAGCAGCGACGGGATTTGCAGGGCGCTGGCTAACTGCGCGGCCAGGCTGGGCTGGGGCGGCGCGAGTGACCAGCGGAATGTCATGGCCGGGGAGGAGAAAAGAGGGCGTTGAGGACGGCGAAGGGCATGGGGGAGTCAGTACCGTTGCAAGGTTACTTTGTTGCATGAGTTACATGAGTGCTCTCCGCCATTGGCCATTGTAACGATGTAACTCATGTAACTTATTTAACCTGTCAGCGCACGTACTAGACTGCCTTCGAGGGGTTCTGTCCCTTTTGTTTCTTATCGTGCCGGGCGGCTATGACGGACAAGACGATGGAAATCAGCAGGATGCCGGCGACGACGAGCAACGACACGGAGGTGGGAATATCGACCTGAAACCAGAGCGGCGGCAGCCGGTCGTGCGAGTCGAGCAGCATTTCGACGCCCATAAAAACCAGCACAGCGGGCAGGCCGTATTTCAAGTAGCGGAAATAGCCGATGGCGTCCGCCAGCAGGAAGTAAAGGGAACGCAGGCCGAGAATGGCAAAGACGTTCGAGGTAAAGACGATGAAGGGTTTGCGTGTGACGGCGAAGACCGCCGGGATGGAATCGACGGCAAAGAGCAGATCGGTGGTTTCAACCATCACGAGCACCAGGGCCAGCGGAGTGAGCGCTCTTCGGCCTTCCCAGCGGATCATGAACCGCTGGCCGTGGATATCAGGCGTGACGGGATAGAGTTTGCGCACCCACCGGACCACGCGATTGTTCTCTGGATGCACTTCCGACTGGACGAAGAGCATCCGGAAGCCGCTATAAAGCAGGAAGGCGCCGAAGATGTAGAGGACCCAATCCACCAGGGTAATGAGGGCGATGCCCAGGCCAATCATTAGGCCCCGCATGATCAGCGCGCCCAGGATGCCCCAGTAGAGGACGCGATGCTGGTGTTCCCGGGGGATGTTGAAATAGGTGAAGAGGAGGGCGATGACGAAGACGTTGTCCATCGAGAGCGACAGCTCGATGAGGTAGCCGGTGACGAATTGGAGGGCCTCCTGCTTGCCGCGCAGGGGGGTGAGGCCCAGGGCAAAGAGCATCGCCAGGGTGAACCAGACAACGCTCCAGACAAGCGCTTCCTTGAATTTGACGGTGTGGGCATGGCGATGGAAGACACCAAGGTCAAGCGCCAGGAAGATCAGGACGCAGACGATGAAACCTACCCAATGCCAGGGTGTGATTTGAACCACGGCGAGCATGTCACCGGGGCAGCGGCTACTTCCGTGCCGGAGCCGCCGTGCCTTCGACGACGGCTACCTGCGCCCCCGTGCCAAGCTGGGGCCGCTGGCCTTTATGCCACCACAGGACGAGCGTGCTGGCGATATAGATGCTGGAGTAGGTGCCGGTAATGATGCCGACGAGGAAAGTGAAGGCAAAGTCGTTAATCGCGCCGCCGCCAAAGATATAAAGCGACAGGGTCGCCAGGAACACGGTGCCGGAGGTGATGATCGTGCGGCTCAGGGTTTGATTGACCGCCTGGTTTATCACTTCGCGGAACGTGCCGCGGACCCCCAGCTTCAAGTCCTCGCGGATACGGTCGAAGATAACGATGGTGTCGTTGGTGGAGAAGCCGATAATCGTCAGGATGGCGGCGACGGTCGTAGCGTTGAACTCGCGGCCAGAGAGGCAGTACCAGCCAATCGTCATCGGCACGTCATGCACGATGGCCAACACCGCGCCCACGGCAAACGGGAACTCATACCGAATCGCCACATAGATCAAGATGCCAAAGAGCGACAGCAGCGCGGCAACCACGGCTGACTTCTGGATTTCCTGACCCACCGTGGCGCCGATGTGATCCTGGCCCAGCAAATGGATTTTCGCGGCCGGAAACTCCGACAGCGTTGCCTTGACCTTGTCGCCCGTCCCGGTGGCGGAGTCCACCCGGAGCGTCTCACGCCGGCTGGCCGGATCCTTCTGGAACTGAATGAGCGGATCTTTCACGCCGGCTTTGGTGAGGGCGGCTCGCACATTGGCTTCATCCGGCTTCTGTTCAAAGGAGAAGATCGTGGTATCGCCCCCGAGGAAATCCACGCCGAACGCGGCCTTGCCGCGATGCCAGCCGTAACCCAGGCCAATGGCGATCAAGAGCCAGGACGTCACGAAGGCGGGCTTGGCCAGCTTCATGAAATCAATCTTGGTGGCGCGGATAAGATGAAACATCGGCAGCGACTTGAGCCAGCCGCGGTCCACCAGAAAGTCGAAGATCATGCGCGTGACGACCAGCGCGGTGAACAGGCTGGCGGCCACGCCAATGGTGAGGGCCACGCCGAAGCCCTTGATCGAACCGGTGCCCATGTACATCAGGATGATCGAGGAAATCAGCGTTGTGACGTGCGAGTCGAAAATGACGGTGAAGGCCCGGGCGTAACCGGCGGCAATAGCCCCGCGGAGCGACTTGCCCTTAGCCGTCTCTTCGCGAATGCGTTCGTAGATGAGGACGTTGGCGTCCACCGCCATACCGACGGTCAGGACAATGCCGGCGATGCCCGGCAAGGTTAGGGTGGTGCCGATCGAGCACATCACGCCCAGCAGGATGATGATATTGGCAATGAGCGCGACGTTGGCCACCATGCCGGCGGCGAGGTAATAGATCAGCATGAAGGCTGAGACAGCCAGCGTCCCATAGATGGCGGCGTTGATGCCGCTGCGGATGGAGTCTTTGCCCAGCGTCGGGTCCACTTCCCTGGACTGTATAATGTGCAGCGGCGCGCGAAGCGGGTTTTCCAGGACGTTGGCCAGCTCGAAGGCCTCCTTGTTGTCAAACTGCCCGGTGATCTGGCCGCTGCCCGTTTCGATGGGTGTTTGGATAACCGGCGCCGAATAGAGCTCTTTATCGAGGATAATCGCCAGACGCTGGTGGACATTCTCACGGGTGATTTGGGCAAATTGTTCGGCGCCCCGGGCGTCCAGGGTGAAGTGAATTTCCGGTTCACCCATGTTCCCGCGCACCACCATAGCGCTCTTAATGCCGCTGCCGTCCATCTCTGCGCGCTTCTTGACCTCGACCTCTTCCGTGCGTTCCTGGCCATTGCGCGTCCGCTCCTTGCGCTTGAGGATTTCAAAGCCGGGCTGGACGATACCCTCTTTGATGTCCTGATCGCTGGTCGGACTGACCAGGCGGAATTCCAGGAAGGCCGCTCTCTGAATGGCGGTCTTGGCGCTCTCCTGGTCGGCGGCGGACAGGCCGGGCAATTGGACCAAAATACGGTCGTTCCCCTCCGGCTGGATGAGCGGTTCGGCGACGCCGAACTTATCCACGCGCTTGCGCAGCACCTCCACGGCATGAGAAAGGGCGGTGCTGGCATCCTGAGCCCCGGCCAGCCGGTTGGTGTCCATTTCCACGAGGAAGGAGGTGCCGCCTTGCAGGTCGAGGCCCAGGCGGATACGGCCGGCGGCTTCGCGCTGCAAGCGGTTCAGGATGTAGGTGGTCGGGTGCAACTGGTCTCTTGCTCCGAACGAGGGGAAATAACGGGTGATGTCATTGGTGCCGATGGCCTCCGCTAGGTTGTCGTAAGGCTTCTCCGGCGTGGCCTTCTGGAGCGCCTGGGCCTTCTGGAAAAGGGTCGTGAAGGCCGGGTCGCGGCTCACCGCCTTCTCGCGGAAGAACAGCACGAGGTCGCGGCCCTTAGGCGGATAAAGCTCGTAGAGTGACCAGAGGATGACAAGGGCGACAAGGACAAATCTCCAAAAGTTATTTCGGTTCATGAGAGCAGATTAGGATTCGCTGGGTTCGCCGCTACGATCGGTGATTTCCGCGATGGCGGACTTGGTGATTTCGAACTTTGCGTCCGCCGAGCGGACCATCAGGGTTTTCTCTTTGACGGTTACCACGATAGCCACAATGCCGCTGCTGGTGACGATCTTGTCACCGGCGCGCACGGCCTTCAGGAGGGCAGCGTGTTCTTTGGCCTTCTTTTGCTGGGGGCGGATAATGGCGAAGTAGAACACCACGACCAGCAAGGCCAGTGGCACCATGTTCACCCACGCTGGTGGCCCCTGTTGCCCCGGTTGCGCTGGGGGCGCCAGCGCCAGTAAGGCATGTGGAGGAAATAGATTCATATATTCAAATGAGCCGCTAAATCTAGGGAACCCGGCGCCTTTGGCAAGCCAAACAATGCGGAACTTTTTCAGCCGCGGGGGCAGCAAGCTTGGCGTCAGGCGCTCCCACCCTGGTAGAAGCGCCTCGGCGAGGAGTTCGCGCCCAGGGGTGTTCTAAACTCGATTCAGTCCTGCCCAAGGCGCAGAGGGTTCCAGCGAAAACGGTGAAGAACCCAATTCTGCGATTCGGCAGATTGCAGATCTGTGTAATGTAACTGGATTACGCTGCCTCAATTTGAGGCAGTGGCTGGCCGCACTTACGCGGCGGGGATTGTGGCGGCGGGGCCGGGAGTTTGCTTCACGTGATGAATTTTCACCTGAAGCGCGATTGGGGACTGGTTCGGCTCTTCGATCGAGATGCTCAGCTTTCGCTTACGCAGCGGGTCGTGGCTGCCCCGCGAGAGAAACTGAGCCAGGAATAATCCGGGGGAGCGAGGGGGGGGACACCGGTTGGCGATCTGGGCGAACCCGCGAATCTCCTGCAACAGCGTCAACATTTTTACTTTGGCAGCCATAAGCCTGTTCTCACTCTGAGTGTCTGCAAGTCATATGCCACCTGGTTGATCCAGGCGGACGAGAATCACGGATGAAGGCAAATGAATAAAGAATCAGCGCAAATGCCGCTTGGCACTGCCCGTGGGTTTTGGTTAGCTCTTGGCACCAAATGACACGACACCGCTCCATGCTCGCGCTGGCCCTGTGCGCCGTGGCCTTTCCCGGCGCGCTGCGCGCCCAGCAGCAGCCGGAGTGGGAAATGGAGGCGCTGACCGATCAAGGCTGGGCGGAGTTTGATTTCCAGACGGGCCTGGGCCGGGGAACCAACGGGGTGATGGTCAGATACGGCAGCGCTTTCCTGACCGCTGACCAGGTCGGCGTCAACCAGCAATCCGGGGATGTCACGGCCGACGGCAATGTCCGNNGGCCCCGGTCTTCGCCGGCGGCGAGGGGCTCCACGGCGAGTGGACCAACCAGGCCTATTTTGCTACCAACGGCATCATTACCACCGACGACGTGTCCCAGCCGGCCTTCAAAGTCCGGGCCAAGTATCTCAAAATCATACCTGGCAAGCGGTTCGAGGCGCGACACGCGACGCTTTATGTCGGGGGCGTGCCCGTCTTTTATTTTCCCTATTACGCGCGGAACCTGGGGCCACGTTCCAACAGCTTCGGCTTCACCCCCGGCTATCGCAGTATCTATGGGCCGTTCCTGCTCAGCACCTATACCTTCTTCCTCGATGATACCCTCGATGGCATCGCCCACGTGGATTACCGGGAGCGACGCGGGGTGGGCTTGGGGCCGGACTTGAATTACCACTTCGGCCCCTGGGGCGAGGGCAGTTTCAAGTATTACTACATGCACGACCAGAATCCGGGGGTGGGCGGAGGCGATCCGTCGATTTCGCGTGATCGGGAGCGAATCAACTTCTCCTATCAGGCCACTCCCGCCACCAACCTGAACATCAAATCCGTCGTGCGCTATCAGGGCGACACCAACATCGTCCGCGAATTCTTTGAAAGCGAATACCGCCAAAACCCGCAGCCCAGCACTTACGTGGAGGCCAACAAGTACTGGTCCAACTACAGCCTCGATACCTACGTCCAACCGCGCGTCAATAATTTCCTCGAAACCGTCGAGCGCCTGCCGGACATGCGCCTGACCGGCTACCGCCAGCAGGTGGGCGCCTCCCCGGTCTATTATGAAAGCGAAAGCTCGGTCGGCTACTATCGCCGGCTCTTCGCCGAGACCAATTCGGTCGCGCAGGCGCCCTATTACGCGGCGTCTCGGGCGGATACCTACCATCAACTGCTCCTGCCGGAGACCTTCTTTGGCTGGCTCAACGTCACCCCGCGAGTCGGGGGCCGGCTCACTTACTACAGCACGGCCACGGGCCCCGGCGCCACCACCGACGAACTGTATCGCGGCGTATTCAACACCGGCGCCGAGTTGTCATTCAAAGCCTCACAGCTCTGGCCCGGAGCGCAGAACGACTTCTTCGAGATGGACGGCCTGCGCCACATCGTCGAGCCCTCCCTCAACTATGTTTATGTCCCCAAGCCCAACTACGCCGGGACCAACGACCTGCCCCAGTTCGACTATGAGCTCAGCAGTCTGCGCCTGCTGCCAATTGACTTTCCCGACTACAACGCCATTGACTCCATCGACAGCCAGAACGTCGTCCGCGTGGGCCTGCACAACAAACTGCAGACCAAGCGCGAGGGCAAAGCCGTCAACCTCGTGGACTGGAACCTGTACACCGACTGGCGCCTGCGGCCCAACGCGCAGCAGAGCACCTTCGCCGACGGCTATTCCGACCTGACCGTGAACCCCAAATCCTGGCTCTCGCTCACCTCTTTGACTCGGTATGACATCCAGGATGGTGACTGGCGGATGTCGATTACCACCTTGAGCCTGCATCCCCGCAAGAGCTGGAGCTGGACTCTCGGGCAGGTCTATCTGCGCGACGATTTGCGAACCTCGCCGACCGCGTTGGGACTTGGCAACAACCTCTTTACCAGCTCGTTCTATTTTCGGCTTAACGAGAACTGGGGTTTGCGCACCTCCCACTGGTTCGACGCCCGCACCGGTACCTTGCAGGAACAGGACTATGCGATCTACCGCGACCTGCGAAGCTGGACGGCGGCGCTGACCTTTATGTTCCGCAACAGCCCCGGAGCCCCGGAAGATTTCACGGTGGCCGTCACCTTCTGGCTCAAAGCCTATCCGAAATCCGGCCACGGCCCCGAGGCTGGCATCCCATACTTCTAACTAATGATCTGAGGCTGCAAAGGCAGCCGAAATTTAAAGGAGCGACGGTTGTAATCAAGCTTCCTCGGCCTCGTTGGACTTGGTGAGGGATCCAAGGCTCACCTGCCTACTAAGCCGCCGCTCCAAAGCAAAGCTGCCGGTATCCGACTCATTCTCCGGCAGCCGACTGTAATGTGAACGATTACGGGACACGTGTCTGTCCGGTAAAATACGGAGTGTTTTGTAGGGTCCCGCCCTACAATTGATGGATTTCGCCCCCAACTTGCCAATGACGTGGGCGGCATGCAAGTCCAAAGGTGCCAGGAAGCCGTTTAACCAGGGCTGCATCAAGCTCCACTTGTAGGGGCGGGGACAGCTTGTCCCCGGCAGTGCGGGCTTGATTACACGGGGACAAGCTGTCCCCGCCCCACTCACCAGCGGCTTCGAACTGGAGCTTGATGCAGCCCTGCCGTTTAACCGTGAAGCGGGCCCTTCTCAGCCCTGTTTTTGGCATCGCATTTGCTGGTGAGTGCATGGACTTGGCGGGGGATACAGGGCGATTATATGAATCGTACCAACCAGTATGACTATTCTATTCGTTGAGGACGACCCGTTCGTACTGACGATGTACCGGAGCCGACTGCAAGGCGAGGGCTTTGCTGTTGAATCGGCGGTGGACGGCTTGGCGGCGATCGAGTTGCTGCCCAAGATCCGGCCTGATGCGGTCGTCCTGGACCTGATGCTGCCCAAGTTGCATGGGCTCGAGGTGCTGAAGTTCATCCGCGCCGATGTTGACTTGAAGGCCACACCGGTCGTTGTCCTCTCCAACGCCTACATGGAGAGTTTGGCAACGCGAGCCATCGAGGCGGGTGCCAATGCCGGCATTCTGAAGACGGAGTGCACCCCGACCAAACTGATCCGGATTCTTCAAGGTTTGGTGGGAAAGGCTGCGGCGACCGACATGGCGTCTTCCAAGGGGAGTGGTCGCAAGGCGCCCAACAACAAGGCGCACGTGCTGGATGCCAGAGAGCTGGTGGTGGAGGAAGCCTGTCGTGACAGCGCGCGGAGCGAGTTGATCAAAAAGGCGCCGGAGGAAATAGCCTCCATTCGGCGCGATTGCCTAACCTTGGTCAAACTGGGCGGGTCGCCGGAGGGCTTGGAGGCTCTGAACAGCCTGTATCGGCGGGTGCGCGCTTTGAGCGCGCGGGCAGGGCTGGGCGGTTGCACGAAAATCACCGACCTGACCAGTTCGTTCGAGGCAATGCTCTTTGAGATAGTGTTCCAGTTCTCCCGGTCCACTCGGTCCACGCTGCAAACCGCCACCCAGGCGGTGGACTGTCTCGCGCGCCTGATCCAGAACGACGATTTTACCCCGGCCGGACCGAGCCTTCCGCCCAAGGTGCTGGTCGTGGATGACGACGAGGTCTGCAACTACGCGACCGTCAAAGCCCTCAAACGCGCCAACTTCAACGCCGTGAGCGAGAAGGATCCCAAGGCCGCCCTGGCGTTGCTGGAAGCCGGCCCGTTCGACCTCGTGCTGTTGGACATCAACATGCCCGATCTGGACGGGTTCCAGGTTTGCGAAGCGTTGCGCCGCCTGCCCCTGCACAAGAAGACGCCCGTGCTCTTCGTAACGATCAACGGCGAATTCCAAAACCGCGCCCGGAGCATTCTCGCCGGCGGTGACGACTTGATCACCAAACCTATCTCGCCGTTCGAACTGATGGTAAAAGTTAACGTCCGTCTGCTGCGACCGAGCGACTCCGGCACCGCCACACCCATCGATCCGGAGGTGGCCCAGGCCGAGGTCGAGGATCGGTCGAACGGCTCGGACCGGCTCGCCGCCAACTCACCTCGCTTCGGCAAATCCACCAATAGCGTCCCCCCACCGCTCGTCCCGGCGCCCGAACCTCAGCCGCTGGGAGAGCGGCTTTGCGCGCCACCAGGGCTTGCGTTGGTGCAAGCGGTCCCCGTCGGTGTTAACGGCTTCGACCGGAGTCAGGCTGGCACGTCTGCGGTTACCTTGAGCGTGCTTAGAAAGAGTCCGGTGGTGAATCGCGAGTTTTGCGACGGTAAGCGGCTGGATGAGCAAAACCAGATACTGCGACAGGCCGCGGAGGATTTGCGCAGCAAGCTAAGTGAGCAGGAGAATCTGAGCGCAAAGCTACGCCGAGAATATGAGGATCTTAAATCCGCCAGCAGCGCGCACGTCGAGGAGATGGCCCGGCTCCATCAACGATTGGAGAAGGCCCGGACCGAGCGGGAGGCCTTGGCGGGGCAACTGACCACCCTCAAGGAAGCGCACGACGCGGCCCAGGCCATGGTGGCGCAGCGCCAGCAGGCCGAGGAACGGTTGCGGCGGGAGCTCGACGAAAAGCAAAGCCAGCTACAGACCGAGACGCAGAAGACGCTGGCCGACGCGGGCAGCGAACTGGAGTCAAAGACCCAGGCGTTGGAGGCGGCCCAGGCAACGGTCGCCAAGCTGAAAGACAAGAATGTCGCGGTCGAGCGGCAGTTGCAGGAGATGAACGGAGCGCTAGCGCAGACCCGGGCGCAATTGGCTCAGGAAGCCAAGCTGCGGAACGCAGTGGAAAGCCAGACCAGCGAGTTGGCCGGATTGCGCAGTACGCTGGAGCAGGAACTGGCGCAACGGAAGCAGGCTGAGGAGCAGTTGCGGCGAGAACTGGACGAGATGCAAAGCCGGCTGCAGGCCAAGGCGCAGACGCTGGCGGACCAGGGGAGCAAACTGCAGTCGAAGGCGCAGGCGTTGGAGGCAGCCCAGGCGACGGTGGCCAAGCTGAAGTCGAAGACCCAGGCATTGGAGGCGGCCGAGGCGACCGTGGCTGAGTTGAAGAACAAGTGCGCCGCGGCCGAGCGGCAGTTGGCGAGTGCGGGCCAAACGCTCGCGCAGGAGACCCAGCGGCGGACTTCGGCCGAAGACCAGATTCTTGAATTGGCGAAGTCACGCGGTTCGCTGGAGCAGGAACTGGCTCAGCGAAAGCAGGCCGAGGCGCAGTTACAGCAGGAGCTGATCGAAGAGCGGATCCGGATGCAGTCCGAGGTGCATACCCTGTCGGACGAGCGGAGCAAGTTGGCGGCCAGGACCCAGGCATTGGCGACGGCGGAAGCGACGTTAGCCAAGCTGAAGGACAAGGCCGCGGCGACCGAGCAGCAGCTTGGGAACGCGAGCGAAGCCCTGACGCAGACCCGCACGCAATTAACCCAGGAAGCGGAGCGGCGGGCTGCCGCCGAACGCCAGGCTAATGAATTGGCGGCGGTGCGCAGTACGCTGGAGCAGGAATTGGCGCAGCGGAAGCAGGCTGATGAGCAGTTGCGCCGCGAGCTGGCTGAGAAGCAAAGCCGGTTACAGACCGAGGTGCAGCAGACGCTGGCGGAGCAGGGGAGCAAGTTGAAGTCGAAGGCTCAGGCGTTGGAGACAGCGCAGGCGACGGTAGCCAAGCTGAAGGACAAGTGTGCCGCGGTTGAACTGCAGTTGGAGAGTGCGGGCCAGTCGCTCGCGCAGGAGACCGAGCGGCGGACCGCAGCCGAAGCCCAGGCCCGTGAATTGGCGAAGTTGCGCAGTACTCTGGAGCAGGAACTGGCGCAGCGAAAGCAGGCCGAGGAGCAGTTGCGGCAGAAGCTGAACGAGGAGCAGACCCGGCTGCAGAGCGAGGTGGAGAGCCTGTCGGCGGAGCGGAGCAA
>PLZQ01000413.1 GCA_003152225.1 Limisphaerales bacterium | reverse complement strand
GTGCCCCAGATGTTTATGATCGTGGGCACCTTTAACTCTTTGAGGAAGGGCCAGTATTTCCGGATGAAACCGTCCACGCCGGGACCCTGGAGTCCGATGGCGTTCATCAGACCGCTGGTGACCTCGACCGTGCGCGGCGGCGGGTTGCCGCGCACCGGTCCGAGCCGGATGCCTTTGACGACGACCGCGCCAAGCTGATTTAGATCGATGAGCTGTGAATATTCAACGCCGTAGCCGAAGGTGCCCGAGGCAACGGTTACTGGGTTCTGCAGCGTCAGCGTGCCGATCTTAACGGATAGGTTCACTCGTCGGCCTCCCAGGCAACTTGTCGGGAATCGAAAACTGGCCCATCGGTGCAGGTGCGCTGGTATTCCCAACCGTCGCCCGCCTTGATCGGGACCACGCAGGTCAGGCAAACGCCGATGCCGCAGCCCATGTGCTCGTCCAGTGAGAGTTCCGCCGGCAGTTTGAATTCGGCCGCGAGCCGCCCGACGGCCTTCAACATAGGCGTAGGGCCGCAGGCGAACAGCTTGCGGCCCGGCTCGCGCCGCTTCAGCTCGGCCAACAGCGCATGAGTTACGAGGCCCGGTTCGCCGTGGCTGCCATCCTCCGTCGTTACGCGCACCTCCCAGCCGAGCGCCCGGAACTCCGCTTCGCACAGAATATCCACGCGGCGCCGTCCGCCAACGAACACAATGCCCTTTTGCGGCGACCGCTGCGCCAGCAGGTAGAGCGCAGCCATGCCGTAGCCGCCGGCGACCAGGAGGGGCGTCTCGCCCGCCGGGGGCGGCACGGTGAACCCGTGGCCGAGCGGGCCGATCATGCTGAGTTCTTCGCCCGGGCGCATGCGCGACAGCACGTCAGTGCCCTTGCCGATATTCTTGTAGAGTATGGACAGCGTGCTCCCCGAGACTTGAAAAATGCTGAAGGGCCGGCGCAGCAGCGCCTCCCGCAACGGCGGGATGCGCACGTGCGCGAATTGCCCCGGCTGCACCAGCGGGGCAATTTGCGGCGCGTTCACAACCAGACAGAAGTAAAGATCCGTGTCGCGCTCATTCGAGACAATCTGGACTGTTTGCTCTACCATCGAGCGTCGAGCATGGGCAGGGCCTTGGTACCTGTCAACGTTGGGATGTAACCTCGACCAATCAGCCCACGGCTCTTGGGGGCAGTTTGCGGTAAGTCGCCATTGCTAGCAGCGGCCAACTGTTCCGGTACATGTCGTACTTGAGGTAGAAGACTTTGGGGAAGCCGGTGCCGGTGGTTTCGTGTTCGGTCCAGGAGCCGTCCGGATTCTGCGTGCGAATGAGGTACTCAATACCGCGCCGGAGACTGGGGCGGCTCGGATCGTCAAACGCGCAGAGGCCCATGACGGCCCAGGCCGTTTGCGACGCCGTGCTGGGTCCCTGACCCTTGAAGACGGGGTCATCGTAGGTGTTGCAGCGCTCGCCCCAGCCGCCGTCGTCGTGCTGCACGCTTTCCAGCCAGTCGCGGGCCTTGATCAGCCAGGGCTCGCTCATATCGAGGTTGAGGGCGCGCAAGCCGCGCAAGACCTGCCAGGTGCCGTAGATGTAGTTTACGCCCCAGCGGCCGTACCATGAGCCGTCCTCTTCCTGGCGCTCACGGACGAAGCGCAGCGCCTTCTGTATCTGCGGATGCTCGACGCTCCAGCCTTCATAGCCGAGCAGTTCCAGAATGCGGGCCGTGATGTCGGCGCATTCGGGGTCGAGCATGGCGTTATGGTCGGCGAAGGGCACTTTCTCCAGCACGCCTTTGGTGCAATCCTTGTCAAAGGCAGCCCAGCCGCCGTCTTTGCATTGAAAGGTCATCATCCATTTCAGGCCGCGCTGGAAGCACTCCTCGCGTTTCTGACGGTCGTCCGTCGGGATCTTGCGCAGCGCGAGCAGCACCATCGCCGCGTCGTCCACGTCCGGGTTCCATTTGTTCGCGAACTCGAACACCCAGCCGCTGGGCTCGACCTTGGCGGGGTTCTTGTATTGCCAATCGCCGAGGAAGCGGATCTCTTTGGCCATGAGCCATTCCGTGGCGCGCTTCAGCGCCGGGTGGTCGGACGGCACGCCGGACTCGCTCAGGCAGATGTTGACGATGGCGGTGTCCCAGACCGGCGAGAAGCAGGGCTCAAGGCGGACGCTTTGCTCCGTCTCATGCTCCAGCTTCTTCAGTTCGCGCTCCGCCCGCACCACCTGCGGGTGATCGTCCGGATACCCGAGCGCCTTGAGCGCGATGAGCGAGTTGAGAATAGCCGGGAAGATGGCCGCCAGACCATCGGACCCCTCGAAACGCTCCAGCATCCACTGCTCGGCCTTGCGCAGCGCCCGCTTCCGGAACGGATGGATATTGTGCTGCGCGAACCACTCCGCGAACTTGTGCACGCGGTCGAGCCAGAGGAAGAAATTGCGCCACGTGATCCGTTCGGGGTCGGGAGCCAGCGCCAGATCACGCTCGTGGATGCCTTCCGGGTAAAGCTCGTTGATGTTGAAGGTCTTCTTCAAGTGCCGGGTCGGCCGGAAATGATTGATGATCGCCAGCGGCACGAGCATCGACCGGCTCCAGGAACTCATCTCGTTGAAGTTCACGTAGAACCATTTGCCGATGAGGATCACCTCGCAGGGGATGGTCGGCACATAATCCCAGGAGAACAAGCCCAGCAGCGCCAGATAGAGCTTCGAGAACGTGTTCATGCGCGGCACGCCCCCGAGGTGCAATGCCACTTCGCGCGCGCGCAACATGCGCGGGTCCGTCACCGGCGTGCCGGCCAGCTTCAGCGCCAGGTAGCATTTGATGGTCGCATTGACCTCCGACGGGCCGCCGTAATAGATATTCCACCCGCCGTCGTGCAACTGCATCGACAATATGTGATTCACCGCCTTGCGTTGCCACTGGGCATCAATCTTGCCATTCCAGTGGTGGTAGGCGATCGTGTCCGCCGCCAGCGTCGCATCCACCATTAGCTCGCCGATCCAGTAGCCCTCGGGCTTCTGCTGGCTGAGCAAATACTGCTGCGACCGCTCAACGGCGGTTTCCAACTCCATCTGAGGCCGGAACCCAAGGTCCTGCTGACGCGGGTTTTCCTCTAAACTGTTAGGTCGAGATGACGCGACATCCACACCCATACTCTGCAAATTGGAGGCCAAAATGTAAAGGGCTTACTCGTAGGAGTAGCTACGTCGAGGCAACCTTATCGGGTCGCGCCAGGGGACGGGCGCAATCCGATAGGGTCATCCTCCGCCGGCTTTCGTAGCCTGCATCGCCTGGGCCACCTGCTCAATCGCCGCCATGTGCCTCTCGCGGTGCTTCTCAAGCATCGCTTTCCAGGTCGTCTGAAGGAAACCCAGCAGATGCCCGGACCCAAGATTCGTTCGGCACGCCTGGGCGAGCGCCACGAAGTTCGTCTGGTTGTAATAGTTGCTGCCGGTCGGTATTTGGTCATACCCGTGCTCTTCCAGCCCCTGGAACGCCTTGGTCACGGGCTTCTGCGGGTCGAACGTCGCGTCGTAATACCAGTTACTCTGGACCACCGACTTGGGCATCTTCTGGTAAAACAACTCCGGGTGGTGCCAAACGTAGTCCGACCAGATCCACGGCCGCGCGCCGCCCTTCTCGACCTGCGCGACCAGGAACAGGAAATCGCGCCACCAGGCGTCATACTGGCGGATTACCACGTACTCGTAATACTTCTGGTTGCCGTAATCCTCCTCGTCCATGCCCAGGTGGAAGAACCTGGGCCGCTCGAAGAGGCCGATCACCTCGGCAATCAGGTCGCCGCAGACTCCATAATAAGTGTCGGTCGAGACACAGCGCGCGTATTTGCCCAGCCAGGCGTCATGCGTAGTCGAGAAGTTCAGCTTGGGGATCGGCTCCAGGCCCAGCGACCGCATCCGCTTCAACTCTCCGCGCAACTCGGTCGTGCTCCAGGCGCCCTTGACCGCGATCTCCGGGTGGCTCTCGTACTTCACCCCGTCGCCAAGGTCGATCACGACCTGGTTCATCCGCGCCTCCTGCATCTTCTTGAGGACGTCATTCCACAAGCTCCGATCGAATCGAAGGTCGGGCCGGTAAATGGAGTCGTCACCCTTAAGCTCCGGCGCATCCCAGTCGCACCACATATTTACGCTCAGGTGCAACAAGTTGCCCCAGATCATCGGCTGTTTGCCGAGCGGGGCAACCTCAGCCGCCGCCACCGGCTGGGCCCCGCCAGTCGGCGTTCCGCCCGCCAGGGTTCCGACCGCCGCCGCCGCACCCAGCTTCAGAAAGTCTCTGCGGTCCATTATCATGCCCGCGAGCGTATCCCTGCGCGCCGCCCGGTCAAATCCGAATTGACCCATTATCCGGCAAGGCAGGCCAGGCAGGACTCTGACTGGCGCCGCCGGAAGGCCTCCGCCGGTTCGCGCGGGGAAAGGGGGGAAGGGGGTCCTTTACAACACCCCGAATGCCTGCGATGCTGATCCTCGACTTATGAATAGAAGGAGATTGATCTGGGCCTTGGCCATTTCGATCGTATCGGCGGGCCTGGCAGTTCGGGCAGCCGACCCAACGCCCGCCCTTGCCGTCGCCGCGCCCGCACCAACCGCACTCGCCGCGACGAATGTCATCGGGCCGAAGATCCAGTTCGAGACGATGGTGCATGATTTTGGCCGAGCCAAGTCGGGCGAGGTGGTCAAATACACTTACATCTTCACCAACACCGGCGATCAATCGCTGGAACTGAGCGGCGTGCACGCCTGCGGCTGCATCACCGCGGATTGGACCAGGAAGGTGGAGCCGGGCAAGACCGGCACCATTCCTATCAGCTTCAATAGCGCCGGCTACGCCGGGCCGGTAGTCAAAGGAATCACGGTCACCTGCAATGACCGGACCAATCCCCACTCCATGCTTCAATTCCGAGGCGCGCTCTGGAAGGCCATCGACGTGAACCCGCAATACGCCGTCCTCAATCTTACCGCTGACGCCCCCATGGCCTCCGTCACCGTGGTTATCACCAACAACCTGGAGGAGCCGATCACCGTGTTCGCGCCGCAATGCAACAACCCCGCGTTCACCGCCGTGCTGAAAACCAATCAGCCCGGGAAGGAGTTCCGCGTCGTCATTGCTCCGGCCGCTCCGTTGCCGCCCGGCTACGCGCAGGCGATGATTACCCTGAAGACATCTTCGACCAATATGCCGGTCGTCGTCGTCACGGCCGTGGCCAACGTGCAACCCGCCGTCACACTTACCCCGTCCCAGATCGTCCTGCCGGCTGCTCCGCTGGCACGGCCACAGACCAACACCATCAGCATCATCGGCCACTCAACGAACGTCATGACCTTGTCCGAGCCGACGGTGAACGCGACTGGCGTGAACGTCCAAGTGAGAGTGGTGCTGCCGGGCCGGCAGTTTGTGGCCACGCTGGTTTTCCCCGAGGGACTCGAAATCACTCCAAGGCAGAAGACCGAGCTAAGCATCAAATCGACACTTCCCCAGGCGCCGTCCCTCAAAGTACCCATCCTGCAAGCGCCGCGCCCCGCGCCTCCGCCGGTCACGCCATTACAGGCCTCCTCTTCCGTTGTAACTAATCAACTCCGCGCGCAGCCCCAATTCAAACCGCCGCCGCTGCCACCAATACCATCACTGCCGCGACCTGCCTCGTAACCGTCCAGCGGCTCGAACGACGGCATCAACTTGGTGGCACCAGCACGATACCGCGTCAGCTTTCAATCTGACTAACCAGGGCCATGGCTTGGCGGGCGAGCGGTTCTAACCCGGCAGCTTTTGGGTGGTAGCGGCCGTAAAACGAGCCAGCGCCGCGCGCTGCTCATGTATTCTCTCGAACGCCTGGGCGATGTCGTCCATGTCGCTTTGCGGGCCGAGGAACAAGCTTTGCTCGAACCACGCGCCCTGCTCTCGGCAAATCTTCTCGCAGTTCGGGCAGGAGACCTTGGCGTAGTCGAGCGTTCGGGAGGCGTTCGGCAGGTAGGGGCCAAAGGCACGGTTCAGGAACAACGGTTGCCGATAGAGGGGCAGGGCATAGCCGCCGCAAACGGGAACTCCTTCCGCCTGCAACGCCTGCAGCACCGCCTCACGCGGCGCGCCAAACGCCGCGGCATCTATTCGGAACAGGAACAGGTGATAGCTGTGCCGGGTGCAATCGGCGGGCCGCTTCTGGGGATGGATGCCCGGAAGCCGGCTCAGTCTGGCCGCCAGGTATTGGCCGTTGCGGTCGCGGGTTTGGGTTTGGGCTTCGAGCCGTTCGAGCTGCGCGTTGAGGATTGCGCCCTGAAATTCGCCCAGCCTGTAATTGGCCGACATGACATGGTGTTCGTACCAAAGACCGCCGCTTATGCGCCCGCAGTTATGGATAGACCGACAGGCCTCCGCCAGCGCGTCATCCGACGTGGTGATGATGCCGCCTTCGCCGCAGGTGAGATTCTTGCTGGATTGGAAGGAGAACGATCCCAGGTGACCGATGGAGCCGGCGGGGCGCTGCCGATAAAGCGCAGCGTGGGCATGGGCCGCATCTTCAATCACCACCAGTTTATGCCGCTTGGCGATGGCCATGATGGCATCCATGTCCGCGGGCTGTCCCGCTATGTGCACCGGCATAATGACGCGCGTGCGTGACGTGATGGCGGCTTCGACGGCCTTGGGGTCGAGATTGAAGGTCTCCAGATCAATGTCGGCGAATACGGGGACGGCGTTGGCCTCGACTACCGCTGTGGCGGTGGCGAGAAACGTGTAGGGGGGCACGATCACCTCGTCCTCGGCCTTAATGCCGGCAGCCATCAGGGCGATGCGTAGCGAGACGGTGCCGTTGACCACGCCGATGCCGTGTTTAGCGCCGTGCATGGCGGCGAAGCGCTGTTCGAATTCGGCCACCTCCAGGCCGTTGAGCTTGCCCCATTTGCCGCTGCGGAGGGCGCGCAGCAGGCGCTGTTCCTCCGGGTCACCGAAGATAGGCCACGCCGTAAAGGGACGGGCGCGGAGCGGTGCTCCGCCGAGAATAGCCAAAGGTTGTGACATATCAGTTACTGGTACTTCGCGGCGAACTTCTTCGTCAATGACTAGATGTCATTATCCATGTGTGCTTCTTCGACTGTTACCGCCCGGAAACTGCTGTTGCAACCGCTCCGATAAGTGCTGCAGGTCTTAGAAGTAAGCCCGGGCCACCAGCCTGGAATGAGGCACCGCTGAGCTGCGGGCGAACCGCTCCTGCCTCGCGTTTAAACCCGTCTTACCGTCCCCATAGATCAACATACGTATGTAACGCCGGCAACGGATTTCATGGCTTTGTCTCGTGTCTGCTAAATCCCGGTGCGGCGTACGTGAGCATAGCCTGCTGCTAGCCAGTAACTAGCCAATTGATACGGTGTACGGATGGTGTACGCATGGCGTACGGATCGTGTACGGATCGTGTACGGATCGTGTACGGATCGTGTACTGATGGTGTACGGATGGTGTACGTAGCCACCTGCAAGCCACCTGCTTGCGACCCCAAAGCCACCCCAAAGCTACCCTAAAGCCACCTCGAAGCCATCACGTTGACCACAGACTACGGACATCGGGATCACTGACCGCGGACCAGGAATCGACTCAGAGGGGCCGGGAGGCGGGCTTGAAGCCGTGATCGAGCGCGGCTCAAGGTAGGTGGCGGGTGGCGTTTTGCGGACGATTTTCCTTCAAAAGCACCCCGGCAAATGCGCAACATAGCCGAAACGCATTAACAAAGCATGATGCAAGAATTCTCTGCGCTCGACGGCGCTATCCTGATCGATAAACCCGCCGGGCCGACCTCCCATGACGTCGTGGACGCGATCCGCCGCCAATTCGGGATCAAGAAGGTGGGCCACTGCGGCACGCTCGACCCGAATGCGACCGGGCTGCTGATTATTGTGCTGGGGCGCGGCACCAAGCTATCCGAGAAGCTGATGTCCGACGACAAGGTGTACGAGGGCGCGGTCAAGTTCGGCGAGACGACGAGCAGCTACGATGCCGACGGCGATTTGGTGGCGTCGCTCCCCGTGCCGCCGCTGACGTTGGAGCAGCTCAACGAGACGGCAGCGCAGTTCGTGGGCGATCTGATGCAGACGCCCCCGATGGTATCGGCGGTAAAGATCGGCGGCGTGCCGCTCTACAAGATGGCGCGGAAGGGGATCGAGGTGCCGCGCGAGGCGCGTCTGGTGCATATCTACAACTTCCGCTTCAGCGCCTACCAGGAGCCGCTGGGCCAGTTCCGCATTGCCTGCACGAAGGGAACCTACGTTCGCAGCATCGCGCATGAGATGGGACAAAAGATCGGCTGTGGCGCCCACCTCGCGACGCTCCGCCGGGTTGTGGCAGGCAAGTTCGACGTGGCGCAGGCCATCCCGCTGGCGGAAGTGCTCAAGCTCCCGGTGCGCGAGCTGGAGAAGCGCGTGATGCCTTTCTTGAAACTGGCCGGCGGCCAGGGGAGTGGCATCGTTAAATGAGTTGCTAAGGTTGCTTGAGTTGCATGGGTTACACGAGGGAGCCGCGACGCAGCACGTCATGTAACTTCTGTAACGATGTAACTCATGCAACGCATGTAACCTTGCAACTTAGATAGCCAACAAATGCGAATCATCCATGCCGCTGATGAACTGAAGCCCGCCGACCGCAAGGTCTGCCTGGGCATCGGTTTCTTTGACGGCGTGCACCTGGGGCACCAGCAAATCATCCGGCAGACCATCACCGACGCCAGGCAGCATGAGGCGATAGCGCTGGTGATCACGTTTGACCAGCACCCGAACACGGTGGTCGCGCCCAGCCGGGTGCCGCCGCTGGTGTATTCGCTGCCCCAGAAACTGCGAGCGATTGAGGCTTTGGGGATTGACACTTTGTTGCTCATCCATTTCAACAAGGCGTTCAGTGAGCAAACCGGCGAAGCGTTCATTCGGGGGTTGGCGCGCGATCTGGGCCATGTCCAGAGCCTGTGTGTTGGGGCGAACTTTGTCTTCGGCTACAAGCGGGGCGGCAATGTCGAGCTGCTCAGGAAGTTGGGGGCAGAGCTGAAGTTCGCGGTCCACGGGCTGGCGGCGGTGGCGCTCGATGGCCGGGCCGTAAGCAGCACGCGCATTCGGGAGGCGATCAGGGCAGGGGACCTGGACCGCGTAAGCCAGATGCTGGGCCGGGCCTATTCGCTGGCAGGGCCGGTCGTCCGCGGCGATGGGCTGGGTCACCAGCTCGGCTTCCCCACGGCCAATCTGGACGCCACGGGCCTGGCTTTGCCGCCGCATGGCGTGTACGCGGTCCACGCCGAGACGGGCGGCAAGACTTACCGCGCGGTATTGAATATCGGCCTCCGCCCGACTTTGCAGAATCCGAATCCACAGTTGCGGGTGGAGGCGCACCTGATGGATTTTGCCGGCGAGCTTTACGGACAGGAATTGGAACTGGCGTTCGTGGACAAGCTGCGACCGGAAGCCAAGTTTCCCTCCCTGGCCGAGCTGCGCGCACAGATCGCGCGGGACATTCTCGAAGCGCAGATGCGGTTTTAGGCTCCGGTTAGGGCAACTGACGGACGCGGTAGAAGCGCCTGCCCAGGCCGGCGGTGGAGTCGCTAAAGTTCGTGGTGCCCGTGCTGTTGGTCAGCGTGGCCAAAGTAATCCAGTCCGACGCGTTGGTTGAAGCCAGGACCTCAAGATGTTGGCCTGGCAGACTGGAAACGATGCAGGTGAACGGACCCGCGGCCGGGCGTTGGGGCGACCGGAGAAGGATGGGTGTGATCAGGCTGAAGGGGGTGCTGAAGGCCACGTGGCCGGCGCCGTCATCGGCCTTCAGGACGATGTTGGTGCCGGCTTGCGACACCGTAATGTTACCGTTCCAGACCCCACCCGCGAAGACGCCGGAGGAGGTCGGGCTGACGGTAATTGAGTTGGAGAAGGTAACCGAGTAGCGCAGATCGACCAACGGTCCCTCGCTGGCGCCATAGACCGAGGTGGGGAACACGTCGCCGTAAGACCAATAGAAGTTCTGACCGACCGTGCCGTTGGCGAAGGTGGTGGGCCACGAGGCTGTCCGGAAATAACCGTTTGCGCCTTGCGGGATACGAGCGCCGACCCGATACGTGGTGCCGGCGGACAGCATAATGGGTGTCGCCATAGGCGTCTCAACCCAAGCCCCCGAACTGGACGTGCTTTGGCTGCCAAGCAATGTCCCGCTGTCAGCCCAAATCGACACTTGGTCACTGGAATAAGAGCGGACAGCGGTAATCAGCAAGTTCGTGCTCGGGGTAAACGCATAGCCGTGCGTCATTTCGGAACCGCTCAGATATGCGTTTGCACTCAGGTTTCCAATAATTGTGCCGGAGGACCCGAGACCGCTGGCGGAAGCGCTCAAAGCCACCGGACCGGCGAAAGCGGTGGCCGGTCCGTTGGCGACGTTTAGGGCCGTAATGGTCACGCCAACGGGAGTGTTCAGCGCCTGCGTTGAGGCGACCGCGTCCCACACAATGTGGTCAATCACCGTTGTCAGCATGTTCATCGTTAAGTCGGTCCCCCACCTATTGCCGCTGGTGGATGTCATATCCGAGGAGGTCCCGGTCGAGAGGTTGGTGCTGGCCGAACTGTAATTGGCCTTGGTGATGGTAATAGAGTATGAGGAAGCGGACGGAATCCTGGCGAGGGCGTAGATGCCCTGGGTGTCAGTGGTGGTCGTGTAATTGCCGCCGCCGGTGCGCGTGGCGGCTACCGTGGCGTTGACCACCGGCCTGCCGATCTGGTCCAGCACCCGACCGCTGATGATCTCGCCGGTTCCATTCGTGTAGGCATTATAGACACAACCGTCTATCACGTTGAACGTGTATAGACTGGTATCAATGAGGGGCAGTGAGTACCAGGCTGAGGATACTCCCGACCAGCCCACATTCAAGTGATGGTAGAGGGTGGAGGCGCTGTAACCGTAACCGTCCGCCACGACCGCATGTCCCCCGCTGGGACCCTCTATCCCCAACAGAACCGGGTAGCGGGCGTCCAGGTTGGGATTGATCATGCCGACCAGGCCGGCGCCTATGTCTAAGTTATTCTTCCAGCCTTTGATGGCGTTGGCGTAATGGAAGGTGCCGGTCAAGGCGGTTTTGGCGCTGAGTAACGACGAGGAAGAACCGCTGCTGGCGTATCGCATGTTCACCGTGGCGCCTGCGTCCGCGACCAGCGCGCCGATGGCCTGGCATTGCGTTGTGATGGGACTGTCGGGAGGGACCAGGGGCATGTTACTCCACACGTAGGGACCGCCCGCGCTGTCGCCGCCTTGCAGATAATACGTTTGAGGCGTGCCATCCGAGTAAATCGTGAATCCTGCAGTCCCGACGCTCGTGGTTGGGAACTGGTAGTATCGCATGAGCTGGGACATGGCGGTCGCCACGCAGCCCGCCGGATAATTAGCCGTGCTGCCGTTCGCGTAGGGCGGGGTGTAGTAATTGTAACAGGCGGCGGAGCCGGCGCCGGCGGCGGTTTGCTGGTCCCAGGTGGTTTGCGTCAGGGGGGCAATTCTTACGTCTGATACGGTGGTAATTCCCATGGGAGTTATTACCGGCCCGCCATCCGCTGGGGCAAGTTGCTGCCATTTGGCTTGCGCCCGCAGAGCGTTGGTATCCGAGGGTGCGGAGGTTGCCTGCTGCGCGAAGGCGACCCGGGCCGACAAGTCGTTGCTCACCAATGCGCCGAGAGGGTTGGCGTTCGAGGGATTGAACTGGCCCGCGCGCGCAAAGCCCACAATCGGCTCAACCAAATCATCCGCGGCAACAATGACAAAGCCCGACGGTTCCAGGTAAACGACGTAGTAAACAGGGTTGCCAGCCGGGTCGTTGAATGTGTCCACGCGCTGAACCGACCCGCCCAGGGTCTCTCCCAGAGGCGTTCGGTCCACGCTCAGCCAGCCTGTGACGACGGCTGCCGCCTGCTTCGAGGTAACTGGCACCGCCGTTGCGGCTTGCCAGGAATCGCTCAGCAACATCGTCAGGGCCATGCATGCAAGTACAGTGCCCAGCCATGAGACACTGAGCGGCGGGTTGGCTTTCATAGAGGGCTTAGTCTTTGTGGTTATTGGTTTGATTGGTGATCGATAATCTAGTTAAATCCGCGCTATGCTGTTGGCCAAGGAATCGCCGCGTACCCTCAAACCAAAGCGCGGACGTATTCCAATGTCCTGCAGACCGAATCGGCGGCCGACGAAACATCGTCGCACCCTGCCGCGGCACAACTCGATTATAACGGCTCCGGGGGGAGCAATTCAAATGCCATTATTCTCTTGAACACATTTTCTGGTTTCTCTGTCCATCGCTCAGTAATATTTCAGAACCAATGAATACTGGAATCAATGCCATCAACGAGGCAGTGCAGGAAGCGGGGGCGTTTGTGCGCCCGCTGTTTAACGAATTGGGGAAGGTGATCGTCGGCCAGACATACCTGGTCGAACGGCTCGTCATCGGGCTGCTGGCCAACGGGCATGTGTTGCTCGAAGGCGTGCCGGGGCTGGCCAAGACGCTGTCCGTTAAGTCGCTGGCGAACTGCCTGAACGTTAAGTTCTCGCGGCTGCAGTTCACCCCCGACATGCTGCCCGCGGACGTGATCGGCACGCAGATCTTCAACCCTCAATCCGGAGCCTTCACCACCCGGAAGGGCCCGATCTTCGCTAACTTGGTGCTGGCGGACGAGATCAACCGCGCGCCGGCGAAGGTGCAGAGCGCGCTCCTCGAAGCCATGCAGGAGAAGCAGGTCACCATCGGCGAACAGACTTTCAAGCTGGAAGAGCCTTTTCTGGTGCTGGCCACGCAAAACCCCATCGAGCAGGAGGGCACCTATCCGCTGCCCGAGGCCCAGGTTGATCGCTTCATGCTCAAGCTCAAGATCGGCTATCCGTCGCGGGGCGAGGAACGGCAGATTCTCGATCTGATGGCCCGCACCACCGGTGCGCCGGTCACTACCTCGGTGGTTGAGCCCAAACAGATTCTCAGTGCCCGCCAGGTCATCAATGACATTTACATGGATGACAAGGTCAAGGACTACATCGTCGATCTGGTGTGCGCGACCCGAGAGCCGGAAACCTACAAGATACAGGTGAAGGAGTTCATCCAACTTGGCGCGTCGCCGCGGGCCACGATTAATCTCACGTTGGCAGCCAAGGCTTACGCCTTCCTCAAGGGCCGCGGTTACGTGACGCCCCAGGACGTCAAAAGCATCGGCATGGACGTGCTCCGCCACCGGGTCGCCATCACTTACGAGGCTGAAGCCGAGGAGAAGACAAGCGAGATCATCATCCAGAAGATCTTTGATGAGTTGCCGGTCCCATGATCCCGCGCGAGATACTTAAGAAGATCCGGCAGATTGAACTTCGGACCAACCGGCTCGTGAGCGAGACGCTGGCCGGGCAGTACCATAGCGTCTTCAAGGGCCAGGGGATGAATTTCGACGAGGTGCGCGAGTATCAGTCAGGGGATGAAGTCCGTACGATCGACTGGAACGTGACGGCGCGGATGAATCACCCATTCGTTAAGAAGTTCGTGGAGGAACGTGAGCTGACGCTCATGCTGGTCGTGGACGCGAGCGGCTCTGGTCTATTCGGTTCCCACGCGCAGTCCAAACGCGAGCTGGCGGCGGAGATTGCGTCGGTGCTGGCTTTCTCGGCCATCCGCAACAACGACAAGGTGGGGCTGATTCTCTTCACCGACGAGGTCGAGAAGTTTATTCCGCCCCGCAAAGGCCGGCGCCACGTTCTCCGTGTCATACGCGAGGTGCTGTTCTTCGAGCCGCGCCGCCGTGGCACGGATTTGAATGGCGCACTGGAGTTCATGTTACGTGTAACGCCGCATCGGGCTATCGCGGTGGTAATCTCCGACTTTATTGGCTCGCCGGCGATAGCGTCCAGCCGGCGCCGCGGCAAGTTGCGGCCGCAGATGATGCTGCTGGAATCGCTCGCCCAAGCCTCCTTTGCGAGGCTCCGCCAGGCCAACCGCCGGCACGACCTGGTAGCAGTCCAGATCCAGGACTGTTATGAGCTGGAGTTGCCCGCCTTGGGCCGCCTGGTGCTGAACGATGCCGAGACGGGCGAGGTGGTCGAGATCAACACGGGCGACGAACGCAAGCGCGCCGCCTTTGCCGAGCGGCAAGCGCGCGCCCAAACCGACTTGGCGCGCTTGTTCCGATCCGCCGGCATTGACGCTATCCGGCTGCGCACGGACCAGCCTTACGCGGCGGAGTTGGGCAAGTTCTTCGAGACGCGCGAAAAGCGGCGGCTGCGCGGCTGAGCATGACTGCGACGAACCTCCATCCCCATTCTGCCGTAGCAGCCGGCGCGGGCACGAACGACCTGCGCGACATCAAGCCGCCCATTGATATTCCGAATGGATGGGTGTGGGTTGGGTGGATGTTGGCCGGGCTGGCGGTCGCGGCCCTGGTATTCTGGGCATGGCGCTATTGGCAGAAGCGGCGAGCTCAGGCTCCGCCGGTTCCCGTCGTCCCGCCCCATATTCAGGCAAAGCAGAAGTTGCGGGAAGCGCTGGCATTGATCGGACAACCGCGCGAATTCTGCATAGCGGTCTCCGATACTATCCGCTGGTACTTGGAGGGACGGTTCGATTTCCATGCCCCTGAGCGCACCACCGAGGAATTCCTGTATGAATTGCAGGGGACCAACCTGCTGACGCCGGACCAGAAGGGCAGCCTGGGCGAGTTTCTCAAGCGTTGTGACCTGGTCAAGTTCGCGAAGTACGAACCCGGCCCACCCGAGCTGCACGATCTGCACGACTCAGCGTTACGGTTGGTGGAAGAAACTGAGCCGATCATGGCCACTCTGCAGGCCGTCAAAGCGGGCGAGCAAACATGACCTTTGGGCATCCATACGTTCTGTTGTTGCTGCTATTGCTTCCGCTATTGGGCTGGCTGAAGGGCAAGCAAGGGCAGCCGCCGGCCTTCGTTTATTCGTCGGTCCAACTGGTGCGCGGGATCCTCAATGTGAGCCGCACGCGCTCCGGGGCCTTCCTCGCGGCGCTCCGGTGGCTCGTCCTGGCGCTGCTGATCATCGCGCTGGCGCAGCCGCGATTAACCAAGAGCGAGACAAAGATCAGTGCCAGCGGCGTGGATATCGCAGTGGTAATCGATATGTCTTTCAGCATGGCGGACGAGGATTTCGAACTCCGCGGCCAGCCCGCCGACCGGCTGACGATGGCGCGCGAGGTGTTGAAGAAGTTCATCGACAAGCGGCCCAACGACCGAATCGGGTTGGTGGCGTTCGCTACGGAGGCTTTCATCGCTGCGCCGCTTACGTTGGATCACGATTTTGTGTTGCAGAACCTGGACCGGCTGCAGCTTGGGACGATTGATGGGGGCTCGACTGCGATTGGATCGGGCCTGAGCACAGCGATCAACCGCCTCCGCGAGCTCAAGTCCAAGAGCAAGATTGTCATTCTGATGACGGATGGCCGCAACAACGCGGGCAAGGTGGCTCCGCGCACCGTCGCCGAGGCGGCCAAGGCCCTGGGCGTCAAAATCTATACCATAGGCGTTGGCAAACGGGGCGAGTCGCGGCGTCCGCGCATGGACCGACGTGGCCGGCCCCTCGTGGATTTCTTAGGCCGAAAGGTTTACGATCCGGACCCGGAAGACCTGGACGAGGACGTGCTCCAGGAGATCGCCAATATGACGGGCGGGAAGTATTACCGCGCCGACAACTCCCAACGCTTCCAGGCCATTTATGCCGAGATCGACAAGCTGGAGAAGACCGAGGCGGAGGTGAAGAAGTTCGCTCATCATGACGAGCTATTTGCCTGGCTGATTTCGCCTGGTCTTGGGGTGCTGCTCCTGGAGATCCTCCTGCGGCACACCCTCTGGAGGAGATTGCCTTGACCTTTGCGAATCCCGACATGCTTTGGCTGCTGCTGGTGGTTCCTCCGGCGCTGCTGGGCTTCTTCTGGTGGGCTGGCCGCACGCGGCAGCGGTTGCTGACACAATTCATCCAGGCACGGCTATTGCCGACGTTGACGGTGGGCATTTCCGCCCGGCGGCAGAAGATTCGCGCGGGGTGCCTGGTGTTGGCGGTGATCTGCCTGATCGTGGCGTTGGCGCGGCCGCAATGGGGCTTTGATTGGCAGGAAATGAGGCTGCGGGGCTTGGATATTGTGGTCGCGGTTGACACCTCGAAGAGCATGCTGGCGGAAGACATCGCGCCCAACCGGCTGGCGCGCGCGAAGCTGGCGGCGCTCGAGCTGATGCAGCGGGCGCGGGCGGACCGGCTGGGCCTGGTGGCGTTTGCCGGCAGCGCGTTCCTGCAATGCCCGCTGACCATTGACGACTCGGCCTTTCGCCAAAGCGTCGAAGCGCTCAACATCAGTATCATTCCCCAAGGCGGCACGGCCATCGCGGAAGCGATTGAGAC
>PLZQ01000069.1 GCA_003152225.1 Limisphaerales bacterium | reverse complement strand
CCCTATGTCAGGAGTTCTGGAATCTCGGACCGGCCTGTGAAAAGATACCCGCCGGGCGCCAGCGCGCGGCTTAGCCGCGCAACTACCTGCTCCTGGGTCGCCCGGTCGAAGTAGATCATGACGTTGCGGCAGAAGATAACCTCGAAGGTGCCGTCATCGTGAGAAGTGTCGAGCAGATTCATCTGTTGGAAGGAATTGCGCTGCTGCAATTGAGGTTTGACGCGGCAATGGCCCGCGCAACCGCCCACCCCGCGTTGAAAGTATTTGCGGACCCAATCCCGGGGCAACTCGATGAGCCGGTCATCAGGGTAGATCCCGCGGGCGGCCTTTTCAAGGGCACGCGTCGAGATGTCGGTCGCCCAAATGCGCCAATCCCAACCCGCGGCTGCTGGAAAGTGTTCCTCGAGATAGAGAGCCATCGTGTAGGGCTCTTCGCCCGTCGCGCATGCCGAGCTCCAGATGCCAAACGGCTTCTTCTTTCCAGCCAGCAACCGTGGCAGGACCTCGCCCACTGTGAATTCGAAGTGTTCCCGCTCGCGCAGGAACTGCGTGAAGTTCGTGGTCAGCGCGTCGATGGCCTGCCGGACCTCGTCCTCGCCTTCGGATGAACCGAGGTATTCGCAGTAGTCAGGCAGGGTCTCCAGGCCCAAGGCACGCATGCGCTTGCCCAGGCGCGCCCGAATCAAGGCCTCCTTCTCGCGGCTCAACCGAATGCGCGACCGCTCGTAAATCAGGGCGACGATCCAGTCCAACGCCCGGAGTTCCGCCCCTCTTCGCGTCGAAGGCGGCGGGTTTGGCTGAACCGGCGCGCTTTCGAGACGATTCGCACCGACCGCGGGCGGGACTGACATTGCAGATGGTCTCAGACGAGTCCCTCTAGGATCGTGGAAAGTCGTTCGAGACTGCGCTCCATGTTCGCGCGCGCGATGGTGCGCTCCTCTACGGTGTCCGGGAACAAAAGGGTCCATCCCTCCGCCGCCACCCAAGCTTCCGCAGTAACTTCTTCGGGATTGCCGCTGCTCCCGATGGCCGCGTGCCGGACGAACAAGTCGGCCACCTGCACCGCTGCGACCACGCGGACGTCGCTAGTGGCCTGGCGGGGATGATGATGGAAGCGAACGGCCTGAATGGTGGCGGCCGGCAGATTGTGCGCGCGGAGGTAGTGTGCGCCGAGTTCACAGTGGTCAATGCCGAGCGTCTCGGTTTCCATCCGCAGCAGGTCCGCTTTTTCCTCGCGCAACCGGGCCTGGATTTGCTCGAAGTATTTGGGGAACGCAGCGATCATGATGATCTTGCCCACGTCGTGGAGCAAACCCGCGACGTAATCGACTTCGTCCCCGTTCGTTTGAACTTCGCCGAGGGTCTCGCGGGTCATAATGGCGGTGGCGATACAGTGCCGCCAGAATTCACGCCAGGGAAAACCAGTGCGGCCGGCGAGTTTCTGGAGGTCTTCGATGACGGGGGTGACGATGGCCAGGCGGCGGATCTGGCGAACGCCCAGGTAAAACACCGCTTCCTCGATGCTGCTAACGGGAACCGAGAGGCCGTAATAAACGGAATTGACCAGCCGGAGCAGGCGCGTGGTCATGCTGGGATCGCGGCGAATGACATCGGCGACCTGCGAGGTGTAGCACTGCTCGGCATCCAGCAACTCGCGCAGCACATCATTGATGCTGCCCAGCGAGGGCAATCGCGGGCACGCGGCCAAACGACGTTCGATTTGGTCGGAATCCAATCGCGGCAACAGGGCAGGTTCAGCCAGGATGTCCATAATATTGCAATTCCCTTATCGGCGGGCTAGCGGAGAAGTTGAACCGCATAAACGTATTTTAATTTCGCCTCAAGTGGCGGCGAAGATGGCCGATGAAGGAGCAGACATGATCGCAGATCTGGATGAACTGGTCACAAGTTCGGTGACAGAACTGTTTAGCACCATGCTGAACATGAATATGTTGCCGGCGCCGATGCAGGCTGGTTTCGGCAATGGCGAGCCCCATGTCGCCGGGACCGTGGGCTTTATTGGCTGGCTAAGCGGCGTGGTGTACGTGTTCACGACCGTCTCCTTCGCTCGCCGCATCACCGCGACCTTTCTGGGTCTGCACGAGGCGGAAATCGAGGGAGATGAGATGATCAACGACGCGATGGGGGAAATGGCCAACATGCTGGTCGGAAATATGAAGTCCCGGATCTCCGACCGGGGGATGCCCTGCGTGCTCACTATTCCTTCGGTGGTACGGGGCAGCCACTTCAGCGTGGAAGCCATCAGTTCGACCGAGGGACACATTTTCACCTTCACCGCAGGGAAGGACCGGATTTTCGTCCAATTTCTCTTAAAGGCAAGCGACGCGAGCCAGACCTGACCTAATCATTTATGGGCCCAAAAATCCTCACGGTGGACGACAGTAAGACAATTCGCCTGATCGTTGCGCGCGCATTCAAGAGTTTTGCCTGTGAGATTTTCGAGGCAGCCGACGGGGTCGAAGGGCTTACAGCGGCGCAGCGGGAAAGGCCCGACATTATCATTCTGGACCTCACGATGCCGATCATGGACGGCGTGGAGATGCTCACCAAGCTGAAAGCGGACCCCGAGCTGCGCAGCATTCCCCTCGTCATGCTCACGGCGGAGTCCGGGCGCGAGAACGTGCTGCGCATCGCCAAACTTGGGGTGCGGGACTACCTGATCAAGCCGTTCAAGGAAGAATCGATTGTCGAGCGGGTGGGGCGGATCATCGACCTGAAAGCCAAGAGTGAACTCATCACGCGGACCAAGCGTTTTGACGATCCGCTGCAGGTGCTGGTCGTTGATGACAAGCCCGCGATCATTGAGCAGATTCAGGCCGCGTTGTCCAGCACTCCGTGGAAGGTGCAGGGGGTTGCGCAACCGGGCCAGGCCGTGGATTCGTGCAGCCAGGTCTTGCCCGACATCGCGCTGGTAAGCTTGTCGTTGCCCGAGGGGGCGGGATTCATTCTTTTTCAAATGCTCCGGGCGAACGTCCGCACCAAGGGCATCCCCATCGTGGCGCTCAGCGTCAAAACCGCCAACGACGAGCAGGCGCGTGCCCAACAGCTTGGTTTCAACGGCGTCGTCACGAAGCCAATCGATTTCGACGATGTGCAGCTCAAGATCACTCGCGCGCTCAACCTCGATACCTCGCACAAGTACTTCGAATTCCGTGATGGCGTGCTGGTCCTGATGCTCCCAGCCAACTTCAGCCAGGCGGTGGCCAACGACATTACCACTCATCTGCGCCACAAAGTCTGCGAAGCTGTGGACTCGGGCACCAACCGGGTGGTCATCGACATGAGCCCGCTCAAGTCAGCGGACGTGACGCTCATCAAGCTCGGCATCAGCGTCATCCAGCTCTGCGTGGAGCTGGACATTCGATACAATATGATCGGTTCGGAAGCGGTGTCTTCCGAGTGCAAGAATTATGAGGAGACGAAGGATTGGCAATTCACCAGCTCCTTCGCGGAAGCCTTGGCGGCGCTCAATGGCAAAACCCTATCTATGGCTTAAGGCGGTGGTTCCGCTGTTCGCCGTTTGCGTGTGGTTCAGGGGCACTGGACTGGCAAACGGAAGTCTGGGCTATTTGCCCACGGTTGGCCCAGTGCCAGTGCGGTTTCAACCCCTCCTGCCGGCTGTGCCGACTGCGCCGTGGCCTCCATTACGCCAACAGGAGCTGCCGGTCACGAAAACAGAGGCGCAAATGACTAACTCTCCGGCGGCCGTGGCGTCCGCAACCGGCTCGACCGCAACTGCTCCGCTGTCGTCCGGGACTGCCGCCGAAACGTCAGCCGCTCCACCTCCGTCACCGCAGCCGGACGCGATTACTCCCTTCCCCGTGCCGGCGTCGAGCTTGCCCAGTCCGGCGACGGCGGGCGAGGTTGATCCCCAGGCGCTGCTAACCTACTTGCTGTCAGTCTCGACGAATAAGCCGGGCGTCAAGGTCATCATGCCCGCTTTCATTCCGCCCGCGCCGCCGGCGCCATTTGCTTCCAGCCACGCGACCTCCGAGACCCGGTAATCTTCGCCATGCGCCTGGCCATTCAACATGTTGTGACCAGCCGGGCTCCTCGGCTCAGACTGGCCGGCTGGCCGGTGGTGGTGCTGATGACCTGGGCCGGCCAGACCTTCGGAGACACATCAAATGTCCCGCCCACCCGTGAGGCGGTTGCAGATTTCCCCGCCGTTCAAACCTCCGTAGCAGCGGCCACCAACGGACCGATTAGCGCGGCTTGGCAGTTTTTCGCCGGCACGAATTCGGTGGCCGCAACGAATACGGCCTCCAAACCGCCGGAGGATTTCCAGGCTCAGATTAGAATTGCGCGCCAGCATCGCCTGGCCCGCCAATTTACCGAGGCGAGTACGGTGTACGGCTGGGTTCTGCAGGGAGGCGCGCCCGAGCCGTTGCAGCAAACCGCCTTGCTGGAATTGGCCGAGCTGGCGCAGGAACGGAGCGACTGGCCCCGCGCGCAACAGATTTACGCCCAATGGCTTTCCCGCTGGCCGCACGATGCTCGTGTGCCGGAGCTTATTCTTTATCAAGGCCTGATGTATCGTCAGATGGGCCTCAACAACCTCGCCATTGCCAAGCTTTACGCCGTAATGACCAGCGCACTCGTGATCAAGTCCGATCGCTTCGAGTATTATCAGCAATTGGTCTTGCGCGCCCAGAACGAGATTGCCGAGACCCAATACCAACTGGGCAACTACGCGGATGCCGTGGATTCCTTCAGCCGGCTGCTCAAGCTGGATCCGCCGCCGGCCAACCGCTCGGCGCTTCAATTCCGGTATATTCATTGCCTGACTGGGCTCGGCCGGCCCAGCGAAGCAACCGCCCAGGCGCAGGATTTTCTTGCCCGCTATCCCGAGGCGCCGGAGCGGCCCGAGGTGCATTTTCTTTGCGCCACCGCGCTTAAAGCGAACCGCCGGGAAACTGAAGCGGTGCAGCAGGTGCTCGCCTTACTGCAGGAACAGTGCGGCAGCACGAATCACACCTCCCAAACCCTCGCCTATTGGCAGCGCCGCGCTGGCAACGCCATCGCCAACCAGTTCTACCAGGAGGGCGAACCCTTGAAAGCGCTCGACATTTACCTGCACCTGGCCGCGCTCGACACCGCCCCGCAATGGCAGCTCCCGGTCTGGTACCAGGTGGGATTGGTATTCGAGCGACTCGGCCAGCCGGCCAAGGCGATCGAATACTACACAAACATCACCGCGCGGGAAAAGGAGGTCAACGAGACGTTCTCCTCCAGCCTGAAAGAGGTGATTGAGATGGCCAAGTGGCGGAAGGATTTCCTCGGCTGGCAACTCAAGACGGAGCGGGCCAGCATCGACTTTCGAGCCGTCACCCTCGGCTCGGTGGAGGCAGCCAAGCCTTCCCCACCCACCCCATGAAAACTCCGCCCGGACCTGCGCTCTGGGTGCATTCCAGCGCGGCTCGCGCGGGATCGCCCGGCTTCGGGCACGGCAATGCGTCCAGGCAAAGATTGGTTTGTCATTGGGGAGCGATTTTGAGACTCTTTTCCGCATAGTAGTGGACATGCATCACGATCCTGTTGCCGATGCGCTCCGAGAGCATCTCGGGGTATGCCATGACTTGTTGTAACTGGCGCAAAGGGAAGCCGAGGCCTTGCGGCAGCCGGGGCCATTCCCGGCGGCCCAGATCCAGGCCGAGCGGAAAGCCCTGCTGGCTCGGCTGGACTCGTCCGCGCGCTCCGTCGCCGGCCAGCGTGACCGCTGCTCCCAATTCAATGCGCCCGGCGGCGAAACCCCTCCCGAGCTTGCGGACCTGGTGCGGACGACGCTGGATACGATCATGCGTGTGCTGGTGATCGACCGCGAAAACGAAGCGAACCTGTTGCGCCGCGGGCTGTTGCCGACGCGGGCGCTGCCCCGGGCCGAACAATCGCAGCCGAACTTCGTGGCGCGCACCTACCAGCGCCACGCCCAAAGCTGATTCCCCTCTTATGCCAATCGAGAAGATCATTGTAGTTGAGGACGATCTCATCATCCGGCGCAGCCTCGAAGCGCAACTTCGGCACCGGCGCTGCGAGGTGCTGGCCGTCTCAACCCTGGCCGCCGCGAAAGAAGCGCTGGGCAAAGATACCTTTGACTTGGTATTCCTCGATGTCCGGCTGCCCGACGGCGAGGGGACGGATTGGCTGAAGGAGCTCAATCAGCGCCCGCAGCGGCCGCTGGTGGTCATTATGACCGGGTTCGGCTCTGTGGAGTCGGCCGTGGACTGCATGCGCAACGGGCCGTTTGACTATCTAATCAAGCCGTTCTCCGAGAATCAGATCGACATCGTCCTCAAGAAGGCGGAGGACTTCACGCACATCCTGAGCGTCAACCAGTTCTTGAGCAAGGAAGGTAGCGATCACAGGTCCGAGTTGCTGGGCCGCAGCCCGGCCATCGAACGCCTGCGCCAGTTGATCCGCCAGATCGCCCGCACGCAGGCCACAGTCCTGATCCAGGGGGAAAGCGGTACCGGCAAGGAGTTGGTCGCGCGCGCCCTGCACGAGGAAAGCCCGCGCGCCTCCGCGCCGCTCATCAAGGTCAATTGCGCTGCCATCCCGGAGAACCTCATCGAGAGCGAATTCTTCGGCCATGAAAAGGGCGCCTTCACCGGCGCGTTGAACAAACGCGAAGGACGGTTCGAACTCGCGAACGGCGGCACCATCCTGCTCGATGAGATCAGCGAGATTTCACCCGCCGTCCAGGCCAAGCTGCTGCGGGTGCTCCAGGAACGCGAGCTCGAACGGGTCGGGGGCAGCCGTACCATCAAGGTGGACGTGCGCGTCATCGCCACCACCAACCGCCGCCTTGAGCAAAGCGTCGAGCGGAAGGAATTCCGCGAAGACCTCTTCTTTCGCCTCAACGTTGTACCCATTCACGTCCCGCCCTTGCGCGAGCGGCGGGAGGACATTTTGTTCCTGGCCGACCAGTTCCTGGTTTGGGCGGCGCGCAAGCACGGTTGCGCCGCCCAACGCCTTTCGGATGACTGCTGGGGGATTCTCTTTGGCCACAACTGGCCGGGCAACGTGCGGGAGCTGCAGAACGTGATCGAACGGGCCGTCATCCTGGGAGCCGACTCGCCGTTGATCGAACCCGCTCACTTGTGTTTGACCGGCATGCCTGGTTCGCTGCCCGCCGTGCCTCAGCCGGCCCCGGCAGCCGCGCCTCAAGCCGCCTCCCCGGTCGCTGTCGAGGAGCTGCCAACTTTGGCCGAATTGGAGAAGCGGCACATTCTGGTTGCCCTTGAACGCTGCCGGAATAATCGCACCCAGGCAGCGAAGATCCTGGACATCAGCGTGCGGACACTGCGGAACAAGCTTAACGAATACCAGGGTTCCTCCGACGCTGGGCAGACGGCAGGCACCGATTGCTCTCCCGGCGAAGAATCCGAAGGCGACACGGCTCCAAAACCGCGCCGCCTCAAGCAACCGGTCTGACCCCCGCTCCTTGTTGGACGAAGAGCAGGCGCCTGCAGACGGCAGCGCTGCGTCTTCCGGCTCCATTCCGAACGGCCTGATTCATCCTGCCCCGTAAAAGCTGGGTGGGTCGGCCAATGTATGACTTCTCCCCCTCTTCCCGGCACCTGGCCGGACTCAAGTTCCGCATTCCCAATCCGATAAGCTGCAGGGCCGCCGCGGGGATCGCTCGCAAGGGCGAACTCCGGCCCTAACGACGATGTTCTCGTTCACGCAGGCAAGGCGAGGCCAGCCCCGGCGATTTCGGCACCGCTATTGGTGCCGGGCTTGCCGGTCAACGTTTCGCCGCGGGCGAGGCTCCCCGGACGGAGATGGTCTCCGTCCGGGTTCTTTTATTCCTTTCTTCGCGGTTCCAGCAGGCACCCGAGAAGCTGGCGCGGGCAACTCTCCCGCACGCCCTGGAGATCAGAAGTGGGACGAGCACACGTAAAATACATCTCCAAAGTTCGTAACGATCAGGCGAGCACAGCGTCTAATCTCCCGGCGCGACTTTTCCGGCCAAATTGAACAAAGAAGGCGTGAAAACGCGAAGAGTTCTTCGGCCACTCGCAGAGGGCGGAAGGCTGGAACTAGACGTTTGCGCCACCAAACCATCACCAGAGCACCTCCAGAGCAGCACGCTTCGTACACCATCACTCCATGCTGACTCCATGCTGACTCCATGGTCACTCCAGACCGATGGTACCCAATATGCGACCGACTGCTAAGACAGCAGGGAGCCGCTCCCCAGGGAGCGGGTGCCGGGGCCTGCTGCGCCAGGGCACGGCCCGGTTTTTCGCTAAAGCTGCCGGCTCCGCCAGCCGATAATCAGAATGGAACATTTATGGCAACCTCCGCTACAAGTTCATCGACCGGGACCTCAAGCCTCGCGATCTCGGGCCTCGCGTCCGGTTTCGATTGGCAGAGCCTGGTCAGCCAGCTCGTCCAGGTCGAGCGTGCGCCGGAGACTCAACTGCAAAGCGAGCAGAGCACGATCCAGCAGCAGAACAACGCCCTCGGCAGCATCAAGACCGAACTGAGCGTGCTGCAGAATGATGTCACCGTTCTGAATGATCCCAGCTTTTTCGATAGCCGCACGGCCGCCTCCTCGGACGCCACTCTCGCCAGCGCGACTGCCGCGGCGGGCACAGCCATCGGCACCTACAGCTTCAACTTCTCTCAGTTGGCTACCGCGGCGGCCCTGCAAGGCACCGCCGGAGCCGGCGCAGCGCTGAGTTCCACCGATGACGTATCCGGTTTGGCGTTGAGTGCCGCGGGCTTTGCCACCGCCGTCACCGCCGGCACCTTCATCGTGAACGGAAAGCAAATCACGGTCTCGGCTAGCGACACACTCCAGGACGTGTTCACCAATATCAGCACAGCCACGGGCGGAGCGGTCACCGCCAGCTACGCTGCCAGCGGGACTAACGCCGACAGAATCACCCTCAGCAGCAGCAGTGAGATCGTTTTGGGCAGCGCCACCGACACCAGCAACTTTCTCCAGGTGGCCAAACTCGGCAACAACGGCACCGGCACCGTGTCCAGCTCGGCTCAGCTCGGCGCGGTCAAGACCACCGGCACCCTCAACCAGGCCAATTTCGCGACCACCATCTCCGATGGCGGCAGCGGGGCCGGGGCCTTCCTGATCAACGGTGTCACCATCAATTTCAACGCCTCCAGCGACAACGTCGCCAGCGTGATCAGCCGCATCAACGATTCCGCCGCGGGCGTCGTTGCCAACTATGATCCCACGAACAACCGGTTCACCCTGACCAATAAAACCACCGGCGACGTGGGCATATCGGTCCAGGACGTGACGGGGAATTTTATGGCGGCCACCGGCTTGGCCGGGAGCACCTTGGTCCACGGCAAGAACCTGCTGTACACCATCAACGGCGGCCCGCAGCTTTCCAGCCAGTCGAACACGATCGACGACACCAGTTCCTTCATCACCGGCCTGAGCGTGACTGCGCTGGCAAAAGGCACGGCCAATGTCACCGTTGCTTCCGACAACAGCAAGATCAAGACTGCGATCACCAACCTGGTCACGGAATACAACAAGGTCCAGTCGCTCATCAGCACCCAGACTGCCAGCACCACGGACGCAACCGGGAAAGTGACGGCCGGTCTGCTGGCGGGCGATCAGGAGACCGAGAACATGACCTCGACCTTGCGCAACCTGTTGACTGGGGCGAGTTCGAGCTCATCCGGGCAGACCTCGCGGCTCGACGGTCTCGGGTTCGCTTCGAACGGGCAGGACAACTCGCTCTCGTCGAGCGACCTTTCCGGCTTGGACTCAGCGCTGGCAACAAATCTCTCCGGGCTGAAGGACCTCTTCACAAACTCTTCGAGTGGCCTCGCGGTCCGGCTCAACTCGTTTCTGACCAGCACCATCGGTACTGCTGGGGCGCCGGTGGACGCCATCGTCGGCACGGATGGCTCGCTGGTGACGCACCAGGCAAACCTGACCAAGCAATCCGCAGATATCGACACGCAGATCAGCAACATCGAGGCGCAGGTTCAGGTCTACCAGACCCAGATGACCAATGAGTTCGTGGCGATGGAGACCGCTCAGGCCACGATTAACCAGCAACTGGCGTTTTTGACGCAGTCTTTCGGCGGCAGCAGCAGTAGTAGTAGTAGTAGTAGTAGTAGCGGTTGATCCGCATTTAGCTTGTGCCTGGACAGGAACTGTAACAGGCGGTTTGACGGTTTCTGGGGAACCCAGAATCGGCCACTCCCGCGTATTGGGCACCCGCCAGCGCAGAAATCCTAAGTTATGCCCGCTCAACTTTTGAGTCCGCCGCCGACCCGCACGCCGCCCGCGTCCGTGGAGCGATTCAACCGCGCCTTGCGGTTCCAGGCGAGCAACCAAAAGCCCGAGGCAGCGCTCGAGTACTTGCAGGCGCTCGAATTGAACCCCGGCTACGTCGAGGCCGCATTCAATCTCGGCGTGCTCTTCCAGGAGATGGGGCAAAATGCCGAGGCGGTCGGCTGCTATCGTCGCGCGCTGCAATACAAGCCGGATTTCGCCCCCGCTTGGGGTAACCTGGGCGTGGCCCTGCGCAACACGAATCAGGGCGAGGAGGCCGTGGCCAGTTTTCAGCAGGCCTTGCGCTTGCAGTCGGGGGAGCCCGGCGTGCTCAACAACCTCGGCAATGCGTTGCTCGCGCAGCAGCAATACGCCGAAGCCACCGCCTGCTTCCGCGACGGGCTTCGCCGCGCGCCCGCGAATTCCGGCATTCACTTGAATCTCGGCAACGCGCTCCGGGTGTCCGGTCGCGTGGGCGAGGCCGTCCAGAGCCTCCGGCAGGCCATCGAACTGCGGCCTGACTATGCCGAAGCCCATTGGGATCTTGCCTTCGCGCTCTTGTTGCAGGGCGACTTCTCCCAGGGCTTCCAGAAATACGAATGGCGCTGGCGGCGTCCGGATTTTCCCCGCCGCTCGTTTGCTTCGCCCCTCTGGCTCGGCGAAGACCTGGCCGGCCGGATGCTGCTCGTTCATGCCGAGCAAGGCGCCGGCGATGCCATCCAGTTCGTGCGGTTCGTTGGTGATCTCGCCGAACGCGGCGCGCGGGTCTTGCTCGAGTGCCCGCCTTCTCTGGCCGCTCTGTTCGAATCAGTATCGGGCGCGCATCGGGTCATTCCCAAAGGCAACGCCCTTCCAGAGGTTGATTATCACGTGCCTTTGCTGAGCCTGCCGCAGCGTCTTGGCATTACGATTGGCACCATCCCCGCGCGGACGCCGTACCTTCGCCCACCAGTCAACCACTGCGTGGTCCTGCCTTTTCCCCGCGACCGGCGGGACGTCCGTCTCAAGGTGGGCCTCGCCTGGCGAGGCAACCCGCAGCATTCAAACGACCGCCAGCGATCGATCCCACTGGAGTCGCTCGACCCATTATTCTCACTGCCTGGCGTGGCCTTTTACAACCTGCAAGTGGCATCCGGCCCTCAATTCGCCGGCGAGGGGACCAGCCAGCCGTCGCTCACACCGCTGAAGGGCTTGCTGCACGATTTCGCCGATACGGCCAGCGTTATCGCGCAACTGGACCTGGTAATATCCGCCGACACGAGTGTGGCCCACCTCGCCGGTGCGCTGGGCCGGCCCGCCTGGGTCCTGCTGCCGTTTGCGCCCGATTGGCGTTGGCTGCTTGAGCGCGAGGACACCCCTTGGTATCCCACACTCCGTCTCTTCCGCCAGTCCGCCCCTGGTGATTGGTCGGCTGTTATTCAGCGCGTCCACGACGCACTGCTAGCGTGACTGGCCTTATGGCGGCTGATGCCAGCAGGGGAAGTCGTGCAAGTGAGGGCGCACAGCTTGAGGCCGCCTGCAGTGATTCAACTTCGGCACTCAGCGGACGGAAAGGTCTATCTTGGGGTCGAGTCTGATGCAGCCCGGGCGCTTTCTTGCCAGGCGGAACGGATGGCATTAGCAAAGTCGCGGGCGAATTGCGGGTAGTCCATGAAGGGTGAGTTTTGCAGGCGCGCGCGCAGTCCGGGAGACCCGGCGGCCAGAACGGCGGGAGTTTGGGCCAGCGCCACTGCTCGCTGAACGTAATCTTCGGGTGTGGCACAGAGCCATTCCGAGAGTCCCAGCAGGGAGAGCACACAGACGCCCTGACGCGAGACATAGCTGGACCCGACGACACTAATGACCGGGATTCCCATCCACAGGGCGTCACAGGTCGTTACTGCGCCATTGTAAGGGAACGGATCCAACAGCAGGTCAACCTGGTAAGGATACTCGTAGAACTGGCGCGGAGTTCCCGGGACGACCAGGAGTAGTTGACTTGCTGAGACGCCTTGGAGGGCAAATCGCTGGCGCAGTTGTTGTTGGTAATCCTCGTCATCCCGGGTCATCAGCATCAGGCGCGCCTTGGGACAGAGCCGGAGAATGGCGATCCAGGCGGCGAGGCTGGCTTCGCTGGTTTTGGCGGGGTTGTTCAGGCAGCCGAAGGTGAACGGCTCGCCCCGCGTATGAGGCAGCGGCCGGATCGGCAGTGGTTCCTCCGGAGCCTTATACAGCCAGGGGGCACTAGGCAGGCGCAGAAGCTTCTCAGTGTAGCGGCTTTCGTTCGCTCCGGGGGGATCGGATAGAGCGTCGGAGAGCCGCCAGTCGATCGCGTCCAGGCCAGTGCTATTCGGATATCCGAACCAGGTCGCCTGCATGGGGGCCGGCTTATGCGCGAAGATCAACAAGCGGTTTCCGGCAGTGTGTCCAGAGAGGTCGAAGAGAACATCTATGGCATCGCGCCTGATCAGTTCGGCGGCGTCGGCGTCACTGAGGCCCTGAAGGGACTGCCAGCGATTGGTGAGGGTGCGCAGCTTTTCACTCAGGCCATCCAGCCGGGTCCCGGCGTCGTAAGCCACCATTTCAAATTGCTCCCGATCCAGATGCCGCCAGAGCGATTCCACAAGCCGTCCTACCGGATGCTGCTTAAAATCAGCGGAGACAAATCCCAGGCGCAAACGCCGAGCGGCGGACCAATCATTCCGTAGCGGCAGCCTGCGGATGGCTTTCGCGTAGAGTGCCGCCCAGGCCCGCTGCTCGGAGGCGATGCGCTCCGGGGCGGTTTGGCTGTCGTAGTGAAGTGTCAATAAAAGATTGCTGTGGGTAAGCGCAGCCGGGCGCGTGCGCAGGGAACTCTCCAGCAGCCGGATGGCCTCGCCGGTGTGGCCCGTATCACAGAGGATGCTGGCCAGGTTGGTTTGGACATTGGGATCGCCAGGCTTGGCTTGCAACGCCTGCTCGTAACAAAGGCGAGCCTCGCGTGTTTGCCGCTGGTCCCGCGCCAGGTTGCCCAGGCAAATCATGGCGCTCACCTTGCCGGGGGATAGTTCGAGGCAGGCGCGGTAGCAATTGTGCGCGTCTTGCGGATGTCCTGCCTCGCGAAAGATGCTCCCCAAGAGCAAATAATCGTCCGGCTGATTGGGTTTGGCGGCGATGGCCTGGCGAATCTGCTGGAACGCTTCCGGATAGCGCCCCCGGGCATAGAGCAATTGGGCCCGCTCGGCCAACAACCCGGCACGGCCCGGATGAGCCTGCTCCGCCCTATCCAGCAATGCCGCGGCCTGATCCAAGCGACCCTGCTCTCGCGCGGCTTTTGCCTGCTGAAGGAGTTGCTCGAAACGAGCCTCGGATTGCATATATCCCCAGAACTCTAACACGCTCCCTAAGCTTGAAAAGAGTTAGCTTTTCACACGCCGCCCTTTGCTTGACGCAGTGCGGGGAGGGAGAATTGGTTGGTGTTCTCTGTTATGGATGTCCGGCTCCGTGAGAATCCAGGCTGGCGTAGTTATCGATGCCGTTTCCCTAAAGTGCTTTTCCATACTGCCGATAAGTCTCCTGTCCGAAAGGCGGTTGACGGCCTTAAACAGTCAACAAGGACAACGGTGGATGCCTTAAGTTCCACCAGACGGCAAGGATGCCGTTAAGTAAAACAAAACCCCGCAAGGGGTGACTCATGGAAGGAGTCTTAGTATGGTAATCAATACAAACATCGCCGCCGAGAGCAGTGCTTCATTGTTGTCGGCTTCATCGGCCAATCTGGCCAAATCACTGCAACGCCTCTCCTCCGGCTCGAAAATCACGTCGCCGGAGGATGACGCCGCAGGTCTCGGGGTTTCGATGAAATTCGACGCCCAGTCCAGCCGCATCAGCGCTGCCTCGAACAACGTCAGTAACGCTGTTTCCTACACCCAGACGCAGGACGGTTTTCTGCAACAAGTCGGCAAAGCGCTCGACCGGATGAGCGAACTGGCTGTCTCGGCGCAGGACGTCACGAAGACCGACACCGACCGTTCCATGTATAACGCGGAATACACTCAGCTCGCGCAATACATCAACAGCACGGCGTCGAAGGACTTCAACGGCGTCAGCCTGTTCAACGCTGTGGACAAAGCGGTGACGATCGACAGCGACGCCGCCACCTGGTCGATGGGCCAGATTAACCTCGGTGCCAATGCCTACACGGGTGCCACAACCGGGATGAACATCTCCACCACCGGTGCGGCGGTCACGGCGCTGACTAACGTCAAGACCGCCATCAACCAACTCGCCAGTGACCGCGCCACCATTGGCGCGAGCCTGGCTCGCCTCAACTACACCAATGACCAGTTGTCCGTCCAGAAGACGAACATTGACGCAGCGAATAGCCAGCTCAAGGACGTGGATGTGGCCCAGGAGAGTACGAACTACGCCAAGCTGAACATCCTGGTTCAGTCTGGCACGGCGATGCTCGCGCAGGCCAACACGATGCCTCAGTCCGTGTTGAAGCTGCTCGGATAGGCCAGTTGACTAAACCTACTCCGGTTTAGGAGCCTCCCGGACGGCGCACCCGCGCTGTCCGGGAGTATGTTTTTGCAACGGTCTCCGCCTGAGTCATTTACCAGGCTTAAGTCCTTTGCCCGGAGAGCCGATATACAGGCATGTCGATCCGCGCCTTGTATTTGGCTGCCCTGATCCCCGTGTTGGCCGCGGGTTGCTCGGTCATGCCGGCTTCCATGCGGCGATCCTTGGTCACACCCTACAAGCCCGCCAACGTAACTGTCTGCCAGGCCACACTGCCGCCAACGATCCGGCGGGTGGCGGTGCTCCCCCTGCCCCGCAGCCGCGAGGACGCCAACCAGGCCGCCGGGGCGAGTCTGCTGCAGCCCGTCTTAATCGCCGAGTTGGCCAAGCGCAACCTGTTCGAGGTTATCCCGGTCTCCCCCGAAGCCCTCCGGGAGCTCACTGCCGGCAACGGTTGGACGGTCGAGACCCCGCTGCCGCCGGATTTCTTTGAGCACCTGCGCCTGCTCACCGACTGTGACGCGGTGGTATTTGCCAGTCTGACCGTGTTCCGGGCCTATCCCCCGCTCCAAACGGGTTGGAAGATTCGCCTGGTCGATTGTCGCGAACACCAAACCTGGTGGGCGGTGGACGAAGTCTTTGACGCGGGCACGGAATCCGTCGCCGCCGCCGCCGAAAGCTACGCGCGCACGAGCTTGAGTCTTCCCAACCCGTTGCTGGCAGACACGGGCGTGCTCCATTCGCCCCTCCGCTTCGGCCAATANNCTGCCGATGTATCTGCCAGAAAGAGCGACTGCCTGCCACTCTGAAGAAATCGACTATGCGAGTTAATCCGAACAGTGAAGCATCGGTGGTATCAGCGATCCAGAGCCGGACGGCGGCCCCGCAACCGAGTCTCGGGCAGGACAAACTGGCTCTTACCACGGCCGAATCCCTCAACCGCTCCCTCGAGCAGACCCCGGAAGTGCGGGCTGACAAGGTGGCCGAAGCCAAAGCTCTCGTCCAGAACGGCTCCTACCCGCCGGCTGTCATCATTCGCAAAATCTCAGCTTTGTTGGCAAGCAAGCTCAACACACAGAGCCCCGCTGATTAAGCACCACTCGACTGCTCGCCGCGAATTGAACTATGGCTACTGCTGCCCCGCTCCGCTCTTACCAAACCATCGCCACCCAAACCGCACCGCCCGGCCAATTGGTGCTGATGCTCTACGAAGGCGCCATCCGCTTCCTCGAACGCGCCCTCGCCGGCTTCCAGCACGAGGACCCGCTTGAGTTCAACGAGACCATCAACAACAACGTCATTCGCGCCCAGGATATTCTTAACGAGCTAAACAACTCGCTCGACCTGCAGCAGGGCGGGGCCTTGGCGGCCACTTTGCACGGGCTCTACGACTACATGCACCGCCAGCTTACCGTCAGCAACACGCGCAAGTCTCCGGAGGGCATCCATGATACGATCAAGCGCCTTTCGGTACTGCGGGATGCCTGGAGCGAGATGCTCCGCCAGCAGAGCGCGCCCGCCACTCCGCAGCATTACAGCTCCTTCGCTCTCAATTCCTGAGCCGCCCCCCAGCCATGGATGCAACTGCCGATTTGACCCGTGTGCTGGCCGAGTGGCGCCGGTTGACTCACCTCGAAAGAGAAGCGATCCTCGGCGACAACTGGTGAGGAGTCGCCGAACACCAGACGCGGAAGACCCAACTTCAGTCAGAGATCCGGCGCGCGCTCGCGTCTTTTTGCACCATCCCTTCCGCCCAGGCGCATACGCACCGAACTGCGGAAGGAGAGTTCGATTCCGTGGTAGGCGAATTAATGGCACTCGAACGGCACAACGGTGACCTCATCGCCGCGAAACGCAACCGCCGTCAGACGGAATCAGAACGCCTGGCGGGGACGCTTCTCGACCTGCACGGTATCCGACGGGCCTACGGCTCCAGCCGGGATTGTCATTGGCAGTCCTATTCCTGAATTCGGGCTGCAACGCGCCGCTGCCCGTTCTGTAGCCCGCTCGGAACAACGAAGCATTCCCTTCATTTCAGAGGGTTTGCTTTGACCCGCCCGCTATGTTCCATCCAGTCCAAGAGAGCGCGGGCTTTTCAGACCAGTTGGGAGGCTGTTTATAGAAGCAGGGCCGGAATCGACGTCCAAAACCATCCCAAAGCCAAGGAACGGCACGGTGCCACACGGGCTGGGTGTGCGGCCAGAGGCCCAATTCCCTGTAACTTCCGGGTCGGTCGCGGCTCGGTATGTAGCGGAACTTGAAAACGAACGGATTATGATTCTACGCATTATCATCGGGGTGGTTATGGGCGGCGGGTTGGGCTTTGCCTACTACAAGTTTGTCGGCTGCTCGACCGGCACTTGCCCATTGACCAGTAACCCGTTCCTCAGCTCCATTTACGGCAGTATTGTCGGAGCGCTGGTGGCAGGCAGTTTTCATTAACTTCGAGCACAAAGCGAAGTATCTCATATGAAAATGCAACTGATCATCCGGCGGTTTGCCGGGACGTTCATTCTGGCCAGCCTGGTGCTGGCGCACTATCACAGCCCATATTGGCTCTGGTTCACCGCCTTCGTCGGCTTCAACCTGCTCCAGTCCTCGTTCACGAACTTCTGCCCCCTGGAGATCATTCTCAAGAAAGCCAGCGTGGGCGGCAGTTGCTGCGAGTCGCATAACGCCGGCGGTTCCTGCTGCCGGAAATGACAAGGGCACTGGGCATTGCGGGGCTGGTGCTTTCGTGGTCGCTGGCGGCGCTGGGAGCCGAGCCGTGGACCCTGGAACGGGCCCTGCAGCAGGCGCTGGCAGCCAACCCGGACGCCCGCCTGGCGCAGCAGCGCATCGTGGCCGCGCAGGCGGGCCTGGAGCAGGCCAACGCCACCTTCTGGCCGCGCGTGCTGTTCCAGTCCAGCTATACCGGCAGCGACAACCCGATGCAGGTCTTCGGCAGCATCCTCAACCAGCGCGCCTATAGCACTTCGCTCAACTTCAACGACGTGCCGACCGTCGATGACCTAAATGCCCGGGGCCTCGTCATGGTGCCCCTCTACGCGGGCGGCAAGAACACGGCGACTCGCAAAGCGGCCAAAGCCAACACCGATGCCGCCCGGCAGGATAACGCAGCCGTTCGCAACGCCCTTGGCTTCGAGGTGTCCCGCGCCTTTTACACGGTGCTCAAGACGAGGCAGTTCATCCGAGCAGCGGAAGCCGGGGTCAACTCGTTTGAAGCGAGCCTGGCTGTCGCGACCAAGCGCCTCGACGGCGGCACGCTGCTGAAAAGCGGCGTGCTGGACATCGAAGTGCGCCTGGCGCAGGCTCGCGAGGAACTCGTCCGCGCCCGCAACGCAAACGCGTTAGCAGTCCGCGTGCTCCGCAATCTGCTGGGCATCGAGAGCGGTGAATTCGAGGTCGCCGACACGGCGCCCTCGGTCAATGCGCCGGACTCGGGCGATTTCTCCGGGCGCCCGGAATTGTCCGCCGCCGGGCACCGTGAGCGGGCCGCCCAGCAGCAGGCGCGCGCCGCCAAAGGCGGTTACCTCCCGCGCGTGAGCGCCTTTGGCAGCGTGGACTATGATTACGGGTGGAATTACGAGCACGGCGGGGGCAGCTACACTGCCGGCGCCCTGCTCCAATGGGACCTATGGGATGACAGGATGACGCGCGCCAAGGTGGCCGAGGCCAACGCCAATATCGAACTCGCCCGGGAAGAACAGCGCAAGCTGCGTCTCGCGCTCGACCTCGAAGTCGAGCAAGCCCGCCTCGACCTCAAGGCTGCCGATGAGCGTCTGAGGGTGACGGACAAGGCGGTCGCCCAAGCCGCGGAAAGCGCCAGCCTGACCCGCTCCCGGTTCGAGCAGGAGCTGGCGCTCTCCACGCAGTTGATCGATGCCGAGACCGCGCTGGTGGCCGCACGGGTCCGCCGCGCCGAGGCGGAGGCCGACCGCCAGATCGCCATCGCCGCCATGCGCAAGGCGCTCGCCCTGCCGCAACTGGATTCCCTATCGAAAGCAAAATGAGAAAGCCCCACTCTCTTGCCCTGGCCGGCATCTTCCATACCAGCGTAGCCGCCGACGTCAGTTGGCGCATTCTTGCCGCACCGAAGATGGCGCCGACTAACGTCGGCGGCTACGCCCCGTTAAAGAGGCGCGACAATAATGGAACATCGGTGCGTGCCGCTTGGCTGGGCCTGCTCCTGTCAGTCGCTATGGCCTTCGTCGTCGGCTGCGGCAAGCGGCATGAACCGCAAGCGGCGGTCAGCGAAAAACTGCCGCCGGCCGCCGTGCGCGTGCAGACCATCGAGGCCGTCAAGCAGCCAGCAGTAGAGGAAGTCGTCGGCACGGTGCAGCCGAAGCTCCAGGCGGTCATTGAAGCCAAGACCAGTGGGCGTATTACCCGGGTGCCGATCACGCTCGGCCAATCGGTCAAGCAAGGCGACGTGCTGGTGGAACTCGCCACGCAGGAGATTCAGGCCCGGCTTGACCAGGCCAACGCCGCCTTCCGGCAGGCAGAACTAGACTTCAATCGCACCGACAATCTGCGCAAACAACAGGCCGCCACGCAGGCCGAATTAGACGCCGCGCAGGCACGCTATAGCGTCGCCAAAGCCACCGTGGCAGAGGCGGATGCGCTGTCCGGCTATGCGAAGATCCTCGCCCCGTTCGACGGCGTGGTGGCCCGCAAGCTCGCGGACGAAGGCGATCTGGCGATGCCCGGCANNGCTGGCCGAAATCTCCCCGGCGGCCGACCCGGCGTCCCGCACCGTATGCATGAAGGTGGACTTGCCGGAAACCGCGGGCTTGCGCACCGGACAATTTGGCCGGCTCGCCGTGCCGATTGGCGAGGCCACGTTCCTTTTCGTCCCACCCTCGGCGCTGGTTCGGCGTGGGCAGCTTGAGATTCTGTTCGTCGCCGCCGACGGCAAAGCGCAGATGCGCCTCGTGCGCGCCGGCAAGGAAACTCCGCAGGGCATCGAGATTCTCTCTGGCCTCACTGCAGGCGAGGCGGTTGTTGTAGAAGGGGCCGGCACCTTGCGAGACGGTCAGCCGCTGCAAACGCACTAGGAGCGGCGCGGGTTAAATAGGTTACATAAGTTACAAATGTTACATGAGTTGCATCGTCACAAGCATCGCCGGCGCTGGTTCCTCATCTGCCCCATGTAACTTATGTAACGCAGGTAACCATGTAACTTCTTGCGCTCGCCCATGAGCAAAGACTCTCCCAAACCTGACTCGCCGCGCCTGGGAATCGCCGGGCGCATCGCCCGGTCGTTCATCGATTCCAAGCTGACCCCGCTGCTCATCATCACCTCGATCCTGCTGGGCACGGCGGCGACGTTGCTCCTGCCGCGCGAGGAGGAGCCGCAGATCAAGGTGCCGATGATCGACCTGCTGGTGGCCATGCCGGGTTTCAGCGCCAAAGAGGTCGAGGAGCGCGCCACCCGGCCCATGGAGAAGCTGCTCTGGGAAATTCCCAATGTGGAATACATCTACTCGACGTCGCGCGAGGGTGAGAGCCTGGCCATCGTCCGCTTCAAGGTCGGCGAGGATATCGAGCGCAGCCTGGTCCTCCTCAACCAGAAGATGCAGGCCAATTTCGACCGCATCCCTCAAGGGGTCTCATTCCCGCTCATCAAGCCCAAGTCCATTGACGACGTGCCGATCCTGGCCCTGACCTTTCACGGGGCGGGACTCGACCATTACACGCTGCGTCGCATCGTGGACGAAGTGGATGACGCCGTAAAGCAGGTGCCGCTGGTGGCCGAGACGACGCTCATCGGCGGCGAGCGCCGGCAACTCCGCGTGCTGCTCGACCCGGCGAAGCTGGCTTCGCGCCAACTCAGCGCCGCGGACATTGTTCCACGGCTCCAATCAGCTAACCGGCAGCTTGTCGCCGGACCGCTCGCCGATCACAACCGCGAGGTCCTGCTGCAAACCGGCAGCTTCCTCACCAGCGCGAAGGATGCGGGCAACGTGGTCGTAGGCGTGCACGGTGAGAAGCCCGTCTATCTGCGCGATGTAGCGACGATTGTGGACGGGCCCGAGGAACCAAGCCAGTATGTGTTCTTTGGGGCGGGTGCGGCGCACTCGGCCGTGGCTGACGAGCAGCCCGCCGTCACCTTGAGCATTGCCAAGCGACCGGGGGCAAATGCCATCTCGGTTGCGCGTGCGGTCCTCAAGAAAGTCGATGTGCTCCGTGGCCGAGTCATCCCTAATGGCGTCGAGGTGTCCATCACTCGTAACTACGGCCAGACGGCGGAGGAGAAGTCCGACGAGTTGCTGCTCCACATGGGCATCGCNNCCATCGGCATCCTGGTGGACGATGCCATTGTCGTGGTCGAGAACATCGTCCGCCACTTCCACCTGGCCCAGAACAAAGGCCGCGCGTGGTCGGCCATCGCGGTCGAAGCGGTTAACGAGGTCGGCAACCCGACCATCCTGGCTACCTTCGCCGTCATCTCGGCGGTGCTGCCCATGGCTTTCGTCGGCGGGTTGATGGGCCCGTACATGCGGCCGATTCCCATCGGGTCGAGTGCGGCGATGATCTGGTCGCTGGCCATTGCCTTCATTGTCACCCCTTGGGCGGCAATCCGGATTTTGCGCTGGGGCCGGAAGTATTCCCGCCTGACTGTAGCGGCAGGCAAGATGCCTGCCGCTACCCCAGCCGAAGGCGGCAAGGCGCACTCCCATTTTGAGCACGAGGAGGATTTCTTTACGCGGCTCTACCGGCGCTTCATGGGGCCCATGATCGCCCAGACCCGCTGGCGCCTGGCGTTCCTGGTGGGAATCATCGTTTTGCTCCTCGCCGCCATGGCGACCGTCCGCCTCGGCTGGGTGAAGGTGAAGATGCTGCCATTCGACAACAAGAGCGAGTTCCAGATCATTCTCAACATGCCCGAAGGCAGTGCCCTCGAGCGCACCGCCCAGGCCGCCCGCGAGATTGCCGCCGCCGTCCGTGTCGAGCCGGAGGTGACGGATTACCAGGTTTACACCGGCGTCGCCGCCCCGTTCAACTTCAACGGCCTGGTGCGCCACTACTTCATGCGCCGCGGCGCCCACATCGCGGACTTGCAGGTCAACCTCGTTTCCAAGAGCGAGCGCAAGGCCCAGAGCCATGACATCGCCAAGCGCGTCCGCCCGCGCGTCGCACAGATCGCCGCCAAATATGGCGCCCGCGTAGCCGTGGCCGAAGTTCCGCCCGGTCCGCCCGTCCTACAGACGCTCGTGGCCGAAGTCTATGGACCGAACGAGGAAAGCCGCTTGGCACTGGCCCATAAAGTCATCGACATCTTCCACACCACCAAAGGCGTCGTGGACACAGACTGGTATATGGAGGCCGACCAGGCCAAAGTGCGGTTCCTCTTGGACAAGGAAAAGGCAGCCCTGCACGGCATCAGCGACGAAGCCATTGCGCAGACCTTGAAGCTGGCCGTCGGTGGGGCGGCGGTGGACTTGCTGCATCTGCCGCGCGAGAAGGAGGACGTTCAAATCGTGGTGCGCCTGCCGCAATCACTGCGCACCTCNNTCTGGCGGACAAAAGCATCTACCACAAGAACCTGATGCCGGTGACCTACGTCATCGGTGACGTGGCCGGCGTAGTGGAAAGTCCGGTCTATGCCATCTTCAAGATGAACGAGGCCCTCCACGCGCTCGACACGAAACAATTCGGCGGCAGCGGCGCGCCCCTCAAGATCTATAACGCCACGCAGCCGTTCACCGAAGATGAGCCGTCCATCAAGTGGGATGGGGAATGGCACATCACCATCGAAGTGTTTCGCGACCTCGGCTCGGCCTTCGCCGCGGTGCTGGTGCTGATCTTCATCCTGATGGTCGGCTGGTTCCGCTCGTTCCTGACGCCGCTGGTCGTCATGGCGGCGATTCCCTTCTCACTGGTCGGCATCCTGCCCGCCCACGGGTTGCTGGGGGCGTTCTTTACCGCCACCTCGATGATCGGCTTCATGACCGGGGCGGGCATCGTCGTGCGCAACTCCATCATCCTGGTGGATTTCATCGAGCTGCGTCTGGCCGAAGGGATGCCGCTCGACCAGGCGGTGGTGGATGCCGGCGCGGTGCGCTTTCGCCCGATGCTGCTGACCGCGTTAGCCGTGGTGGTAGGCGCGAGTGTGATCCTGGCCGATCCGATCTTCCAGGGTTTGGCCATCTCGCTGATGGCGGGCGAGATCGCATCCCTTCTCATCAGCCGTATGGCCGTCCCCGTGCTCTACTTCATGGCCTATAATCGCAAACCAAAGGGCTAACCGTTGATTGGCGGCTTCTCTTTGTGCCAGCTCGTGCTCTGCTCGTAGGCGTGGGCAATGCGCAGGATCGTTTCCTCCCCGAACGGTTTGCCCAGGAGCTGCAGCCCAATCGGCAGGCGCGGTTGATGGCCGGTGAAACCGCAGGGCAACGCCAGGCCGCAGATACCCGCCAGGTTGCACGAGATGGTGAAAATATCCATCAGGTACATTTGCAACGGGTCCTCGGCCTTCTCGCCGATCTTGAAAGCGGCGGTGGGCGACGTCGGGGTAACGATGGCATCCACCTTCTCGAACGCCTTCAGGAAGTCGTTGCGGATCAGGGTGCGAACCTTCTGCGCGCGGATGTAATAGGCGTCGTAGTAGCCGCTGCTCAGGACGTAGGTGCCGAGGATGATACGCCGCTTCACTTCGAGGCCGAAGCCCTGCCCGCGCGTCTTGCCGTAAAGCTCGATTGGGTCCGCTCCCTCGACGCGTTTGCCGTAACGAATACCGTCAAAGCGCGCCAGGTTGGCGCTGGCCTCGGCGGTGGCGATGATGTAGTAGGTCGCGATGGCGTAGTCGGTGTGGGGCAGGGAGACTTCGACCACCTCCGCGCCCAGCCTGGCAAGCTGCTGCACCGCGGCGGCGACAGCCTGCTTCACTTCGGGGTCCAGGCCGCCAATCATATACTCCTTCGGCAGCCCCAACTTCAGCCCCTTGATGTTGCCGGTGAGGCCGGCTGGGTAATTTGGAACCGGCTGCGGCACACTCGAAGAATCGCGCGGATCATGGCCGCCGATGACGCCCAGCACCGTCGCCGCGTCGCGCACGTCTTTGGCAAAGCAGCCGATCTGGTCGAGCGATGACGCGTAGGCCACCAGGCCGTAACGTGAGACGCGGCCATACGAGGGCTTGAGGCCGACGCACCCGCAAAGCGAAGCCGGCTGGCGAATCGAGCCGCCGGTATCCGAGCCGAGCGCCGCCACGCATTCATCGGCCGACACTGCCGCCGCGGAACCACCCGAGGACCCGCCGGGAATGCGCGAGGTATCCCACGGGTTGTGGGTGATTTGGAACGCCGAGTTCTCTGTCGAGCTGCCCATGGCGAACTCGTCCATATTCAGCCGCCCGAACACCACCGCCCCAGCCGCCTTCAGCTTCTCGATCACCGTCGCATCGTAGGGCGAGTGGAAGTCGCCCAGTATCCTGGACCCGCAATTGAGCGGCTGTCCTTTTACGGCGATGACATCCTTTACGCCGACGGGCACGCCCAGCAGCGGCTTCTGGGCGTGGGTCTGGCCTTGCGCGAGAGCCTGGTCGGCGGCGTCGGCCTGCGCTAAAGCGTCCGCGACGTCGTAACTGATGAAGGCGCGGATCTGAGGATCGACCCGCTCAATCCGGTCCAGGCAAGCTTGCATGGCGGCCCGCGCGGAGACTTCGCGCCTGGCCAGTTTCGCCACGAGCGCGGAAATCGTAAGTTGGTTCAGCATGACATGGCCGCAGCCCATACTCCGGTCGCAGCACGGCGTGGAAAGTGGCCAAGCCGGCGGCAAAAGGCGAGCGGGAAATGGGGTAGCAACCACGTTGCACCTCCTTCCGGCTTCGTGCTATCTAACAGCCACGCTTGATTGCGGATCCGACGCAAACCCTCAACCCGAGCAAGTAAGCCTCGACCTCGCGGCGACCGGCTGCATAATGACCGCGGCAATGGACAACCATGAACTTGCGCACGTAATCCATAAACTGTCCCGTCTGTCCCCATGTCCTCGCCCAACCCGAACCCGCAAATGAACCTTAATCTGCTCCTTCCTGCCGGCCTTATCGTGGCGCTCGCCGCTTCGATCTCCAACAGCCCCGCCGCCGAGCCCACCGGCGCCTCGCTCGCGTTCACGTCCCGGGACCCCGTAGTACTCAAAGCAATGGACCTGATGAAGTCCGGCAAATCCCAGAAGGCGGAAACGTTGCTGCGCGCCGCTGACAACCGGGCTGATCCTGAGGCTCTCCGCGCCCGTGAGGAGGCTCTCGAAATCATTCGCCGCACGCGCTACGAGTACTCCCTGACTGCGCCCGAACTCCTCGCCAAAATAAAGAAGGATATCCCCGATGCCACCGCGCCCGAGGTCGAGCGGTGGGCCAAGGACAGCGCAGCCCGCTTCCGCATGATCGACGGCAAGAAATACTTCGCCCGACGCGAGCCTTCCAACATCTTCCTCTTTTGCGAAGAGGCCAAAGCCCGGCGCGCCAAGGCCGGCAATGCGCCTGCGAAATCGAAATGGAAGCTCACCGACCACCTGCAAGCTGTGGTCGATGAAGCTGAGCGGACGGGGAAGATCGAGGTCCAGCCCGTTCATCATCGCATGACCTACAGGCTGATGCTGCGAGCCAACACCCCGGGCGTCAAAGCCGGCTCGCGGGTGCGCGTCTGGCTCCCCTACCCGCAGGAATACCGGCAGCAGCGCGACCTCAAGCTGATCAGCGCTTCGCCTGAGCCGAAGCTGGTCGCCCCCAACGCTGTCGATGGCAACCCCGTCACGGGCGGCGCGCAACGCACGGTCTATTTCCAGCAGCAAGTCACCGACCCGGCCAAACCGTTGGAGTTCAAGCTGACCTTCGCATACACCTCCTTTGCCTACTACCCGATGCTGGATGAAGCGAGGGTCCAGCCGTTGCCCGCCGACTGGAACGGCGCCTGCCTGGGAGAGCGCCCGCCGCACATCGTCTTTACGCCCGCGCTCCGCAAGCAGGTGGCTAAGATTGTTGGCAACGAGACCAACGCATTGGCGAAGGCGCGCATGCTGTTCCGCTGGGTCAGCGCCAACGTGAAATGGAACGCCGAAGACGAATACTGCACCATCCCGTCCCTCGTTCTCAAAGGGTTCACTGCCGGGCGCGGCGATTGCGGCATTCAGAACACTGTCTTCATCACCCTCTGCCGCTTCGCCGGCATCCCCGCCCGCTGGCAGAGCGGATGGGAAACCAAGCCGTCCACCTGGGGGATCCACGATTGGGCCGAAATCTATATTGCGCCTTGGGGCTGGCTGCCGGCCGACGCCTCCTACGGGGTACAGCAATCCGATGATCCGAAGATCGCCGACTTCTACTGCGGCCACCAGGACAGCTACCGGATGATCGTCAACCTCGACTGGGGCCGGGAGCTGTTTCCTCCCAAGCCGTCGTTGCGCTCCGAGCCCGCCGACTTCCAGCGCGGCGAGGTCGAGGTGGACGGCCAGAACCTCTATTACGACCTGTGGGACTACGCCATGAAGATTGAGCTCACCCCAGGGTCAAATCCTG
>PLZQ01000009.1 GCA_003152225.1 Limisphaerales bacterium | reverse complement strand
ATATCACGCTTACAATAGGGCTAGTGCAGGGCAGTGACGGCAATCTCTATGGCACGACTGAGTGCAACGGCTGGAGATTCATCGGCCTCGAAGGCCGTGTTGTCGTCGGCTGTGGCACCGTGTTCAAAATCAGCACCGATGGGGCGCTGACGACCCTTTATGCTTTCGGCTCCATTACTAATGCAAATGGCGTTTCACTTGATGGCGCAAATCCCTCTGCCGGGCTGGTACAGGGCAGCGACGGCTATTTCTATGGCGCGACTTCCAGGGGCGACACGAACGACTCTGGCACCGCAATCACAATCAGCACAAGTGGGGCGCTGACTACTTTGTATTCGTTCACCGGCGGCAATGATGGCGGGGGTCCCAATGGGCTGGTGCAGGGCAGCGACGGCAATTTCTATGGCACGACTTCCCAAGGCGGACAAGGAAATGCCGGGACCGTTTTCCGGCTGACCATTGTGCCACAGCCGCAACTGACCATCATTCCTTCCGGCCCATACGTGATTTTGGCTTGGCCAACGAATTACAGCGGGTTCACTCTGCAATCCACCCCGAACCTTGGTGCATCGGCGGTCTGGACCACCAACTCTTCGCCGCCGGTTGTCATCGGCGGGGAGAACGTAGTTATCAATACAATCACCGGCAGGCAGCAGTTTTACCGTTTGAGCCAATAGTCAAAGGAACCAACCAATGAAAACGCACATCAAACGTCTCTCCCCACTGCCCGCACTGATAGCCGGTCTCGTCTTGCTATTGGCTGGACCGGTGACGGCGCAGGTCTTTACAACCCTGCATAGTTTCTACGGCGTCAGGGACGGAGCTAATCCGTTTGCCGGATTGATTTTATCGGGCAATACCCTGTATGGGACGGCGCTTTTTGGCGGCAGTTCGGGCTATGGCACGCTGTTTACCATCAACACCAATGGCACGGGTTTTAAGGTCTTGGAGAGTTTTAATGGCGGGAACGACGAAGCTTGCCCAGTAAGCGGCCTGCTTTTGTCGGGCAACACGCTGTATGGGGCATCGAGTGGACCCGGCTCTTCCCTTGGCGCACTGTATTCCGTCAAGACCAACGGCACGGGCTTTACGACCTTGCATGTTTTCACCCCAACTTCCGGTCCTTCTCTCACAAACAGCGACGGAGGTTTTGTATCTGGCACATTGCGTTTATCGGGCAACACCCTGTATGGGGCGTCGGATTATGGCGGCAGTTGGGGCAGCGGCAATGTGTTCGCCATCAACACCAATGGCACGGGCTTTACGACCCTGCATACTTTCACGGCAACTTCTGTCCCTCGTAATGGGACTGACAACCCTCCTTATAAAAACAGCGATGGGGCGGGTCCGAATGCCGGAGTGATTTTATCGGGCAACACGCTGTATGGGACGACCCAATTCGGCGGCAGTTCGGGCTGGGGGACGGTCTTTGCCATCAACACCAACGGCACGGGCTTTACGACTCTGCATACTTTCACTGGCGTCAGCGACGGAGGTTGGCCGTTTACCGGTCCATTGATTCTATCGGGCAACACCCTGTATGGGACTACGATGAGAGGCGGCAGTGGAGCTGGCAATTCGGGCAATGGCACGGTGTTCGCCCTCAACACGGATGGCACAGGTTTTACGAACCTGCACATTTTCACGGCAACCAATTCTCTTTTAATCAACAGTGACGGAGCTGCGCCCTCTGACGGAGTGATTTTATCGGGCAACACCCTATACGGGACGACGGTTTTTGGCGGCAGTTCGGGCAATGGCACAGTGTTCGCCCTCAACGCGGATGGCACGGGTTTTACGACCCTGCATAGTTTTGCTGGCCGACCTAACCTGCCGACCGGATTGATTTCCTCTGGTGCTGGATTGGTTTTATCGGGGAACACCTTGTATGGGGCGACGTATTCTGGTGGCACTTACGGCGATGGCACGGTGTTCAGTCTTTCGTTCAGGCCGCAACTAACCATAATTCATTCTGAAAGCAATTTGATTTTGACGTGGCCGACCAATTATGCCGGGTTCGATTACACAGGATACACTTTGCAATCCACGACGAACCTTGGCTCAGCGGCGGTCTGGGCCACCAATTCGGCGGTACCGGTCGTGGTCAACGGGCAGTACGCCGTGACCAATCGCATCTCGGGCACACAGCAGTTTTACCGGTTAAGCCAGTGATTGCCTCATTCAACAACACGATCCGGAAAGGATTTCCCGCCAATTCCGTGCCGCCGCCGATTTTACAGCCGCCGAGCCTGAGCGCGGGCCAGTTCGGTTTTGGGATTTCCGGTCTTCCCAACTTGGCGGTGAACATCGAATCTTCGACTAATCTGTCCCAGTGGCAGGTGCTCAGCCCCTATATCACCCTCGTGGGCGGGACGAATTACTACTCTGTCAGCCCCAATCCATCCCTGGGTGCCCAGTTCTACCGCGCCCAGGTGCGCTAACCCGCTGGAGCTTCGGCCGGGCTGGCGAGTCGCAGAGCGCTTGGGATCACGCCAAGGGCGTTTTGGCCACGCCCCAATCCGCTCCGCGCAAAGCTCCCTCGTGTGGCCGCGATTCGGGCCAACCTGAGAGTCTTTGGGTCGGAAGGAAGGCTCGGGGCAAAACCTCCATCCCAACTTTCTGCCTGAGAAGAGGTTATAAAGAAAGCATTCTTCGGTGTTGACATGCTTCAGGCAATGTGCCAACCGAAGTAATACTGCGAACACGAGACGCTGACAGAGTTCAGCCGACGCCCCGCCCGCAGTTCAAGCTCTTAAGCGAACGACCTGTGCTTGGTTTTCCTTCTAGGGAAGAGAGAGCCGGGCTGAGGTTTTGTCCGGTCCATTGAAGGCCAGGACGCAGGGGCATTCAGAAGAGCGACAGCAGGATTGTATCGGGAGATTGGCTTCGGCCTCAAAGCCGGGGCTGTCAACCGGAATGCCGCCACCGATGCCATGAGGATTGATGTTCCGAAAAGTCAGGCGCCCCTGGAGCGAGGCGAACTTCCGCCCGCTGAAGAACTGCTGCCGCTGGTTTACGAGGAGTTGCGCAAGCTCGCCGCGCACAAGATGGCCCAAGAGGCGCCTGGCCAAACCCTGCAGCCCACGGCGCTGGTCCACGAGGCCTGGCTGCGGCTCGGGGCCGATGGCCAGCCGCCATGGAAGAATCGCGCCCATTTCTTCGCCGCGGCAGCCGAAGCCATGCGCCGGATTCTGGTCGAGCGCGCCCGGCGGCGCATGGCTCTGAAGCGTGCCGGCGGAGCGTGCCGTGTCAGCCTGGATGAGGTGGAGATTCCTATTGAAGCAGCCGATGACGAGAGATTGCTGGCTGTGGACGAGGCGCTGGAACAGTTTGCCGCCCGCGACTCACGGAAAGCCGAATTGGTGAAGCTGCGTTACTTCACCGGGATGACCTTTGAGGAGGCGGCCTCGGTCCTGGGCATCGCCGTGCCGACCGCGAAGGAATGGTGGGCCTACGGCCGGGCCTGGCTGGCGGTTGCCCTGCGCCCTTCCCTTGAAGTCGGCAAGCCTTCCAGCCCCTCGGTGGTTCCGGAGGGGCCGGGTGGCGAAAAGATTATTTGAGATTCGTCCATACTATTTCCCGCTGGAATACGCATGTATGAGTGAAGGCACCAACGCCTTCGCTGATGAAACCGGCTGAACACAGCGAAGAAGTCCTCTTCCGTGAGGCCCGCCAACGGCCCAAAGGCCCGGAGCGCGAAGCCTACCTCGCCGGGGCCTGTGCCGGGAACGAGGCGCTGCGCAAACGGCTCGCCGCCCTCCTCCAGGCCGATGAGAGCCCCGATCCTTTCCTGGAACCGCCCGTAGGCGATTTGCTGAGCCAAATGACAACCCGGCCAGCCCCTGATTCCAAAGTCGAGGAAGCAGGTGCTCGGATCGGACGCTACAAGCTGCTGGAGAAGATCGGCGAGGGCGGCTGCGGGGTGGTCTATCTGGCCGAGCAAGAGGACCCGGTCAAACGGCAGGTGGCCCTCAAGGTCATCCGGCCGGGTATGGACAGCAAACAAGTGCTGGCTCGCTTCGAGGCCGAGCGCCAGGCGCTGGCGCTCATGGACCATCCCAATATCGCCAAGGTCCTGGATGCCGGGGCCACCAACCAAGGCCGCCCGTTCTTCGTGATGGAACTGGTGCACGGGGTCAAAATCACCGAGTACTGCGACCAGAACAATCTCTCGACCGAGCAGCGGCTCGATTTGTTCCTTCAGGCCTGCCACGCCGTCCAGCACGCCCACCAGAAGGGGATCATCCATCGCGACATCAAGCCTTCAAACATCCTGGTCACGGTCCAGGACGGCAAACCGGTGGCCAAGGTGATTGATTTCGGCATCGCCAAGGCCACCGCCGGCCAGGTCCTGACGGATAAGACCGTCCATACAGCCTTTGAGCAATTCATCGGCACGCCGACGTACATGAGTCCAGAGCAGGCGGGGATGACGGCACTGGACATTGATACCCGCAGCGACATCTACAGCCTGGGGGTGCTGCTCTACGAGTTGCTCGTCGGCAAAACGCCCTTTGACCCAAAGCGGCTTGTTGAGGCGGGCATGGAGGAAATCCGGCGCATCATCCGGGAGGAGGAGCCGCCGCCGCCATCCACGCGGCTGAGCAAGCTGGCAGCCGAGGAACAGACGACCACCGCCGAGCGCCGTCACACCGATGCCCCCCAACTCATTCACCGGGTGCGCGGGGACCTGGATTGGATTGTGATGAAGGCCCTGGACAAGGACCGCACCCGGCGCTACGAGACGGCCAACGCTCTGGCTTCGGACGTTGAGCGGCACTTGAGCGATGAGCCTGTGACGGCGCATGCTCCCAGCCGGGTTTATCGCCTCCAGAAGCTGGTCCGCCGTCACAAGCTGCCATTCGCGGCTGCCGGGTTCATGTTCGCGGCGCTGGCCATCGGGCTGGGGATCAGCCTCTGGTCCCTGCGCAAGGCGAATCGTGAGGCTACCCGAAGCCGGCAAGTCGCCCAGTTCCTGCAAGAAATGCTTCAGGGTGTTGGGCCGTCGGTGGCGCGGGGCCGGGACACCACCATGCTCAAGGAGATCCTCGACAAGACCGCCGAACGAGTCGGCAAGGACTTGAAGGGCCAGCCGGAGGTCGAGGCGGAATTGCGGAGCACCATCGGCGGAGTCTATGACGCGCTGGGCGAATACCAGAAAGCCGAGGCCATGCACCGGTCGGCCCTGATCCTGAGGAGGGCGCTGTGGGGGAACATGAATGCGACCGTGGCGGACTCTCTGGACAGCCTGGGCTGGGAGCTTCTCATGCAGGACAAGGTTGATGCAGCCGAGCCTTCCTTCCAGGAGGCGCTGGCGATTCGCACCAACTTGCTCGGTTCAGAACACGTCCAGGTTGCGGCCTCGCTGTACCATTTGGGTTGCGTCCGCCTTTCGCAGTCCCCCAACCCGGAGGCTGAGCCGCTTCTTCGGCAGTCGCTGGCCATGAGGAGAAAGTTGCTGGGCAATGCGAACCTGGAGGTGGCTGAATCACTCAGCGGGTTGAGTACTGCCCTCCATAATGCAGGCAAGCCCGACCAGGCCGAAGCCGCCGCGCGTGAAGCGCTCGCCATCCAGGCGCGCGTGTTGCCGGACGAACGCTCCGCTGCCGATGCCGGAATCACCCAGTTGCGCCTGGGTCTCGCGCTTCTCGACCAAAACAGGTTTGCGGAAGCCGAGCCGGTCGTGCGAGAGGCTGTGACGCTACGGCGAAACCTGTTGGGGAGCAAGCATCATAACGTGGCCCAGGCTTTGGACGTCCTGGCTCAGGTGCTCGTCGGCGAAACCAAACTGGCCGAGGCCGAAGCCGTGGCGCGCGAGGGACTGGCCATCAGCCGGAAAACTATCGGCGAGCAGCATTTCACCACGGCTGACTGTCTGAGCAACCTGGGTGAGGCGCTTCACAAAGCCGGCCGGTTCACCGAAGCAGAAGCTGCATTGCGCGAAGCGCTGGCTATCTGGCGCCAACTGGGAAATCTTAAAGAGAAAGCGGCAAACTGGAATGGGGCTTGGGTATGCAGCGTGTTGGCGGCAGCCCTCCGGGACCAGGGAAAACTCTCGGAAGTCGAAGCCTTGTATCGCGGGGAGGTGGAGACAGCGATAAACTCGCCAGATCCGGGCAGTCAGGCCTTCGCGTTTGTCAGCGTTGGCGACTGGCTCCGTACCCGGGGCAAACTCACGGAGGCTGAAGCCTCTTACCGCGCGGGCTCGGACATTTACCTGAAGGTTTCGCCCGACAACTTCCACGCAAGGCAGTCGCTGGCTAGAGGACTGGCCTTAACGCTCGTGAGCCAAGGCAAACTGGCTGAGGCGGAAGCCTTATACCGTGAAACCATCGAGGTCGGCAGAAGCTCCAACCACACGAATGATCTGGCCAACCTGCTCGCCGGCTTGGGCGACCTGCTTCGCGACCAGGGTAAGCCGGCTGAGGCCGAACCCCTTTACCGTGAGGGCTTGGACACCTATCTGAAGGTTTCGCCCGACAACTTCGACGTAAGGCAATGGCTGGCTACGGGGCTGGCCTTAATCCTCCGAAGCCAGGGCAAACTGAACGGAGCGGAAGCTTTATACCGTGAAACCATCGAGGTTTTCAGAAGGTCGAACCACACCAATGACCTGACCACCCTGCTGGCCGGCCTGGCCGACATGTTTAGGGACCAGGGTAAGCTGGCCGAGGCCGAAGCCCTGTATCGTGAGGGCCTGGACATTTGCCGGAAGGCTTCGCCCGACAAGTTCGACGTAAGGCAATGGCTGGCCGGCGACCTGGCCTTAACGCTCCAGCGCCAAGGCAAGCTGGCCGAGGCTGAACCTCTGTATCGCGAGGCGATGACCAACGCGGCTAAGGCTTGGCCCAACGACCCCGCCAAATGGCAATGGCAGGTCAGCCATTTGGCCGAGGTCCTCCGGGCCGAGGGCAAATCCGCGGAGGCCGACAAATTGGTGGCTGAGCCTCTCAAACCGGCGGCGCAGGCCCAGCCCCAGGGTACCGTCACGGGAAGCGACTCCCAGAAGGGCGGAAAACCTTAGAAACCCGCAGTTCGTCCATACTTTTTCCCGCCAGAATACGCATGTATGAGTGAAGGCACTAACGCCTTCGCTTATGAAACCGGCTGACGATCGCGAAGAAGTCCTATTTCGGCAGGCCCTACAGCGGGCCAGAGGCCCTGAGCGCGTCCCCGTCGGCAAACCAAGTCAAAACGAAAGGTCACAAACTATGAAAAGGAACATTGCTATACTAAATCGTGCCAGACGCTGGTTCGGCAGAGGATACATGATGAAACCCAATAATCTTTTCGGGCGACTGGCCGGGAGTTTGCCGGGCTTGCTGTTGCTGTGCCTGCTGGCATCCAACGGCAGGGCGCAGACCTTCACGACCCTGCATAGTTTCACGGCAACATCTGGATCTGAAGGTTTTAATGGTACCAACAGTGACGGAGACTTTGTGTTTTTGGGACTGCTTTTGTCGGGCAATACCTTGTATGGAGCGGCGCAAGCTGGCGGCAGTTCGGGCTGCGGCACGCTGTTTGCCGTGAACACCGACGGCACGGGTTTTACGAACCTGCATAATTTCACGGCAACCTCTGGAACCAACGGCATTTATGCGAGTTATGGTTATGGCACCAACCGCGATGGAGCTGTGCCTAATGGCGGATTCATTTTATCGGGCAACACGTTGTATGGAACCGCGCAAGCTGGAGGCAGTTCGGGCTGCGGCACGCTGTTTGCCGTCAACCCCGATGGGACGGGTTTTACGAACCTGCATAATTTCACGGCCACCTCTGGATCTGCAGGAGGCGGTTATGGTACCAACAGCGACGGAGCTGGTCCTTTTGCCGGATTGCTCTTATCGGGCAACACCCTGTATGGGACGGCGCAATTCGGCGGCAGTGCGGGCTGGGGCACGGTATTTGCCGTGACCACCGACGGCACGGGTTTTACGAACCTGCATACTTTCTCGGCAACCACTGGATCTGCAGGTGGTGAAGGTATCAACAGCGACGGAGTTAATCCGGTTGGCGGATTGATTTTATCGGGTAGCACCTTGTATGGGACGGCGGTTCAAGGCGGCACTGCCGGCTATGGCACGGTGTTTGCCCTCAACACCGACGGCACAGGTTTTAGGACCCTGCATAGTTTTACTGACGGCAGTGACGGAGGTTATCCGTGGGACGCATTGATTTTATCGGGCAACACGCTGTATGGGACAGCGGCTGTTGGCGGTAGTTCGGGCTGGGGCACGGTGTTTGCCGTCAACACCAATGGCACGGGTTTCAGGAACCTGCATAGTTTTACTGGCGGCAGCGGCGGCACTTACCCTAAAGGCGGATTGATTTTATCGGGCAACACCTTGTATGGGACGGCGTTTTATAGTAGCGCCAGTTCCGGCAATGGGATAGTGTTTGCCGTCAACACGAACGGCACGGGTTTTACGATTCTGCATGCTTTCGCCGTTCCTCCCAACCAGGAAGGTTATCCTGCTCCCGAATTGGTTTTATCGGGCACCACCCTGTTTGGGGCGTCCTTTGCTGACGGCGCTTACGGTCATGGCACGGTGTTCAGTCTTTCATACCCCTCACCGCGATTGACAATCACGCCTTCTGGGACAAATGTTAATTTGACGTGGCCAAGTACTGTGGCCGGATTCTCTTATAGCGCCTACACTTTGCAGTCCACCACGAACCTTGCTCCACCGACGGTCTGGGCCACCAATTCTCCGGCCCCCGTCGTTGTGAACGGGCAAAACGGCGTGACTAATGCCAGCAGCGGCGCACAGCAGTTTTTCCGGTTAAGCCAGTAGTCAAATAACGCCTTCGCCTATGAAACCGGCTGATGATCGCGAAGAAGTCCTCTTTTGGCAGGCCCCACAGCGGGCCAAGAGGCTCGGAGCGCCCCTCGGTAGGAGGACCAATTCACCAATCAAAACGAAAGATCACAGACTATGAAAACCGACATTGCTTTATTAAATCGTGCCGGACGCTAGTTCGGCAGAGGATACATGATGAAACCCAATAGTCTTTTCCGGCGGTTGGCCGGGAATTTGCCGGGCGTCGGGCTGTGGCTGGCCGTCCTGCCTCTGGCCGCCCTCGGTCAAGCCAATTACGCCACGCCTTACACCTTCATCACCCTGGCCGGACGGGCGGGCATTAGTGGGACAGCTGACGGCACGGGGAGCACCGCGCGGTTTAATGAACAAGTGTCAGTCCTCACTATTGACACAACGCCACCATCCTGAGCTTGCGGATGGGTTTGGGGTTGTCCACTCAGCAAGTTGGGAACGTAGCTCACAACTGCACCTGTGTAAGCGCAAGGCGATCCACTTCAAGCTCATATAT
>PLZQ01000458.1 GCA_003152225.1 Limisphaerales bacterium | reverse complement strand
TACAGAACGACGTTTACACCAGCTCAGGGTATACTGAGGGTGGCTTCCGGGTGCCTACCGGTTGGCTACCAGTGAGCCTGAGGGTGGCCTCAGGGTGGCTTGGGGCAGCCGTACCCGGCTTTTCAAGGTTCGAAGTTCGAGGTTCGAGGTTCAAGGTTCGGCGTTGGGTGTTCGATGTTGGATGTTGGATGTTTTTCTGCTGCCATTAGCGGTTATCAGCGTTGATTAGCGGCCTTCTTTCTGAATGGTTCCGGCTGAAACTTTCTTTGCTTCCCAATCCGGAAACCACGCGAGCGTGGCGCCGGTGTAATGGTGCGTGAGGGCGGTGACTTGGCCTTGGTCGTTCTTGGTGAACCGGAATTGGGCGCCGGTGAGCTTCTCGAAGAAGTTCGTTTCGGATTCGGGAAAGATGGGGAAGGCACCAAGCAGGACGCGGTCGCCGCCAGGGTGTTGAGCGCGGCCCAGCAATTGAGCGCCTTCGCGCCAAACCGTCACCTTCAGCCCCTTCGGAAACGCGGCGCCGGGGGCGACTTCATAGCGGCCGACACAGGCGTCCAGGACGTTGGTGTCGAGGTTGGCGATGACGGGCGGTTTCACGGGTTCGGGAGCCTTGGGCGGCACGTCGGAGATTTTGTCATAGGTGAAGGTCTGTCCCCGGTAGTGCAGGATCAGGCTAGTGACCTTGCCACGCGCATCGCCGGCAAAAGTCATGGGCACGCCGCTGAGCCGTTCAAAGCAGCGGGTTTCGGATTCCGGCAACAATTCGACCGGGACCGGCGGGAACAAGACATCAATCGGGTGGAAGGGTTGTCCCCAGGACTGAGCGTTCGGCCAATCCTCGATCGCGCACCAGTCCGAGCCTGTCGCCTCGGCGAAGAGCCGGTCCCCTTCGCAACGGATGCCGATGCCGGGGTGCAGACGGGCGCAAAAGATGCGGCTGGCCAGCAGAGGCAGGAACGGGGCCGAAACCATGCCGGCCAGCACCACCCAGCACAGGATGAACAGTCGCTTGCGGGTGTGGCCGACGCGCCAGAGCAGCAGGGCCAACGCCGCCAGGCTGAGGCCCGCCGGAAGCAGCGTGGACGTGTGGGGCGCATCGAACACATAGTGCCGCAGCGCAAAGCGGCCCAGCGCATTACCCGGTGAGCGCTGGTAGCGTCCGGCGTATGACGCGCCAAGGCGGCGGCTGACCTTGGCCGGTTGGGGACGCCGGTCCGATTGCCATTCGCTCTCGAGCAGCAGAATACCAAGTTGGCGCCGGGGCTCGTAGGCGTTTGCCAGGACCACCACACCACGCCGGCGCGCCTTGTCGAACCCGAGGTAACAACCATTGGCAAACCAGCCTCCGCCGGCGTTGAGCAGTCCGGGTCGCGGCGGCGAAAACGCGAAGTTGGCGACGGTTCTCTCCCAGAGCGGCCGCAGACGGGACGAGGCGGGGACGGAGGCCGATAGGAACTTGAGCAGGTCATTGGCGGTCGAGTAAACCCCGGCCAGGAGAATGAAGTCTCCCTCCTGCCATCTCGGCATGGCGTAACCTAATTTGCTGTGTTCGGGTGCCAAACGGGATTCCTGCTCGGGTGTCAGCGTGAGCCCCGTGTCGTTCATGTTCCACGGCCGCAGCACGCGAGAGCGCAGGAGCGATTCGTAGTCCATCCCGGCTTTCAGGGCCAGGGCTTGATTCAACACCCCGCGGTCCACGCCGCCATGCAAATGCGTCGTCCCCGGCTCGGAGGTTAGACGGCAATCGGACAGGAGCGCAAAAAACTTCTCCGCGATGAATCCCTCGAAGGGATTATCGGCGCGTTTGGGGTCGATAGCGTCACCGAGCGAGGGACGGAGCCCGGAGGTTTCCTTGGCCAACTGGCGCACGGTGATCTGCTTGCCGTGGTAGTTCGGCAGCTTGATCGACGCGGGCAGGTACTTGGCCACGGGCTCATCCGGTTGCACCGCCCCGCGCTCGACCATGTCTTCCAGCAGCATGCAAAAGAAGGTGTAGCTGGAGGATTGGATGCTGAACACCGTGTCGCCATCGGCTTGCCGGTCCGTGCCGTTATCCAAATCGCCGCAACTGATCACGCTAGCCCCATGCTCGTCCACAATGCCGACCACCATGCAGCCCTGGGGCAACTGGGCATGCACATAACGCTGCAGGTATCCGGCGATGGCATTGGTGAAATCCTCCGCCGCGGCTGCAAATGGCATACAGCGGAGAAGCAAGGCAACGCAGATGATTCGGATGATTCTTCGGCTGTTCGTGTTCTGAGACAAAATCACACGGGTCGTATGCCGGTTTGACAGGGTTGACGGCGATTGGTCACGTTCAGCAGGTGAAATTCCTGGATACGTTGGCCGAAGCCTGTGAGAAGACCGACTGGCAGGTGCACGCCTTCGCGCAGGACCTCCAAGGCCGCCGCGAGAGTGCCCCGCAGAAGGTTCGAATCGTCTCGCGTTTGAGGCGCGAGACCAGGATGACGTTGGAGTGGACAGCCGATCGCCTGTGTATGGGTGTGGCCACCCATGTCGCTTCCCTGCTGCCGCGTCACAACGAGCAACAGCCAAGTGGTGAAGAAACGTTGTTCTGACACTTATTCGAACCTAACCTCCATAATTACGACCAGACCCTTTCTCCCAGGATTCGCCATAAACCATCTTTCCCTTTACCCTGCCGCTGCATCTAGCTAAATAAATATTGGGTTGTGGGGCATTGTAGAGAGAAATGTATAGATAAGGTTACGACTTCATTCGCGTATTGAACACTATATCTTTCTCCTGTTGTTTTACTAACGCTGCTAATTCGTGGATAAGCCATTGTAAACTGAGGAACTCGGCACCTAAACGTCCAAAGAAATGCCTAGATACGTTTATTCTCAGTTGCACGTCTCGACGTGTCAGGCTTAGGAAATCGTCATCGCCATCTATGTTAACTGCCACCTCAATGCCTTGTTTTCCCAATTCCTGTTCAATGACACCTAAATCCACAAAGACCGTGATCAAACAGCGGCCATCGTAAAACGCAAACAATGCCTCGGGATTTGATAGGGAGAGAGTAAACGGATAATATGCTTGATGGACATATTTCTCTGTATTTATGAATAACACACACATCTTCCCACCCTGTGGAATCTCGTTTAACGATTCGTGCGTAGGATCAATTGCCATGCTTACATTGCAATATAGACCATTCTCAAGCGTTAACGTGAGATTGCTATTCGATTCTAGGGCTTTGGTAAGGAGCTCGGTCACTGTGTCCCGATGTTCACTTTCATCTATAGTTAGCTCCCGTCGGTGCAATGTTGCTGTGCCTTGCCCTGGATAGATGTTTTGTCCAAGATCCTCTTTCAGATACTTGCTAATTGTCCTTGCTCGTTCCAACTGACGACAAGTTCGTGCATCGTTCGTTCCTGCACGGCCAGACTTTACCTCCATTATACTCGGCACACCATGTTTGAACATTGTAATATCCCCATGCCTAAGAGAATTCGTGATGTCGTTTAGAATGCACAACACGTTTTGTGCCTTGCAGTGCCTAAACAGGGCCAACTCCATGCGCAACCCCTTTTTACAGGATATAAACCCAGCATGCTCCTTTGACATACACAAAGGTTTGATGTCCCACTTATTGATATAGATAAAGGCTAGCCCATTACCAATGTCACGAAGGAGAGACAGAAGCTGATCATAAGCAGACTTTTGTGAATGTTTATTGTGAGCGGTTGCCTTTAGTTTGTCAGCTTCTTCATGTGGCAATCGACCATGTCTGATGCGGCCCCTAACTAAACTGATTTGCGACTTAATGTTTCTGACTCGATATTCGATGCGACGAATGTAGTTTATCAGGCGCTCTTGAATAGAGAAGCATAATGGCACATTCTCTGGATGCAGCCTGAGATTCTGCAAGTCACGCAAGAGGCAAAGTAGGGGTCTACGGTAGTGTCTTAACATGCCTGGGATTACATATTACGGCCGATTCGTAAGCTGCTCCAGGTTATCGCCGCAGTAGATCACCCTGGTGTCGATTAAACTGGACGGCTTGAGACGATGTGACGGTGCTGCTTGAGCTTCACCTGGTGCCTGCTCTTTCGATCGCTTCGACTTGGCTGCCATGTATGGAGATTATTGAATTGTGGTGGGGAGGTCAATGGTACGTTCATTCAGGTTCACAGGGGCGCACCCACCTTGGTATCCTACGTCCCAAGTAGGTGGAGCTGTGCATTCCCCATGCAATTGCTTAAGCTACGGGCTGCTTTCCACTAGAAGGCAATGCACGCAAAACCTATCAGTCTGTTTGGGAATCCAGAACTCCTGACATAG
>PLZQ01000133.1:8773-30041 GCA_003152225.1 Limisphaerales bacterium | reverse complement strand
AGGAAAAATGGTCGGGGCGGTGAGATTTGAACTCACGACCTTCTGAACCCCATTCAGACGCGCTACCAAGCTACGCTACGCCCCGAACCATCTCGCCGGCGGTGTTGCACCAGACCGGCAGGGAGGAATAGTACTCCGCGAGAGTTTGAATTCAACTACTAAGTGATGATTTGTGATCGGGCCAGGCGCCGCCCACCATTCACTCCGCCTTTTTGCGCACCATGGTATGCGTGGCATGGCCGTAGAAGGCCTCGGCGGCTTCCATCAGGGTCTCGGACAAAGTGGGGTGCGGGTGAACGGTCAGCGCCAGGTCCTTCGCCGTGGCGCCCATCTCCACCGCGAGCACGCCCTCGGCAATCAGTTCGCCAGCCCCCTGCCCTACGATGCCGACGCCCAGAATCCGCTCGGTGTCCGGCTCGATAACCAGTTTGGTCAAACCTTCGGGGCGGTCAAAGGTCAACGCCCGGCCCGAAGCCGCCCACGGGAATTTGCTGACTTGCACGGCGATGCCCTTGGCCTTGGCTTCGGCCTCCGTCAAGCCGCACCAGGCGATTTCTGGGTCGGTGAAGACCACCGCCGGGATGGTGACATCAATAAATGCACTCTCCTCGCCAGCGATGACTTCCACCGCAATCCGTCCCTCTTTGGTAGCTTTGTGCGCGAGCAACACGCCGCCGGCGACGTCGCCAATCGCGTAAATCGCCGGGTCAGTCGTTTGCTGCTTCTCGTTAACATGGATGAAGCCCTTTTCGTCGAAGGACACCTTGGTGTTTTCCAAGCCAAGGTCCTCCGCGTTAGGGGCGCGGCCAACGGCAACCAGAACGCGGTCATAAAGCTCCACCTTCTTCTCGCCGTCTGTTTCGGACTCCACTTTGATCTGCTTGCCGCTCGTGGCCATCTTGCCAACCCGGGTCTTGAGCCGGACTTCCTTAAACGCCTTCTTGGCGTACGCGACGACGGGCCGGGCGAGATCGGGGTCGGCGCCCGCGAGAATGCTATCCAACGCCTCGATTAAAACGACCTTGCTGCCGAGCGTGGCATAAACGGTCCCCAACTCCATGCCGATATATCCGCCGCCGATCACCAGCAGGTTCTCGGGAATGTCCTCCACCTCCAGCGCCTCGGTTGAGGTCATTACGCGCGGGTTACCCAGGTCGAAATCCCGCGGCATGGCCGCTTTGGAGCCGATGGCAATGATGGCTTGGTCGTACTTGATGAACTGCTGACCCTGCTCGGTTTCGACGCGGAGCGTGCGCGAGTCCTCGAAATAACCGCGCCCCTGCATGACCTGGACGCCGCGCATCTTGGCCAGTTGCGCAATGCCGCCGGACAACCGGGTCAATATGGATTCCTTCCAGGCCCGGAGTTTTGCCACGTCGATGCTCGGCGTGGAGAATAGGATGCCGCGATGTTCGGACTCACGCGCGGAGGTAATGGTGTGGGCCGCATGCAGCAGCGCCTTGGACGGGATGCAGCCCTGGTTCAAACAGACGCCGCCGAGCCGCTTTTCGCGCTCGACCAGGATGACCTTCTTTCCAAGGTCCGCCGCGTAAAAGGCCGCGGCATAACCGCCCGGCCCAGCGCCCACAACTACGATTTCAGTTTTGATTGGGTCCATAAGCAAAAGGGAGCAACAAGCGGAGTAATGGAGTGCGGGAGTATTGGAGGAATGCCCAGGGCCGGCAACGGCTGTCGCTCGTCATCCCAGCACTCCACCGCTCCACCACCCCGCTATTCCGAGCGCTCATATCTTCACATCGGCTTCTTTGAAGTTCTCGAAGCCCTGCACCAGATCGACGGTGAAGCGCGCCGCGGAAGCGCCGTCGATCACGCGATGGTCATAGGAAAGGCCCATCGGCAACATCAATCGCGGCTCGACCTTGTTGTCGCGCACGACGGCCTTCATCGCCCCGCGGCCCAGCCCGAGTATGGCCACCTGTGGCTTGTTCACGATTGGCGTGAACTGCCCGCTGCCGATACCGCCCTGGTTGGAAATGGTGAAAGTCCCGCCCTTCAACATTTCGGCCGACACTTTGCGCTCGCGCGCTTTCTCGGCTAGCCCCTCCAGTTCCAGCGACAGCTCGAACAGATTCTTCTTATCCGCGTCGCGGATGACCGGCACGATCAGGCCGGCTTCCGTATCAACCGCGATGCCAATGTGGTAATACTGCTTGAAGACTATTTCCTGCGCCACTTCGTCGAGGCTCGCATTGAAGATGGGATGCTTCTTGAGCGTATCGACCAACACCTTCAATGCGAATGAAGTCAACGTGAGCCGCGCGCCTTTTTGATCATAGTCCGCGGCGTATTTCTTCCGCAGCGCCATCAGGGCTGTAACGTCGGCCTCGTCGAACTGTGTCACGCGTGGCGTGCTGGTCCAGCTCTCCGCCATCCGCCGGGCGATGACCTCGCGCAGCGGCGAGAGCGGCGCTTTTGAAACGGGGCCCCACTTGGAGAAATCAATCTGCTCCCGCGCGGGCTTGGGAGCAGGAGCCCCGGCCGGTGCGGCGGCCCGGGGTGCGGTCGCGACCCGCTGCAGCTTCTGGATGTACGCGCGCACATCCTCCATCATGATCCGGCCACCGCGGGCACTGCCCCGCACCCGAGTGAGGTCGATACCCAAATCGCGCGCCAGCTTGCGGATGGATGGGGAAGCGGCTGGCGCCGATCCCTCCTTTCCTTCCGCAATGGGTTCCAGGACCTCTTGCTCCAGGACAACCGGCATCTGCTCGGGTGAAGGTGTCTGGATGAGCCGCTCGCGGCTTCTTGCCGGTGCCGCCTCAGGTTTAGCTGCCGGCAGTGCCGCGGCGCCGCTTTCGCCGAGGGAAAGTATTCGTTGTCCCGCCCGGATCTTGTCGCCCGCCTTTACGAAGATTTGGGTGACCGTGCCGGCGGCGGTGGACGGAATGGTCGCCACAGCTTTCTCGTTCTCCAACTCCAGGATGGGCTGGTCCTTGGCGACCGTATCGCCCTCTTTGACAAAGAGGTTGACCACTGTGCCCGAGTCGGCGCCTTCACCCAGATGAGGAAGTTTCAAATCCATACTTTAATGCGCAGCAATTTGCCCCAAAAGCGCCCAACTGCCAGCAAAATCAAACGCCACCGGCTTGCATCCCGGCCCGCAGATAGCCGAGGGCGCAGGTCATACGTGACGGAACGAGTCCTTAACCAACCAGTTATGGCCCCGCAGCACCACCGTTCAAACGAGCGCCGGATAGGCTTTCTCCGGGTCCATCCCCAAGTCTTTGATCGCCTTTCCAACCACGCGCTTGTCCACCTGGCCCTTTTCAGCCAGTGCATGGAGCGTGGCGATGACCGTTGATTCGGCATCCACTTCAAAGAAGCGGCGCAACCGCTCGCGGGTGTCGCTCCGCCCATAACCGTCGGTGCCGAGCGTCATCAATCCTCCGGGAACCCAGGGTGCGATCTGGTCAGGAACGATCTTCAGGTTATCGGAGACGGCCACGAAGACCCCCTGCTCTTCCGCCAGCACCGTCTCGATGTAGGACTTCTTCGGCGGATCGAGCGGATGCAGCATGTTCCAGCGTTTTGACCGCAGCGCGTCGTTGCGCATCAGCTTGTAACTCGTCGCGCTCCAGACATCAGCAGACACGTCGAACTGCTCTGCCAGGATTTGCTGCGCGCGCAGGGCCTCGCGGATGATCGGCCCGCTTCCGAAGATATGCGCCTTAAGCGTCTTCTTCTCCGGGCCGGCCTTGAACTTGTAAAGACCTTTGAGAATTCCGTCCGCCACGCCTTCCGGCATCGGCGGCATCTCGTAGTTCTCGTTGTAGAGCGTCAGGTAATAGAAGATGTCCTCGCCTTCGACGTACATCCGGCGCAAGCCGTCNNGACAGGATCAGGCTGTGCCCGTCCTGGTGCTGCAAACCTTCGCCATTGAGCGTGGTGCGCCCCGAGGTTGCCCCGAGCAGGAAGCCCTTGGCTCGAATATCTCCCGCCAGCCACATCAGATCCCCAATGCGCTGGAAGCCGAACATCGAGTAATACACGTAAAACGGAACCATGTAGCGGCCGTGCGTCGCGTAAGACGTGCCCGCCGCCACAAACGATGCCATCGAACCCGCCTCGGTGATCCCCTCTTCGAGAATCTGTCCGTCCTTCGTCTCGTTATAGTAGAGCAGCGACTTGCTGTCCACCGGCTCGTAAAGCTGGCCCTTCGATGAATAAATGCCGATCTCGCGGAACAACGCGTCCAAGCCGAACGTGCGCGCCTCGTCCGGTATAATCGGCACGATCTGCCGACCGATCGACTTGTTGCGAATGAGGAGGCCCAGCAGCCGCACGAACCCCATCGTCGTGGACAGCTCCGAGCGCGACACCCCTTTCAGCAGATCGCCGAATGCCTCCAGCTTGGGCACCTCCAACGGCTTGGCCTCTACGATCCGCTTCGGCAGGAAACCGCCCAACTCCTTGCGCATCCCCAACAAATACTTGGTCTCGCGGCTATCCGGCGCCGGGCGGAAGAACGGCGTCTGCGCGATTTCCTCGTCGCTCACCGGAATGCCGAAGCGCGCCCGGAACTCGCGCAGCTCCTTTTCGTTGAGCTTCTTTTGCTGGTGCGTGATGTTGCGGCCTTCGCCGGCTTCGCCCAGCCCGTAGCCCTTGATCGTCTTGGCCAGGATCACCGTCGGCTGGCCTTTATGCTCCATCGCGGCTTTGTAGGCCGCATAAACCTTGCGCGAATCGTGGCCCCCGCGCAGCAGCTTATGAATCTGCTCGTCGCTCAGGTGGTTCACCAGCTCCAGCAACTCGGGATATTTGCCAAAGAAATGCCGCCGCGTGTAACTGCCCGGCTCGACCGAATACTTCTGGTAATCGCCGTCCACCGCCTCTTCCATCCGCTTGAGCAGCAGGCCGGTTTTGTCGGCGGCCAGCAACTTGTCCCAAGCCGCTCCCCAAATCACCTTGATCACATTCCAGCCCGCTCCCTGGAATGCCGCTTCCAGCTCCTGGATAATCTTCCCGTTGCCGCGCACCGGCCCGTCCAGCCGCTGCAAGTTGCAGTTCACCACCCAGATCAAGTTGTCGAGATTCTCTCGCGAAGCCAGTGTCAACGAACCCAGCGTCTCCGGCTCGTCGGATTCGCCGTCGCCGATGAACGCCCACACCTTCGGTTCCTCGCCGTTGATGAAACCGCGCGCGCGCAGGTAGCGATTGAACCGCGCCTGGTAAATGGACAGCAACGGCCCCAGTCCCATGGACACCGTCGGGAACTGCCAGAAGTCCGGCATCAGATATGGGTGCGGGTAGGAGGATAGCCCGCCGCCTTCGGCCAATTCCTGCCGGAAGTTCTGCAGGTGCCGCTCGTCCAGCCGCCCCTCCAGGAACGCCCGCGCGTAGATGCCCGGCGTCGCGTGGCCCTGAAAGAACACCTGGTCGCCGATGAAATCCTCAGTCCGGCCCCGGAAGAAATGGTTGAAACCGACCTCGCACAATGTCGCCGACGAAGCGTAGGTCGAGATATGTCCCCCCAGGCCGCTGTGTTCGCGGTTGGCGTTGACTACCATCGCCATCGCGTTCCAGCGGACGTAGCTCTTGATGCGCCGTTCCATCTCCCAATCCCCCGGGAAAGGCGCTTGTTCATCGGCGGGGATGGTGTTGATGTAGGGCGTGCTCACCACGCGCGGCACATCAACGCCGCGCGCGCGCAGCCGCTCGGTCAGGCCGTCGAGGAAGCGTGCCGTCTTCTGCGGCCCTTTGTCCTTCAGCGAATACTCGAGCACTGTTTCCAGCGACTCCAGCCACTTCTCTTCTTCGGTCTGCTCCGGCTCCGGCAGCACATGCAGGTCAAGCGGTGAGTACTTCGGTTCTTTCTTTGGCACTTTCACTTTGTCAATCGGAAGTTAATTACTTAAACTCTCACTGGCCGCGCGTCAAATCCCTCACGGCGCGCAAGATTAGACCGGACAACCGTCTAAATGTCAGCGCAAATTAGTATAGCACATGAAACTCTGCGATCTCACTTTGCCGACGCCGGAGGAGAATCTCGCGTGCGACGAGGTTCTGCTCGACCTCTGCGAAGCCGGTGACAGCGACGAACTCCTGCGCTTCTGGGCTTCCCCCCAGTATTTTGTTGTCCTGGGTTACGCCAACAAAGCGACGACGGAAGTAAACCTCCCGTACTGCCAACAACTCGGCATTCCCGTCCTGCGCCGCTGCACCGGGGGCGGAACCGTCTTGCAGGGACCGGGCATCCTCAACTACTCCCTGATCCTGCGCATTGACGACGCCGGTCCGTGCCACAGCACGCCCGCGACCAACCAGTTCATTCTCGAACGCCACCGCGACGCCCTGGCCAGCCTGGTGCTGGCGCCCGTCGAATGGCGTGGCCAGAGCGACCTCGCAGTGGGCGGCCTTAAGTTCGCCGGCAACGCCCAACGCCGCCATCGGCGTTATCTGCTCTTTCACGGCTCCTTCCTGCTGCACCTCGACATTGAGCTGCTCGAAAAGGTCCTCCCCCTGCCTTCCCGGCAACCGGATTATCGCGTCAACCGCTCGCACTCTGATTTCCTGATCAACCTCAGAGTCCCCGACCACACGATCAAGACCGCCCTGAGCAAAGCCTGGAGCGCCACTGAGCCGCTGGACCCTATCCCCGCTGACCAAATCACCCTCCTGGCGCGCGAGAAATACGCGCTGGCTGAATGGAGTTTCAAGTTCTAGCGGAGCTAGCCCCCATTCGCCATAATCAAGAACGGGCAAGCAGCCGCGAAGCTGCCTGCCCGATGAGAACTGCCCGCCGGCGCGTTTAGCCATGCCTGCGGGTGAGCTGCATGAGGTTACGCGGCTGCCGGGACGATTGCAGCGAACGTGATCGGCACATCTTCCCAACCGCCAATGAACTGGCTGACGCGCACGAAGACCTTTGTGCCCACGGGCGGCGCGCCGTATCGGGCCGTGTAAAGATTTGTGATGTCGGCCACGTTTGCCACTGCGGCAGGATAGGTGCCGAGCACCCGGAAGTCCGTGAACTTCTCGAAGCCCTGGCTGACCGCCTTCGAGCCCCGGACGATGGTGTTCTCCCCCGGGTCAGCGGGACAGGTCAGCCTCAGCGTGATCACGCCACCCGCATTGGTGATGACGAGACCCTGCGGCGCCAGCTCGGGGAATGTTGGGCGAGCCGGCGGCGCGTCCACCTGGTCCTGGCCGAATTGGGCCAGGGTGCAGTTGATCTTGTTGAACAACTGCTGGCCTGTGAGCGGGCCACTGCCCAGACGGCTGGCGCTTTGGACACCACTGGCCGCGGCGCGCCAGGCGGCCCGTTGGGGCTCCTGGAGCGAACGCCAGCCCCCGCTCACACGAGCGACGCGAGTCCGAACACGAACAAGCCAACCCCCACCCACACAATGCCCTTGAGGCTGGCGAGTTTGGCGCCCAACTCCCGGGCGGTATCCTTTTGGGCCGCGCCCAGCTCAGTTCGAGCCCGGGTCGCCCCCCGGCAAGCGTGTCCACCACTCCCGGTCGTCAGCTCCTGCCGCCTTTGGACTCTCGCCGCGCTCTCGCGCCGCCGCAGTGGGTCGGTTTTCGGGTCTCGGACTTCCTGTCAGGGCTGCCCTCGATTCCTGAGTTTCGACAATTCCAGTTTTCATCTTGCCGCAACCTTACGCGAGGGGGCGGGACAATTGCGTTCCCGCCCGTAAAGTTTCGGACACAAACTTATTCACAGGCTTATTCACCGCCGCCTTTAGCCGTAAAAACTCAGTGCAAACACGAAAGGTCACCCATGAACTCCAATCCGATCAGCGCGGGAATTCGTTGTCCTTTGGCACTGTTGAGGATGGCGGATGCCGCTGGCGTCTGGTAGAACTGGGCAACCAAACTGAACGCGTATGGACACTCTTTATCACCGGGAAGAACACTTTCGAGGCGGCGAGACGGTCAAGGACATCGTGATCGGCATGTCGGACGGGCTGACGGTGCCATTCGCTCTGGCGGCGGGGATTTCAGGAGCCATCAGTGCGGCCCACATTGTCGTCACCGCTGGCTTCGCTGAGATCGCCGCTGGCTCGATAGCGATGGGCCTGGGCGGTTATCTGGCCGCCCGCAGTGAAGCGGAACACTACCACAGCGAACTGGCGCGGGAGGAGGCCGAAATCCGTGAGAAACCAGAGGTCGAGGCGGAAGAAGTGGCCGAGTTCTTTCGCCAGTACGGGCTGACCGATACCGAATACCGCCCGGTCGTAGAGGGCTTGCGCACCAAACCAAAGGCGTGGCGGGACTTCATGATGCGATTTGAACTGGGCCTTGAGGAACCCGATCCCAAGCGGGCACTGCAAAGCGCGATTACGATTGCGGCGTCCTACATCGTCGGCGGGATCATTCCACTCGCACCCTACATCGCCTTCCACGACATCCGAACGGCCTTCTACTTCTCGGTTGTGTTCACTTTGACAGCGCTGGCGGTCTTCGGCTTCGTGAAAGGACAGTTTACGGGTGTCTCCAGGATCAAGAGCGCCCTGCAAACAGTACTGGTTGGAGGAATGGCCGCCGGTGTTGCCTATGCCCTGGCGAGGCTGATCTCGTAGAACCGAAGCTCAGCGGTGCAGTGCTTTGCGTCCCTTGCATCCGCCCCCTCTCCCGCATCCCACATCACCAATCCCGCATCACGCATCACGCATCACGCCTTTGCGTCACCTTGCGCCTTTTCGCGGCCATTCGGGTTTCGGTCTTCGGTCTTCGGATTTCACATGCCAGCGCCCTCATATCAGCCAGCCTCGGTCCTGTCCGCATCGTCACCAGCGAAATGGTCGTGGCAGAAGTGCTGAACGTCCTCGGTTCCCGGGGGAAAAGCATTCGCGCAAAGGCCGCCGAATCCATCGAGTAATTGCGCCAGGCCCCGAACGTCACGATTGTCCCCCAAACGAGCGCGCAGTTTTTGGAGGCGCTCGCATTCTATCAGGGGCACAAAGACAAAGAATGGAGCCTGACTGACTGTGCATCGTTCCTCGTCATGCGCGAGGCCGGTCTAACGGAGGCCCTTACCCGAGATCATCATTTTGAGCAGGCGGGGTTCACCGCTCTGCTGCGGGGAACCTAGCGCGATGAAAGGCTATTTTAGCTTGGTTCAGTTTTGTCCCGACATTGGCCGCGCCGAGGCTGCCAACATTGGGGTGCTCCTCTTCGCTCCAGAAACGCGGTTTCTGCGGGTCATACTTTGCGAAAGCAACTCTCACGTCCGCCGCTTTTTTGGACGAACCGCGCCCGGAGAGCAGCATTTGGAGGCTATGAAGCGAGCCTTCGCCGCCAGGCTGCAGTCGACCGGGAAAGACTTTCGAGACGTCGAGGACTTGCGGGCTTTCTCGCAAAGCCTGGCCAACAACATCATTCTCACCAGTCCGCGCTGGGTGAAGATCCTTGGCGGGCCGGAGCACACATTGACTGCCTTGTTCACCGAGCTCGTGCTCGATCCCGAGTCCGTTGAAGCAGCGACCACCTCCTGATTCTCGAACATGCCCAAACGAATCGGCACCCCAGCCACAATCGGCAACGGCAACGGCAAGCGCCACGCCACTCAGCAGTCGGTCAACGCAGCCATCAAGTCCATTTGCGATATCATGCGCCGGTCCAACTGCGCCGGCGCCATGAAGTACGTCCCGGAACTCACCTGGATTCTCTTCCTCCGCATTCTCGACGAGCGCGAGGCTCAGGAGGCCGATGAAGCCGAAGCCCTCGGCATTGCCTTCGCGGCCACCATTAAAAAGCCCTACCGCTGGCGCGATTGGGCCGCCCCGGGTTGCGCGTTGCGCCAGGACACCAAGGCCAGTGTCTGGAAGTTCGTCCATGAAGAGCTGCTGCCCTACCTGAAAGGCTTGAAGGACAAGCGCGGCGCCACGCCCCGCCAAAAGGTGATCACCCAGGTCATGGCTGCCGTCGAACGCAGCCGCATTGACTCGGAGAAGAACTTCCTCGATGTCCTGGACAAGGTCCACGAAATCGCCAACGCAGCCGTGGACACCACCCACGTATTCACCCTTTCACAGGTCTATGAGGGCCTGTTGCTCAAAATGGGCGAGAAGGGCAACGACGGCGGTCAGTTCTTCACCCCGCGCGAGATCATCCGCGTGATGGTCCGGGTCGTGGATCCCCAGCCGGGCAAGACCGTCTATGACCCCGGTAGCGGTACTTGCGGCTTCGGCGCCCAATCCTACGAGTACATGAAGGAGAAGGCGGAGCGCGCCGGCATACTCACCGGCCCCCTGTTGGAGATTCTCAAGCGTCACACGTTCTATGGTCGCGAGAAGGACGACACCATCTACCCTATCGCCCTGGCCAACCTCATCCTGCACGGCGTGGACGAGCCCCACCTCTGGCACGGCAACACCCTCTCCGGNNCCGCCCTTTGGCGGCAAGGAAGGCAAGGAAGCCCAAACCCAGTTTGAGTACAAGACCGGCGCCACCCAGGTCCTTTTCCTCCAGCACGTCCTCAAGAGCATGAAGGCAGGCAGCAAGTGCGGCATCGTCCTGGACGAAGGCGTCCTATTCCGCACCAACGAAATCGCCTTTGTCCAAACCAAGCGCAAGCTCCTTGAGGAGTGCAGTGTTGACTGCATTGTCAGTCTCCCCGGCGGCGTCTTCTCTTCCGCTGGCGCGGGCGTGAAAACCAACCTCGTCTTCTTCACCAAAGGCGAGCAGACCGAGCGCGTATGGTATTATGACCTCTCGGACGTGAAGGTTGGCAAAAAGACCCCGCTCACGCAGGCCCACTTTGACGATTTCTTCAAACACCTGCCGCAGCAGGCCGACAGCCCCCGGAGCTGGACCATCGACTTTGCCGCGCGCTTGCAGAAGGCCCTGGAGGAAGCACGCCCCCACCGCGAGCAAGCCGCCTCCCTGGACGCCCAGGCCAAGCAGTTCGACGACGCCCTAAAAGAGAAAAAGAAGGCCAAGACCCTCAGCGAGTCGCAACTCGCCGCGCTGGGGGAGGAATGCAAAGTCGTCGAGCGAGCCGCCCGTGAGTCGCTCGCCAAGGCCGAGTCCATCGAAAACGCCGTTTACGATCTGAAAGCTGTAAATCCCAACCGCACATCAGAGGAAGACACCCGCACACCGCAACAACTCCTCGACTTCGTCGCCGAAAAAGGCCGTGAAGCGGATGCCGCCCTCTCCCGCCTCCGTTACTTGATTAACAACCATTCCGTAAGTGCCTTGCCGGGCGTTGAGTCGTGAGGTTTTATAATTAGCGGTGCTGATGCTGCGCGGGGGAGAAACGGGAAAAACGTGGCGCCCATCGGGTCGTTTTGGGGGAGTCGGGAACCTTTCTATGGTACCAGGGTATGTCCAGGGTGGTACCAGACCAGTGCCAGGGCGGCACGGGTGCGGGAGGCGCCTTTCTCAGTATTGCGAATGCTTATCTTGCGCTGGTGTTTGGCGTGGGCGAACGCCCGGCGGTGTGCGGCCCGCTGCCAGGTTCTGCATTCTACATTCTGCCTTCCGCCTTCCCGTGGTGGGTTCAACCCGTCGAATTGCCTTGAAGGTCCCCGGCGCGTTGGTCATTGTCCGGCCAGCCAAGTATGAAGAGTGTCGCGCGAATGCTGTCTTTCCCCGTGCTGGCCGGCTTGTGGCTGCCGGTCGGTTGCACGCACGTAAACCAGCCCGCATCCGTCGCCGACTCGCTCCAGGTGGGTGTGGCGACGGCGATAGTTTGTTTGCCGTGCGAGATCTTCGTCGAGCTCGGGTTGGCCATCAAGCGCGCCTTGCCGTTCCGGCATACTCTCGTGATTTCAGTCTGCAATGATCGCCCCAGTTACGTGCCCACCCAGAAGGCGTTTGCCGAGGGCAGCTACGAGGTAACCAATGCGCGCGTGAAGCCGGGCGCCGGCGCGATGCTGGTAGCGGCGGCGGTGAGGTTGCTGGGATCGCTCCAGGCAGAATGAGAGCCGTTCTGACGCAGGCGACACTTCTTTCTTCCCGGGGACCCGGGGAACATCCAACAACCAACCTCCAACGCCCAACATCCAATAGTTGCTCCATTGGCCGTCGTTGGCTGTTCGACGTTGGATGTTGGATGCTGGATGTTCAGTGCCCACTATGAACTCCCCCATCCCCTCCTCTCCCCCCCGTCCCCTCAGCGCCGGCCTTTTACCCTCTCTCGGTCTCTTCACGACGGTCATGATGGTGGTGGGAGGCGTGATCGGCTCGGGCATCTTCCGCAAGCCGGGTGTGATGGCCGCACAGCTCGGTTCACCGGAGCTGCTCCTCGGCGTCTGGGTGCTGGCCGGCGTGCTCACCCTGTTCGGCGCGCTCACGAACGCCGAAATCGCCGGAATGATACCCGAGACCGGCGGGCAGTATATCTACTTCGAGCGGATGTACGGCCCGTTCTTCGCCTTTCTCTATGGCTGGGCCGTGTTCGTGGTCATGCAATGCGGCTCCATCGCCGCCGTGGCTTATGTCTTCGCCGAATACGCGACGCAGTTCGTGACGTTGCCCGAGTTCTCGGCCAGCGTCGCCGCTTGGTCGTTCCATCTGCCTTTCATTGGCGACGTCACGCCGCTCAAAGAGATTGGCACCAAAGGCCTGGCGGCCGCCCTCATCCTGCTGCTCACGGCGGTCAACTACGTCGGCGTGCGGTTCGGGGGGCTCGTGCAAAACCTTTTCACCATCGCCAAGCTGGCCGCCATGTTGCTGCTGGTGTTGGGCGCATTCCTGCTGCCCACCGGCGGCGCCGCGGCGAACTTCACCACGCCGAGCAGCGACATCCATCTGAGCGGCCTCGCCCTGGTCGCCGGCATCGCCGCCGCGCTGCAAGGCGCCTTCTGGGCCTACGACGGTTGGAACAAGCTCACCTACATTGCCGGCGAAGTAAAAGAGCCGCAGCCTAACATCCCCTTGGGCCTCGTGTGGGGCATGATCATCGTCACTGCCGTTTATCTACTCATGAACGTCGCCTACGCCTATGTGCTGCCGATTGACCAAATGGCAAAGTCTAAACTCGTGGCCGCCGACGTAGCGGAAAAGTGCTTTGCGGGTGGCGGACGCTGGATTGCCGCGGCGGTCATGATCTCCACGTTCGGCACGACAAACGCAATCATCCTGGCCACGGCGCGGGTCTATTTCTCCATGTCCCGCATGAACGTCTTCCCGCGCGCGCTCGGTCGGGTGCATCCCCGCTTCCACACGCCCGCTGCCTCGCTCGTCGTGCAAGGCATCTGGAGCACCCTCCTGCTCTTCAGCGGCACCTTCGACACCCTCACCGATATGCTGATCTTCGTAAGCTGGGTATTTTACGCGGCCGGCGCGTATGGGGTATTCGTCTTGCGCCGCAAAGCGCCTGATACCCCGAGGCCTTACAAGGTGCCTGGCTATCCGTTTGTGCCGTGGACCTTTATTATCTTCGCGCTGCTCTACCTCCTGTTCACGATCTATAATGATATCGTCGGTTACCAGGCGGCCGTAGCGGCTGGCAAACCTGCTCTGATCAACTCAGCGCTGGGCACTGGGTTGGTGCTTATCGGAGCCCCCATCTACCTCTTCTATCGTACCCGGAAGCCGGCTGCGCCGCCAGCGTCACAACCCTAATTCAGGAGTGGGATTCGCAATTACTGGAATACGGTGTATTATGACTGCACCTAACTGTTGCTATAAGCAGGGGAAAGGAAAAACAATGAAGAATGCAATAATATTGAGAGTCTCTATGGTGACCGTGGCGCTTGGCGCAAGCTTGGCGCTGCCAGCGCTGCTTTCGGGAGCCGAGGAGAAGGCCAGCAGTGAAACCCAGACCATTAAAGGCGAGGTTGTGGATCTGATGTGCTACCTGGACCACGGCGCCAAGGGAGACAAGCACAAGAGCTGCGCCAAGAAGTGCATCGAGAGCGGGGGCCCGGTTGGCCTGCTCACTGCCGACGATCAGCTTTACCTGATAATCGGCGACCACCAGCCAATGAATAAGGAGCTCGCCGACAAAGCTGCCCAGACCGTTACGCTGAAAGGCAAGGTGGTTGAGCGCAACGGCATGAAGATGATCGAGAAGGCCGAGCTGCAAGAATAGGCCTCCTTACGCCTTCAACCTCCAAGGCGCGCAGCCCCAGTCTCCCCCGTAGCCTCATGGGAGTCTCCCCGTAGTACGCTTAATCCGAAAAGAAAGACCAACATGTTGGCGTTTTTTGCGTTTTGCGGCGCGCGACTTTCAGGCCGCCAAGCCGAGGGTGTGGCAGGTGCGCTGCAACTCGGCCCGCAGGGTTAGGTAGTGCTGGTCGAGGGCCGAAAGCTTGGGCGGAGGCGGGGGGAGTTCTTGTTGTGCGAGTCCGGCCAGTACGGGTTTAATGACCTGTTCGCGCAACACCACGTACCCGCACATGACCCGCAACTGTTGGGGCCGACATTCATAACGCCGCCGCCCCGGCATCCGCTCCAGCAAACCTTTACCCCGCACTTTGGCTAGATCATAGGCCGCTCGCCGGGTCGGATACTGAGCCTCCTCCCAGCCGGTTCGGCCCCGCACCGCTTGGGCCACCTCGGCGGTGGTGAAACCCTCCGGTCGGGTCGCCAAGCCGCTGAGCGCGGCGATCACCGTGCGGTTGCGAGCTTTATTCAGATCCAGGCCCGCCAATCGCCGGTTCCCGCGCTGGCTCGGTTCGGCCCAGCGCTCAAACTGCCCCGCATCCAAAAACGCCACGTGCGCCACTTGCAGGCTGGCCAGAAAGCGCTCCAGCATCCCCTGCATGCACTCCAGTTGCTCACCCAACTTGCCCAGCCCCTTGCCGCAGCCCAGCCCCGCCGTGTTGAGCACCTTGACTTCCACCCGCAACACCCGCCCGGCCTTGTCATAGACTTTGAGCACCACCAACCCCCAGCGCACCCGCCACACCGTCACATCCCAACTGGAAGCATCGACCTCCTTGGCGACTTCGTACCCGCTGCGTCCCGCCCGTTGTTGCTTTTTAGTGGGCTGGCGATGCCGGCGTCCGAAGACGGTCTCCAAGGTCTTGATATCCAATGGCGCCCGCGTGCGGTCAATGAGTTTCTGAAAGACCTCCTCCAACACCTGGGCCTGGTGGAACAGATAGTTGCGGCTGTATTCCAGTTGCCAGATCGAATAGTGGTACTGGAAGTCCAGGCGCTGCTGCTCGGCCAGGGGCAGGGCAAAACACAGGCAAGCCGAGTAGAGCCAGCGCGCACCCAGGGCCGCCAGGCGCGGACCCAATTCGGGCCCGCTCAAGGCGCTGGCCAAGCGGTCCACGGCCCGGTAGTGGGTCCCTTCGATGAAACAGTTGCCCTCCTTGGCCACGCGCACCTTCTGGGCGCGGGCCTGCCGCTCGACCCATTCGTGCCCATTGACAATGACCTGGGCGCCCCAGGGGGCATAGCCGCAAAGGCGCACCACCACGTGTCCCCACTCCGGGTCGAGGATCTGAAAGTAATAGTGTTGGACATAGGGCCACTGCGCGTTCCGACGCAACTCAGTGATCTGGCCCTGGCCGTTGCGCCGCACCTCCCACAGCGGGGCCGGGGCGCGTCCGACCAACACGGCGAAGACCCCCCGAAAGGCTGGGTCCTTGGGCCGATGCTCGCGCGCGATCTCATATTTGAGGTCGCCCGGGCCACATTCAATCCAGAGAATGCCCTGCTGCTGGCAATGCGCCTTGAGCCGACGGGCCAAGTCCCCGGCCGCTTGCCGCAACGCCTGGTCGTTCAGACCTGAATCATCGCCCTGCCACTGGCGCCAAAAGGTACGGAAGCCGCCTCCGGCCTGTCCCAGGGTGTAGTAGCAGTTGACGACCAGGCGATCCACGCAGTCGTAAGCGGCCTCGATCAAGTGGGCATGATAAGCGGCAAAGGCGTCCGGCGTTTTCATACCACCGGTTTAGCTCAACTGCACCGGCGTGCCAAGGGCTGCGCGACGGCAGGAGCGCCATTTATTTTCATTCATGTTTTTCCAGTCTGCTGGAAAAACATGAATGAAAATAAACTTATCTCTGATAGCCAATCAGAGGTACTACGGGGAGGTTCCGGCGAGGTCCCGGTGGGGCCCGCACGCGGTAGGGAAGGGGTCAGGGATGGCATCGCGGGCTCCCGGAGGCCAGTTATCTGGCAGCCACCTCACACGAGTTCCAGCGCATCCTGTTGGCAGCCGGTCACTTCCATAAAGAACAGCACCACAGATGGATGCAGATCAATTCCCTGCAAACCGCGGTTTCCGCGCGCAGGCTGGCTGTCAACGGAGGCGAAGAAGGACCAAGGGGGACCAAAGCGAGTTACGGCCACCCCGAGGCCACCCTGGAGCCACCCTGAGGCCACCCTGAGACTACCCTGGGGCTACACTCAGGCTTACCCTGAAGCCCTCAGGTTACCCCGGGGCTACGGCTGGGCAACGAGTATTGCCGATTTAGCCGCCATTTAGCCTCGGAAGCCACAATGACTTCAGGGGTGGGATCGTGCGCCGGGGNNACGCCTTAACTAAGTGCCATTCGTGTCTGTCTGTGGTTGTAGCAGGTTGTTACGGCTGGGGCGCGTCGGCGGCCGTTGCACCTTTGGCGCGCCGGGGCACATACTTCCAGACGGGGCTGACGGCGGTTCCATAGACCTCGCGGGCGAAGTTGAGCATGCCCTCGAAGCCGGCCAGTGGGATTTTGCGTTCGTGGTTGTGATCGCAAAAGCCAACGCCCAGTTTGTAGGCGATGGGCCGCTCTTTCACGCCGCCGATAAACAGGTCCACATCCAACTCCAGGATGAACTTGGCCAGTTCGACCGGGTTCGAGTCATCCACGATGACGGTGCCTTCGTCGCAGATTTCCCGGAGCATGGCGTAGTCCTCGGCATTGCCGGTCTGGGTGCCAGCGAGCACGGTCTTCACCCCGAGGGTGCGCAAGGCCCGCACGAGTGAGAATGCCTTGAAGGCGCCGCCCACATAGAGGGCCGCCTTTTTGCCGGCCAGTTTGGCGCGGTAGTTCTTGAGTTCGGGGTGGACGCGCGCGATTTCGCGGCTCACGAGGGCCTGGGTGCGCGCGAGGATGCCCGGGTCGCCGAAGAACTTCGCCGCTTCGTAGAGCGCCGCGGCGGTGTCTTCCAGGCCGAAGAAGGAGACGCGGCGCATGGGAATTTTGTGGTCGCGCTCCAGGAGCTTGGCCAGATGGGTCATGGAGCCGGAACATTGGACCAGATTGAGCTTGGCGCCGTGGCAGCGGCGCAGGTCGTCCACGCGGCCATCACCGGTAATCGTGGCGACGATTTGGATGCCGACTTCCTCGAAATACCGCCGGATGAGCCAGGATTCGCCGGCGATGTTGAAATCGCCCAGGATGTTGATTGAGTGCGGGCCGACGGCTGCGGTGGAACCGGTGCCCACCAGGTTGTAGGCGGCTTCACAGGCGGCCTGGTAGCCGGTCTTCTTGGTCCCGCGAAAGCCTTCCGAGGCGACCGCGATCACTTCGATTCCCTTCTCTTGCTCCACCTGCTTGCAGACGGCTTGGACGTCATCGCCGATGACGCCGACGATGCAGGTCGAATAGACGAATGCGGCTTTGGGTTTGTAGTAATCAATCAGTTCGCAGAGGGCCTGTTTGAGCTTCTTCTCGCCGCCGTAGATCACATCCATTTCCTGCAGGTCGGTGCAGAAGCTGTTGCGGTGAAGTTGCGGGCCGGACGAGAGCGCGCCGCGAATGTCCCAGTTGTAAACAGCGCAGCCGATGGGGCCGTGGACCACGTGGAGGGCGTCGGCAATGGGGTAGAGCACGACGCGCGAGCCGCAAAAGGCGCAAGCCCGTTGTGTCACCGACCCGGCGACGCTCTTGCGGTCGCAGACCAGCGGCGCGGCCGATTCGCCTTTGCGATGAACCTGGCCTTGGCGTTGTGCTAGAATCTCGATCATACGTCAGGATTTGGCCCGGGGCGGGAACAGCCAGGAGTCGGGAGTCAGGTCGTCGCAGGTAAGGCTGAACCGATAGTCCCAAATCCGTAGACTGAATTCCATCAGGAGTCCGTAATCCGCGACCCTGTATGACACAGCGTAGAAATCATGGGCGCTGTGGATTGTCACTTTCCTCGCGTTGCCAATGATCGGGGCGCGGCCTTTGGGGTCCGGCCATTTTGGCTTTCGGGGACGGGGGAGAGCCGAGGGGTCGAAATCCTTGGCCAGTTCCGGGCAGGAAAGCCCGCTTCGAAGCCGTTCCCAGAATGTGCTTCCAGGCCGGTCTTCACCCTGTGGCCTCGGTGCGCTGGCCTGCGGTTCCTGCGGAGAGTTCGCGCGGACCGGCTTCTCGGAGTTCATGCGGCCCCCGGCTCCTTCACCCGGGCGAGGTTCTTAATGGCTGCGGCCTCCATGCGGAGCGTGACCCATTCATCGAGCTGACGCGCCCCAAGCTTTTGATAGAACTGAAGCGCGTTTTCATTCCAGTGCAGTGCGCTCCATTCAAACCGACCGCAGCCGCGCCGCGCACCGATGTCGGCCACCCGCTCCAGCAAGGCGCGGCCCAGACCCTGGCGGCGATAGGCCGGCCGCACATAGAGATCGTCCAGCCACAGCCCGAGCCGTCCGACGAAGCTGGAGAAGGTAAAGAAGTAGATGGCATAGCCGGCCAGATCCTAGCCCACGCGCGCGAGGAGCGCCCCGGCGACCTGCGGGGAGCCGAATAGGGATTCGTGAAGGGATTCGACCGTGGCCTGCACCTCACGCTCCAAGCGCTCGAATCGCGCGAGTTCGCGAATCAGTTCCAGCAGCGACGGAACGTCGGTGGGGGCTGTCGTCTCAATGGTGAAGTTCATGTTTGGTGTGGATTTTCACGCTTCAACTTAGCCCGAGGTCATTGCACCAGCTCGAAGAATTCCTCCGGGCATTCGCGGTCTTTCTTGTCGAGCAGCGCGTCGGTCATGGCCGTCACCAGGCGCATGGCTCCGCGGTATCCGATACTGGGGAAATAGCGGTGGGCCGCCCGGTCCAGGATCGGGAACCCGAAGCGCACAAAGGGCAGGTGGCCCTCGGCCCGGGCGATGTACTTGCCGTAGGTATTGCCGATGAGCAGGTCCACCGGCTCGGCTTTGATCCATTGATGGAGCGTAAAGAGATCGTCGGCAGCATGCACCCGGACTTCCGGCACGTCGGGGCCCACCAATTGTTGGATGTTCTCCTCGAAGGCTTTGCCGGACGTGCCACTGATCACATACACCGGGCGCATGTCCAGCTCGATGAGGAAGCGGCAGAGCGGCAGGACGTGATCCGGATCACCAAAGACGGCGACGCGTTTGCGGTGCTGGGACATATCGCTCATGAGGTCCAGAAGCTGGCCGCGTTCGCGGTTAATCGATTCTGGCACCCCCACTGAAGCGAGGCGCCGCAGCGCATCCACGTAGCGGTCGGTCGCGGTCAGCCCGATCGGTAACTCCGCCATTTCGTAGGGGACTTCGCACTTGGTTTCCAGCTCGCAGGCGGCGTCTTCCGAGGCCCAGAAACCGAGCCCGAGCGTCGCGAAGCTATCGCCCGCGCTCCTGATCTGCTCCACGGTTGCCCCGCCTTTGGGTACATCTCGAAGTGACCGATTTGGGGCGTGTCGAGCACATCTGACGTGTCGGGGAACATCACGCACTGGATTCCCAGCTCGCCGGCGATGCGCTTGAGTTCACGCATGTCGGCGGGGTCCAGGTAGCCGGGCAGCAGGTTGAGCTGGTTGCGGGTGGCGCCGCTCTTTTCGCTCAGGTACTTCACCATTGCCGTCGTCATGTTGGCGAAGCCGGTAACGTGCGAGCCGACGAAGCTGGGGGTATTGGCATGGATTAAGTACTTGCCGACGCCCAGCTTGCCTTCGTCTCTGAATTTCTTGAACATCATCGGAATATCGTCCCCAATGACTTCCGAGAGGCAGGTCGTGTGCACCGCCACCACGTCCGGGTTGTAGATGGTGAAGATGTTGGTCAGCGCGGTGGTCATATTGGACAAGCCGCCGAAGACCGAGGCGCCTTCGGTAAAGGAGCTGGTCGTAGCCATTACCGGCTCTTTGAAGTGGCGCGTCAAGTGGCTGCGGTGATAGGAGCAGCAGCCCTGGGAGCCATGACTGTGCGGCAGGCACCGGTGAATGCCCAGCGCCGCATACATGGCGCCGATGGGCTGGCAGGTCTTGGCCGGGTTGATCCTCAGCGCTTTGCGCTCAACATAGTTTGCGGTGGTTCCGTTTAGCATGGGAGTTATGGGGTGATTATTCTACGGCTTACCCCTCCGATGGCGAGGGCGCGTTACTGGTGCGGCGGTAGCTCTTCGCGGACCCGTTGCCGTTGACTTTCTTCTGGCGCGGGACGAACGCCGGGCGGGCGCTTACTTGCGGGTTCTTTTCGCAGGGCGGCATGACGTGCTTCCAGACCCGGCTGTTGACCATCCGATCGATTTCGCGGTAGAAGTTCACCGCACCGGCGAAGGCCGCGTACGGGCCGCCGTAGTCGTAGCTGTGGAGCTGTTTGCAGGGCAACCCCATCTTTTCCACCAGGAACTTTTCTTTGATGCCGCAGCAGACCACGTCCGGCTTGTAGAGCTCGATGAGTTTGTCCAGTTCATGGTGACTGATGTCGTCGATGACAAGCGCCTCCTTGTCCATCTGGCGCATCATGCCTTCGTAATCCGAGAAGTTGAACCCGCCTGCCCTCAGCGCCTCGATTTGTTCGGGCGTGCGGCGCGCGCGGTGGCGGGCCGGGTCCGCCGTCACGGTGATCTTCTCGATATTGCGGCTGTCGGCGTCCACTTTGACGCTGGGCAGCACCTGGCGGCCTTCGTAGTCATCCCGGTGGGCGAACTCATAGCCCGCACTGACGGTCCTCATGCCGATGTCCTTGAACAGGTCCTGATAATGGTGCGCGCGCGAGCCGCCTACAAACAACGCGGCGGTCTTGCCCTGGCAGCGCGTGGTCGCTTCCTCGCGCACCTGCTTTAGCGCCGCCACCTCCTGGGCGATGACCATCTCGACTCGGTCGCTCAAGGCCTTGTCACCGAAATACTGCGCGATCTTACGTAGGGACTTGGCCGTGGATTCCGCGCCGATGAAGTTCACCTTGGCCCACGGAATGCCGTACTTGGTCTCCATCATTTGGGCCATGTAGTTAATCGAACGGTGGCACATCACGCAGTTCAGATCAGCCGTGTGGCAACGCGTGATTTGGTCGTAGCTGACGTTGCCCGACAGCGTCGCCGTCACCGTGATCCCGCACTTTTGGAGCAGGGCGTCGATCTCGAAGGCATCGCCGCCGATATTGTATTCGCCGAGAATGTTTATGCGGTATTGCCCTTCGTCGGGGGTGTCGTTCAGGCCGACGATGTGTTTGAATACGCCGT
>PLZQ01000133.1:0-8765 GCA_003152225.1 Limisphaerales bacterium | reverse complement strand
GAGTAGATCGAGATCGCCTTGGGTTTGAACAGCGCATAGGCCTCGCGAATGGCCGCCGCCAGCTTCTTCTCCCCGCCGAAGACAATGTCGTCCTCCTGCATGTCGGTAGTCATGCAGTATTGCATGTAGTTGGTTTGCCCCGGCGCGGGCCGGGCCAGGTTCCGGCGCGTCATCCAGGAGTAGAAGCCGCAGCCCACCGGCCCGTGGGTGATGTGCACGATATCATAGATCGGCCCGATGACCACGCCACGGCAGCCCGCGTAGGTGCAGCCGCGCTGGGTGATGATGCCTGGAATCGTCCGGGTGTTGGCGCCAATCTCGGCGGGTGCAGTCGGGTCGTTAACGACGATCTGCTTGTCCCGCTTCTTGCGCGTCTTGGGCGGGTAAATCTTGAGCATTTCCTCCTTCACCTGCGCTGGGGCCGGGAAGGTGGGGCTCTTCTCTGGTGTGGTCGTGTTCATAGCGGTAGTTACAAGGCGGCTTCGCCGCATTCAGCCGTGCGGACCCGAGCGGCTTCCTTGAGCGGAAGGACGTAAATCTTGCCGCCGCCGGCCTCGCCGGTCTGGTTGGCTTGCACAATAGCCTGGACTGCAACCTCGACCTGTGCGTCGGGCACCATCACGCAGACGGCGCGCCGAGGCATCAGCCGCGGATAGCGGCCCAGCAGCGCCACGGCCTCCTCGTTGCCTTCGGCCGCCGCCGTTAGAATCTGCGGGTCGATCTGACCACGCCCATGGCCCAGAACCGGGAACACGTGCAAGGCAAACACATCGGCGGCGGCCAGCGCCTCTTTCGTGGCCTGGACCCGGCTGGGTTGAATGATGGCAAAGACTTCTTTCACAGTGGCACTGGGGTGATCGGATCCTTCTCGCCCGTGCGAATGGTGTAAGCGGCAGTTACGGGACTGACAAATATCTTGCCGTCGCCAAATGCACCTTTCTCGCCGGTGCGCGCCGCTTTCATGATGACGTCGCACGCCATCTTCCCCTCCGCTTCCGGCACTACCAGCATCAGCATCTCCTTCGGCAGCTCGTCGTAAGTGAGGCTCCCTGCTTTGAGGCCGTGCTGGCGCCCACGGCCAACTATGCTGAACTTGGACATCGCAAAGTAATTGGCGTCCATCAGGGCGGAGATCACCTCCGGGGCCTTTTCCTGCCGCACTATCGCTCGAATCATGATCATCGTAATTCTCTTTCTCTGCGTGGATGTTGCGTCTCAATTCAGCAGGCCGTATTCCAGGAGCAGTTTCTCCAGTTCCTCGATCTGGAGCGGCTTGGGCACGACCTTCATGTCATTGCCGTCGATCGCTCTGGCCAGCGTGCGGTATTCATCCGCCTGGATGCATTGGGGATTCCATTCAATGACTGTCTTGCGGTTGATCTCGGCGCGCTGCACGTCGTTGTCGCGGGGCAGGAAATGGATCATTTGCGTGCCCAGGCGGCGCGCGAATTCCGCAATCATTTCGCGCTCATTATCCATCTTGCGGCTGTTGCAGATCAGGCCCCCGAGACGGACGGCGCCGCTCTGGGCGAATTTCAAGATGCCCTTGGAGATGTTATTGGCCGCATACATAGCCATCATCTCGCCGGACACGACGATGTAGATCTCCTCGGCCTTGCCCTCGCGAATCGGCATGGCGAACCCGCCGCAGACCACGTCGCCCAGCACATCGTAGAACACATAGTCGAGTTCGTAATCGTCGCTGTAGGCGCCCAATTGCTCGAGCATGTTGATCGAGGTGATGATGCCGCGGCCGGCGCAACCCACCCCGGGCTCCGGTCCGCCGGATTCCACGCAACGGCAGTTTGAGTAACCCTTGCTGCAAATGTCGGCCAGCTCCACGTCCTCGCCTTCGTCCCGCAACGTGTCCAGCACGCTGCGCTGAGCCAGGCCGCCCAGCAGCAGCCGCGTTGAATCTGCTTTTGGGTCGCAGCCGACCACCATCACCTTTTTGCCCATCTCCAGGAGGCCGGCGACGGTGTTCTGAGTGGTGGTGGACTTGCCGATGCCACCTTTGCCGTATATTGCTACTTTTCTCATAATGTCTCTGTGTCGTTTCTATTGCGCTGGACGGTTTGTCCGGCGCGTGCTGTCCTCTCCTACGCAATCCCGGTGCCAAGGCGGTTTGGGCTGGCAGTTCCGACGCGAAACGGTGTGGGGGGAAGCATTGCAAGCTATGATAATCAGGGCTTTTCAAGCCTTGCGTTGGTCCTGGTTACGAGAAGACGCAAGCGGGCGGACCGGCAGCGGCCTCTCGTTTCCCACCACAAGGTAGGAGCAGCGCTGCCAAGGCTACGCCAATGTAGGAAATCTGGGGTTTCTCGACAAAACGCTTGAGCTGCTGCGGTGAAGCGCAGGCGTGGCCCCGCTGGCTCTTCTCCATCTTTGACCCTTCCCCCATGCATATGCGGCCGATTCTTGCAGGCAGTTTCTCGCCAGGATGCCTAAGCGCCCGCGTGTTCACTGTGGATTCTCGGCAACATGTCCTTGCAAAGCGTCGCCGGCAAGGCGCGGCTTGCGCCAAACCGGCCGGTACTCCATCTTGGGGCCGGGTCGAGCGTGGAAAATATATGAGTGAATTCAAGTTCTCCTGTCCCCACTGCTAGCTGCATAGCAAGTTTCATTATGCTCCTGGATGAACTCGAGAGCCAAAGCATCTATATCCTGCGGGAGGCGTTCAACAAGTTTGAGCGCCTGGCGATGCTGTGGAGCGTTGGCAAGGACTCGACGGTGCTGTTGTGGCTGGCCCGCAAGGCCTTTTTCGGGCACGTGCCCTTTCCGCTGGTGCACGTCGATACGAGTTTCAAGATCCCGAGCATGATCGAGTACCGCGACCAGCTCTGCCGGGAATGGAAGCTCCAGCTCATCGTAGGCCGGAACGATGAGGCGCTCCGGAGCGGCCGCACCTTTCCCAACGGCAAGGCGACCCGCGTCGAGTGCTGCGGCACGTTGAAGAAGGACGCGCTCAAGACCGTGCTGCTGCAGCACAACTTCACCGGCGTGATTGTCGGCGTCCGCCGCGACGAGGAACCAACGAGGGCCAAGGAACGCTATTTCAGCCCGCGCGACAAGAATATGGAATGGAACCTCGAGGACCAACCGCCGGAGCTGTGGGACCAATTCAAGACGGACTTTGAGCCAGGGACACATATCCGCATTCACCCCCTGTTGCACTGGACGGAGTTGAATATCTGGGAGTATATCGAGCGCGAGAGCGTCCCCGTCATCCCACTCTATTTCGCGAACGACAAGGGGGAGCGGTACCGGAGCATTGGCTGTCACCCGTGCACGTTCCCCATCCAGTCGCAAGCCCGCACTGTGGGAGAGATCGTAGAGGAACTGCGCCGCACGCGGACGCCGGAGCGGGCGGGCCGGGCGCAGGACCAGGAAAGCGAAGCCGCCTTCGAGAAGCTGCGGCGGGACGGGTACATGTGAGCTACCCATGAGCCCGGTTTTTCAAAAGCGCTGCTGGCGATTCTCCTTATCCATCAAGCAAGGGAACACCCAACACCCAACATCCAACATCCAACATCCAATGGCTTCGCTTGGGGCGACCGTTGGGTGTTGGATGTTGGATGTTGGATGTTGGATGTTTTCCCTAACTGCGAAGCCCCAACGCGCCACCTCTGCTGGAGGTCAAACTCATCCATGAGCGGTCTCCCGCCAGGCCAGGCACCGCCCGCCGCTGCCGCCGAGCAGCTCAAGATCGTCATTCTCGGTCATGTGGACCATGGCAAATCCACACTGGTGGGCCGGCTGCTGTACGACACGAACTTCCTCCCCGAAGGCAAGCTGGAGCAACTCAAGCAGGTCGCACGACGCCGCGGGATGCCTTTTGAATGGGCGAACTTGATGGACGCGCTGCAAGCCGAACGCGACCAGAACATCACCATCGACACCGCGCAGATCTGGTTCCGAACGCCGAAGCGAGGCTACGTGATCATCGATGCGCCAGGACACCGGGAGTTCATCAAGAACATGGTGACCGGAGCCGCGCAGGCGGAGGCCGCCCTGCTGTTGATCGACGCCCAGGAAGGCGTGCAGGAAAACTCACGACGCCACGGCTACCTGCTCGAGTTGCTGGGCATCCGGCAGGTCGCGGTGCTGGTCAGCAAGATGGACCTGGTGGACTATGCGCAGGAGCGGTTCAACGCCATCGAGGCCGAATACCGCGCGTGGCTCAAGCAGCTCGGCCTCGAACCGAGCGCTGTCATCCCCATCGCGGCCCGACAGGGCGAAAACATCGCCTCGCCCGGACACAATCTACCCTGGTGGAAGGGCCCGACGGTGCTGGAGGCGCTCGACGGGTTCAAAGCCGCCCTGCCGGCCGGCAACCAGCCGCTGCGATTTCCCATTCAGGACGTATATCGCTTCGACCACCGGCGCATTCTCGCCGGGCGCGTCGAGAGCGGCCGCATCCAAGTCGGCGACCGGTTGCTCTTCTCACCGAGTAACAAGGCCAGCACCGTGAAGACCATCGAGCGCTGGAATGCCCCAGCGCGCGACTCCGCCGAAACCGGCGAAAGCATCGGCATCACGCTAACCGACCAGGTGTTCGTCGAGCGCGGAGTTATCGCGTCGCTGGAGCATACGCCGCCATACGCACTGACCTGCTTCAAAGCCCGAGTCTTCTGGCTCGGCAAACGACCGTTCATGCCGGGCAGGAAATACCGACTCAAACTGACGACGCAGGAAGCAGATTGCCAGATCGAGAAACTGGAACGGGTGATCGACTCAGCCACGCTCAAGACCCTTGAGCGCAGGGGGATCGAGCTGTCCGTGAACCGTCACGAGGCTGCGGAATTGACACTGCGGACGACAAAGCCGGTTGCCTTTGACGCCATCAACGAGGTGGTGGCGACTGGCCGCTTTGTCATTGTCGATGAGTTCGATGTCGCGGGCGGCGGCGTGATCGTGCCGGACAGCTACCCGCGGCGCACGGCAGATTCCCTGCAGAAGAGCCACAACATCTTTTGGACTTCGGGCCGCGTCTCCGCCGGGCAGCGAGCGCTGCGCCAAGGCCACGCCGGTCGCGTAGTATGGCTGACCGGCCTGTCCTGTTCCGGCAAGACGACGATCGCTGCCGAACTGGAACGCCAATTGTTCGCGCTCGGCAAGTTCAGCTATGTGCTGGATGGCGACAACGTCCGCCACGGCTTGTGCGCCGACCTGGGTTTCTCGCCAGAGGACCGCTGCGAGAACATCCGGCGGATTGGCGAAGTGGCCAAGCTGTTTGCGGATGCGGGAGTGATCTGCGTGACAGCCTTCATCTCCCCTTACCGCGCGGATCGCGACACCATCCGCCGCAGCCTGCCGGCGGGTCAATTTGTGGAGGTGTATCTGAACATCCCGATCGAGGTCTGCGAACAACGCGACTCCAAAGGGCTGTATGCCAAGGCCCGCACTGGGGAAATCCGGGAGTTCACCGGCGTGAGCGCGCCCTACGAACCGCCGGCAAAACCCGAGATCGAACTCTCGACCGCCCAGCTTACGGTGGAGGAATGTGTGTCGCGCATCATCGACTTCCTCGCCGTCTTGGAGAAATAGGTATCTGAGCCTCCTCAAAGGCAAGCAGCCCATCCTTCCCGCGCCAAGGCCGCTTTTGAATCGCCAACCGCACTTGCGGGGCTAAACTTCACTGTCATGTGGACCCGAGCGCCCAGTTCAGGGTGAAGACGATTCTTGGTTAGGTTGTAACGCGAGCGAACATGCCAAACCGAGAGCCACTGAACTATCGCAGGCCTGTCCGGCGCAAGCGGGCGAACACCCTGCTCGCCGTGCTGCTGTCTTCCGGCATCCTGTGGACGGCTGCCTCCGCTTTCGGCGCGACCTTCACGAACCCAGTCATCAGCGACGGGGCGGACCCGTGGGTGGTCTTCAAGGACGGCTATTATTACCTCACGGATACGACCGGCTTGGACGTCTCCGTTCGCACTGCCACGCGGCTGGCCGGAACGAATGGCATCGGAAGTGTATCAATGGTGAAGGTATTCTCGCCGCCGTGGCCGTATAACTCGGACGTCTGGGCGCCAGAGCTGCACTTCATCCAGGGCAAGGCCTACATCTATTACGCCGCCGACAACGGGACCAATGCCAACCACCGCATGTTCGTCGCCGAGCAGATCAGTCCGACCAACAGCTTCGCCTACAAGGGCAAGGTGTATGATGCCACGACCGACCGTTGGGCCATCGATGGGACTGTGCTGGAGGCCACCAACGGCGCCCTGTACTTCATTTGGTCCGGCTGGCCGGGCAACACGGATGGTCTGCAGAACCTCTACATCGCACCTATGAGTAACCCGTGGACCATTAGCGGCCCGCGCGTCCTGCTGTCCACGCCGCAACTGTCATGGGAAAGCTGGATTCAAGAAGGGCCGGAGGTGTTGCAGCGGAACGGCAAGGTCTTCGTCATCTACGCCGCCAACCAGTCCTGGACCGACGACGAATGCCTGGGAATGCTGGTCAACAGTGATGGCAACTATCTGAACCCAGCCTCCTGGACGAAGTTGCCGCAGCCGGTATTCCAGACCATCTCGAATGCCGCCGGCGCGGTGTTCGGGCCCGGCCATTGCAGCTTCACCCAATCGCTGGACGGCACGGAGGACTGGCTCTTCTATCACGCTGCGCAGTACCGCGGCGCGGGGTGGACCCGGAACATCCGCATGCAGCGCTTCACCTGGGATGCGAACGGCTACCCGAGTTTCGGGCAACCGGCGCTAGCCGGCGTCGCACTGGCCGCCCCGTCCGGCGACGACTTCACACCCTCCCTCCTGCAGCCAGTCACCCTGCAAACCAACGGCCAGGCGCTGGTCACGGCCAGAGCGCCGCTGCCGCTGGTAACCAACCAATGGACCGTGCAGTCATCCGGCGACCTCAAGAACTGGTCGTCGCTGACGAATGTTCCCGGGACGCAATTCTCCACCACCGTGCTCGACAACTCGGCTGCCCCCAGGCGTTATTACCGGGTGAAGTCCTCTCGCTGAGAAGCGGGGCTTGAGAGCAGCCGACCTCAGTTCTTCTCCCGTTTGAGTGCAGCAATCTCCATCGCCTTGTCGTCAAACAAGGCGGGATCGGCGAACGGCTCTTTCTCTGGTCAAGATCGGCGTTACTGCGCGGCGCTTCAGTGTTGCGAGCTAGCGCATCTGGCGCAGCTCTGGCGTAACCATGGTGTACGGATGGCGTACGCCTGGTGTACGGATGGCGTACGGATATTGTACGCCTGGTGTACGGATCGTGTATGGATGGTGTACTCATATTGTACGGATGGTGTACGCCTAGCGATGGTCTAGTGCAGCCCTAGTGAGGCTGTCCTCAGACCTTTTGGCCAATCGCCGATAGCAAATGGCAGATGGAGTTTGGCAGGGGGCGGAATATCGGGTAAGAGCACCCGATGAAACTTGGGCTTCACCGCCGAATCCAGTTCTGTGTAGTCGCCGCGCTGCCGGGCTTGCTCGCAGCCGCTCTCCCTTCCGCCGCGGAAGTTGTAACTTACCCGGCGCCGGAGGGCGAAACCCTCTCTACCCAATACACTGTCCAGACCGGAGGGCAACCGGTGCCCGTCTATACCGCGCGCGTGCTAGATCCGCCGTTTGCGGGCAAAGAGTACGATTACGGCGGGGCCTACTCGTTCGCCGGCTTTGACGTGTCCGGGCCGGTCGAGGTTCGCATCCGGTCCGAGAAGCCGCTCACCAACCTGGTAGTGCGTCCGGCGAACCCGGGCGTCAAGACCCGCCTGGACGACGCAAACACGGCAGTAGTCTCGCTGCCCGGCCCATGCAAATTGAGCATCGAGCCCGACGGGAAGAAGGGTCCCTTGCTCTTGTTTGCCAGCGCCATCGAGGAACATCCCCCGCGCGCCAGCGAGGCCGGACCACGCTTGATCTACTTCGGCCCCGGCATTCATAAGCCTACCAAGATTACGCTTACCAACAACCAGTCGCTTTATTTGGCAGGCGGCGCCGTGGTCAAAGCTGGCATTGTGGCGGAAGGCGAGAACATCCGTATTTTCGGGCGCGGCATTCTCGACGGCTCGGATTGGGAGTGGCGCAAAGGCCCCACGCCGTTTGTAGTTTCCATTTGCGGCACCAACGTCGAGGTGAGCGGCATCACCATCCGCGGCGCATCGCATTGGACCCTCGTTCCTCGTAACAGCCGCAACGTAACCGTGCGCGACGTGAAGATCTGCGGCTCGCGCGTGCAGAACGATGACGGCATCAATCCTTGCAACTCCCAAGACGTGCTGATCACCGATTGTTTCATCCGCAGTGACGACGACTGCGTCGCCATGAAGGGCCTGGAGTTGAACACGCCGAACAATCATGTTGAGCGCATCACCGTCGAGAACTGCGTCCTCTGGTGCGATCGCGCCCGCATCTTCCTGCTGGGCCATGAAAGCCGGGCCGCGTTCATGCGCAACATTACCCTACGGAACCTGGACATCATCCACTTCTCCATGCCCGTCTTCCTCTTCGAGCCGGGAGAGGAAATGCGGTTACAGGCGGTTTCCATCGAGAACGTCCGCATCCATGGCGAAGGACAAGGGGTGTTGGCCCGCCTCGGGCCGGTGGTGAATCAATACATGCGCAATAAGGTGCCGGGACACGTCTCCGATATCCATTTCCGGAACGTCGTGCTGGCCGGCGAGCCCGGCCCTTACCGCATTCAGCTCAAGGGCGCGGACGACCAGCACGATGTCCGCAACGTGTCCTTTGAAAACGTCAGCATCGCCGGCGAGAAGCTGGCCGACGGCTCGAAGCGGCTCGAAG
>PLZQ01000142.1 GCA_003152225.1 Limisphaerales bacterium | reverse complement strand
ATACGCGATAGAAAGCCTTCGGACAGCCTGGGTCATAAACCGCACTCCAGTTCGTGGCCGTTACGGAACTCGCGAAAGTGGAGACTACGCTCCATCCACCTGGGTCGCTTGGATCGAAGGATCGTTCTACACGGTTGGTGATCCCGACCGTGAGATTCGTGATCATGAGGCTGACCATGCCGTGGGTGAGAGAAACCTGGATGCTGGGTCCGTTGGCCATGGCGTCGGCCAGCAGACGATCATAAAAATCCTGTGCCATTTGGATGTTAGTAGTGCGATCCAGATACTGATTCGTTGCGTTCGGATCAATGCAGCAAATCAACGGCAGGGTGAAACTCCCAAGCCCTGACGCATACGGTTGCCAGTCCGCGTTGGAATCCACATCGCAATGCCACGGAACGTACCGGTCCTGAATCAACGCTTCGATCGGGGGAGATAGCGATTCGCAGACGTTGGTGAGCATGTACTGGCAATGACTGCAGGTATCCCTGCCCGCCAGGAGCAACACGAGCTTCCCCTGACTCTTCGCTGCCGACATGGCGTCGGTCTTGGATTGCAGCCAGGTTAAAGTTGCTGCGTTTGCGGTTGACGAGCCCAGGCACATAATAAACCCTGCCACCCAAACAGCCTTAGGCCGCAACATGGCGAACCCATGCCACGCGGCCAAGCTGGGAACGCAAAAGGTCACCTTTGGAGACATGAAAGTCGGCTGAGCGGTACCCGGGACAGACAGAGTCATAGGGCGCTCCTGAGGATTCAAGTGGACCCCGCTGACAAGCTGTTAAGCCGGGGAAAAGAACCGTTGCCTAAAGGCCAACAGAATCGCTAGTCCGGAGCCGAGCAGCAGCAGCGTGCTGCCAGTATCCGGCACGCGACCGCCATTAGCACTACAATCCTCCTGGGTAATGGTATTGTCGTTCAAGGTAACAGCGGCAGTCTCTGCCAACGCGCTGCCGTCCAGTGTTGCGCCGGTATCCAGCCCGACGGATGCATAAGCCATTATGTTCCCCACGAAGGTAGTGTATGTTCCGAGTGTCGCTGAGCTGTCGACCGCCCAGAAGACATTGCACGCACTGCCGACGCCGTCCTTGAAGACCACCGAACTGTGCGATGCCGTGACGAGAGTGGACGGGGCCTGGAAAATCCAGACGGCGTTCGGGTTGCCTTGAGCATCGAGCGTCAGAGTCCCAATTAGGTTAGCAGTTGTGGCAGCGCTGAAGCTATAAACGCCAGAGATCAGGCTCTTGCCGCCGAGTTGGTTGTCGCCACCGGCGAGTGGAGTCGCTGATCGTCCGGAAGCGTCGGTAAATGCGAGGCCCAAGTCGTGTGTAGCTGTAGTCAGTAAGCCGGCGTTTGCCACGGAACCTGCAGGACCAGCGGCAGCTACCGTATAGATCGTCCCGCCGACTTGACCTGCCGTCAGTCCAATAGAAGCCCCGGTGGTTGGAGACAACCCGACATTCCCGGTGATCGTGGATGCGCCACCGGCGTCGGTAATCTCGGAGTAAGCTAGGATTGCAAAACTGGAGGCCGTTCCAAGGTTTACCGTAGCTGGAGTTGCCGTGGCGTTATGGTGCAGAAAGATGGCAGCCGCGACGATAACGGCTATCTTGGGAGAAAAAGTGATTTTCATAGAAACGATTTTCATATACGCGATTTACTTACCAAACTCGATTGTTAGCATAAGTTGAGCCATAGGGTAAGTACACCAGATAAGTCATTTAAGATCAATGAGTTACGTCATTCGAGCTGATGCAGAGAACCGGGCATTTGTGTAAGGAGGGGCGACAGTAGCGCGGCTGGCGTCTGTGGTGATTATTGCCAAGTGGCTGTTGACTCTGGACTTAACGTCGGTTTCGAGGCGTGTCGGTTTGGTTTACAGTCGTTGGCGGGAAGAGGAGCTCGAGGGCTCCCGGAAAGCCATGAGCGGCAAAGCCGCCCAAAGCCACATCAATGCGACATCAATGCGACATCAAAGCCACCTCAAAGCGTGTTGATAGCCAAGCGATAGGCACCCCAAAGCCACCCCAATGCTACCTCAATGCGACCCCAAGGCTCCACCAAAGCCACCCTCATGCGATCCTCAAGGCATCCCGGTCCGATCCAATTCCGAAATCCGAAGGTCGAAATCCGAAGGAATTCCGAAATCCGAGATCCGAAAGAAGCTTCTTCCGGCGGGCTTGTTGCCTTCTGGTGCGGCTCCTGGTTCGGATTTAGGATTTCGAGCTTCCCGCGTCTACCCCGCTTGGTTTTGCTTCGGGAGGGTGATGGTGAACTCCGCGCCCTGGTCTGCCTGGCTGGAGACGGTGGCTTTGCCGCCGTGGGCTTCGACGACGGCTTTGACCAGGCTCAACCCGAGACCCAGGCCGCGCTGGGAGCGGCTTTTGTCGCCCCGGTAGAGGCGTGACCAGATCTTGTCCTGCTCCTCGAAGGGGATGCCGATGCCGGTGTCGCGGAAGTGCGCGGTTGCCCGACCGGTCTCGTCGCGCACCGAGATGGTGACGCTGCCGCCGGCGGGGGTGTACTTGATGGCGTTATCCAGGAGGTTGGCAAAGACCTGGCGCATGCGGGTGCGGTCCACGGGGGCTTCGCAGGGGGCGGGCAGTTCGGTGCGAACGGCCACCTTCTTCTCCTCGGCGACGTATTCATAGAGCTCGACTACCTCGCGGGCGAGCTGGCAAAGGTCCGCCGGCTCCCGCTGGAGCGTCATCATCCCGGCTTCGGCTTCCGTAATGTCCATGAGGGTGTTCAGCATGCTGAGGACGCGCTCGGATTCTTCGAGGCAATCAGCCAAGGCCTCCCGCGTGGCGGCAGGTTCCGCCCCGGGCTCCAGGGCGGCCTCGGCCATGCCGCGCAAGCGAGCCAACGGCGTGCGCAGGTCGTGGGCGACATTGTCGAGCGACTCGCGCATGGCGCGGATGAGCGCCTGGTTCTTATCGAGCAGTGTGTTGAACAGGCGCACGAGTTCGTCGAACTCATCGTTCGACCGGCGCACGGGCACACGGGCATCGAGCTGGCCGGTACGAATGATGGAGCGGGCGGTGGCGACGATCTGCCGGACGGGCCGCATGGCGCGGTGGGCGAAGAACGCGCCGGCGAGGAACCCGAGGACGATGGTCACGCTGCCAACGAAGAGGAAGCTGCGGCGGATGGGGTTCAAGAGGGCTTCGCGGCTATTCGTCGTCTGGCCGATCTGCAAGACCCAGCGCCCCGGCAGCTCGACGCGGCCCAGCGTGTAGTCTCGCTCCGCGTTCTTGGGAATGCGAAGATACTGCCTTTGGAGGTAGCCTTCAAAGCCGGGCACATCTTTGAGCGCTACCCAGTCCTCAGGCGCGCTGATGAGCAGGTCGGTGCCGTTTAGGGGGTTGACGAGGTGGACGAACATGGTGTTCTGCACCGGGACCGGTTGGCTGCGCACCCAGCCGCGCAACGCGTTGACTCCGCCTGCTTCATAGACGACGGCGGCTTCCTTGAGGCGGGCTTCGAGCACTTCCCGGTCTTTGCTGCCGATGGCGGCGGCCAGCAGGTAGTAGGCGAGTGCCAGCAATGCGACGCCGCTCACGGTGAAAATCAGCGCATACAACAGGCTCAGCCGGAGCCCGATGTTGCGGCGCAGCGACTCAAGCAGGCCGGAGGACATAGCCGATTCCCCGGATGGTGTGCAGCATCCCCCGGTCCTTATCCACCTTGCTGCGCAGGCGATGGACGAGAACGTCCACGACGTTGGTCTGTGGATCGAAGCTGTAGTCGAAGATGTGTTCGAGGATCATGGTCTTGGTGACCGTGCGATTCGCGTTGCGCATGAGGTATTCGAGCAGGGCGAACTCGCGGGGCTGGAGCTCGATCTGCTCCTCCCCGCGCCGCACATCGCGCGTGAGCAAATCCAGGGTCAGGTCGCCCACGACCAGGCGAGTGGGCTCGGTGGCCTGGGTGGAGCGGCGAATCAGCGCCTGGATGCGGGCCAGCAGCTCAGAGAAGGCGAACGGCTTGGTCAGGTAATCATCCCCGCCCGCCTGAAGGCCCTTGACGCGGTCGTCCACGGAGGCCTTGGCGCTGAGGATCAGGATGGGCATCCGCACGCCCTTGGCGCGGAGTTGCTGGATGAGGCTCAAGCCATCGAGCTTGGGCAGCATGATGTCCACCACCGCGGCGTCGTAGGAGATGGACTGTGCCGCGATCAGGCCGCTCTCGCCGTCGGCGGAATGATCCGCCGCGTAGCCGCTTTGCTTCAGGCCGTTAACAACGAAAGTGGCAATCTTCTTATCGTCCTCCACCACGAGGATTCGCATGGGTTCCCTTCCCGGTTAAGGCCCTTTTCTGAGAACCGTGTCGCGCTGTGCCCACTCGGGGTTGGCGTTGGGATAGTCGAGGTTGTAATTCAGCCCCCGACTTTCCGGGCGCCGGAGGGCACAGGCGATAATCAGCTCCGCCACGGTCGCGATATTGCGCAGCTCCAGCAAGTCGCTGGTCACAATGAAATCCCAGTAATACTCCTGGATCTCCGCCTGCAAGTTGGCAATGCGCTTCTGCGCGCGTTGCAGGCGCTTGTTCGTGCGGACAATGCCCACGTAATCCCACATGATCCGGCGGATTTCGTCCCAGTTGTGCGACACGACCACCATTTCGTCCGCGTTGCTGGCATTGCCAGCGTGCCAGGGCGGGATCTTGCACTCGGCGGGCTTGGGCTTGTTCGCCACGGCTCGTTGCGCGGCACGATGGGAGCAAACGAGCGCTTCGAGCAGGGAATTGCTCGCCAGCCGGTTCGCGCCGTGCAGCCCGGTGCAGGAGACCTCGCCGACCGCATACAGGCCGGCAATGTCCGTCTCGCCATCCACATTCGTCAGCACGCCGCCGCATTGGTAATGCGCGGCGGGCACGACGGGAATCGGTTCCTTGGTGATGTCGATGCCATAGCTGAGGCAGGTCTTATAGATATTCGGAAAGCGGTCGATGAGGAAGCGGGCCGGCTTGTGCGTGATGTCCAGCAACACATAATCGGCCCCGCTCTTCTTCATCTCGCTGTCGATGGCGCGGGCGACGATGTCCCGCGGCGCCAGCGACTTGAGCGGGTGCACCTTCTCCATGAACTCAACGCCTTCGATGCTCTTGAGCACGCCGCCCTCGCCGCGCACCGCTTCGCTGATCAGGAACGATTTCGCCTTGGGATGGTAGAGACAGGTGGGATGAAACTGGACGAACTCCATGTTGGCCACCGCCGCGCCCGCACGCCAGGCCATGGCTATCCCGTCGCCGGTCGCAATGTCCGGATTGGTGGTGTAGAGATACACCTTCCCGGAGCCGCCCGTGGCGAGCAGCGTGACTGGGGCGGCGAAGGTTTCGACGTGCCCGGACTGCTTGTCGAGCACATAGACGCCCAGGCATTGGTTGTCGCCACTGTACCCGAGCTTCTGGCTGGTGATCAGATTGATTGCAAGGTGGTTCTCGAAGATCGTGATGTTCGGTTGGTCGGCCACAGCCGCCAGTAAGGCACGCTCGATCTCGCGGCCGGTGATGTCCTTCGCATGAAGAATGCGGCGCTTCGAGTGGCCGCCCTCCCGACCGAGGTCGAGCTCCCGCGCGCCGTGCGAAAGGGGAATCTCGCGTTCGGTGAATTGCATACCCAGCTCGATCAGCTCCGCAATGCGCGCCGGGCCATCCTCGACGATCGTGCGCACGGCCGCTTCCTTGCACAAGCCGGCGCCCGCTTCGAGCGTGTCGCGCACGTGCAGCTCGAAGGAATCCTCCTTGCTCGTGACGGAGGCGACGCCGCCCTGGGCGTAGTTGGTGTTCGACTCGGCGCGGTCCTTCTTGGTGACGATCGCGACGCGCCCGTACGGCGCGACTTTCAAGGCAAACGATAGCCCCGCGAGCCCGCTGCCCAGGACAAGATAATCAAACTGCTTCATAGGTGTGCGTTATCAATCAACCGTGTCTTGCCGATGAACACCGCCAGCGCCATCTGCGCGCCGCGCGTCACGTTCGGCACCGGCACCAGCGTGTCCGGCTCGAAGAATTCCACATAATCGACACGTGCGGCTGGCGCTCGCTCAATGAAGCGCTTCAGCTCCGCTTTGAGCCGCGCCGCCGAAAGGGGCTGGGATGCTTTGCGCACCGCGGCCCGGGCCTTTGCGAGGGTGCGCGAAAGCACCAGCGCCTGGGCGCGCAAGTCGCCGATGAGATACTTGTTCCGGGAACTCATGGCCAAACCGTCTGCCTCGCGCTGGATCGGCGCCACGACGATCTTCAAGGGGAAGTTCAGGTCGCGTACCATGCGCTTCACGATGGCGGCCTGCTGAAAATCCTTGGCGCCGAAGACCGCCAGCTCCGGCTGCACGATGTTGAACAGCTTGGCGCCTACCGTGGTGACTCCGCGGAAATGGGTTGGCCGCGACTTGCCTTCCATGCCGCGGGAGAGGGTCTCTTCGGCGACGAACGTGCTGAAACCGCCTTCCTCGCCACGCGGATACATCTGCTGATCGTCCGGCGCGAAGATGACATCCACGCCGGCCTCCCGGCACAACCGAGCATCGCGCGCCAGGTCCCGCGGATACCGCGAGAGGTCCTCCTTCGGGCCAAACTGCGTGGGGTTGACGTAAATACTGACGACCACTTGCCCGCGTCGCCCAACCAGGGCGCGGGCACGGTGCACCAGGCTTATGTGCCCGGCGTGCAAGTATCCCATCGTCGGCACAAGACCCACGCGTACCCCAGCCCGCTGCCAGCTTCGGGCGAGACGCTGCATGGCGGCCACCGACCTTACAATTCGCATCCCCCGAAATTGCTGCACCCCTGCGGAACTATCAATCCTATAAAGAGTCGGGTCACTCCCCTGCCCGCTCGCCCAGCGCGTCCCACAACTGGGGTAGATCCCATACCGTTAACACGTTGAGGTAATCCGGCCCTTCCGCCTGGGAAGCCGGCAGACCCTCCAGCTTCAGCTTCTGGATTCCCGGCTCGAACAAGGTGGCATAGGCGGCGTTGACGCCCATCTGCCCTTGCGCGCGCACATGGAGCGGCGTCTTCTTGAAGACCGGCAGTGCCTTGATCGCCTGGGCGGCGCGCCGGATATCCCAGACCCGCATGCTGTCGAGCGTCTGGCCCAATAGCATGAACCGCCGCCGGGTCTGGGTCGCCTTCTTTGAGTCCCTTGGCCATGTGCCGGGCTCGACGCCGCGCGGGGCAAAGAAGGCCAACGCCAGCTTGCGAGTCCGCATCTGCTGCTGCAAGTCCGCCCTCTCCGCCGCTGTGCCGCTGCCCAGCCATATCCACTTGGCAGGCGAGTTGGTCCAACTCTCCGTGTCGAGCACCGTCAGCAGGACCTGCTCGGGCTTCTTCACTTTGGCGTCCTGCAGCACCAGCAGGCGCAGGCTCACCTCCGGCTGGCTGTTGAATGTGTAGGTCTGACAGCGAAGCCCGTCCCCCTTCGATTGCTCGATCAGCTCTGGCGTGATCGCCCCGCCCTCCGCGGGCCAGCCGGCGAAGACCTTATCGCGCAGCGCGTTCAAGTATGCTGCTTGCCGTTGCTTGGCCTCCGCCGGGGTGGTCGGGGAATTGGGGAGCGCGGCCCTCGGCACGAAGAGGTCGTCTATCCGCGTATTGATCTCGTCCTCCGGCAGCTTATCGAACACCCGGAGTTGATCGGGCAGGAAGAAATCTTTGGCCGCCATTTCAATCAGCGGGTCCTGGCCTTTGAGAAAGCGGTTGAACCAGCGGAACACCGGCAACTGCAAGTCCTGCGTATCCGCGTGCGGACCCTCCGTGATGAGCAAGCCAAGCTGGTTGGTCTTGCCGTAGAGTTGATAGATGCGCCGCGTCTGCGTGTAGAGCCGCACCACGCCATCTAATGGAAACAGCGTGTCCTTGTCCGAGTTGCCGATCAACAACGGGCGCGGCGCGAGGAGCGCTGCCACCTGCGGGAAGTCCCACCGGTAAGTGTTCGGGAAGAACATGCAGTCGCAGTGGCCCTCGATGGCGCCGTCCACCACCTGGTTCCGGAGATCAGTCATCCCTGCGACCGGCGCCGCCACCTTGACGCGATCATCGAGCGCCGCGACCGTCCACGTGTAGGAGCCGCCGCCCGACCGTCCCGTCATGCCGATGCGCTGCGGGTCCACCTCGGGACGAGCGCACAAGTAATCGAGCGCGCGGATGCCGAACCACGCCTCGACCCCGGCGGGCGTATAGCCGCGGCTGTTCCACCACCAACGCCCCTCACCGTAGGTGCCGCGATGCCGACCCTGGATCTCGGCGTACTGCAGCATGTCAATCATCAGGCAAACATAGCCATTCCGGGCAAACCATTCCCCGTGCCGCTGGTAACCTGCCTTGCTCCCACAACTAATCCCATTCGTCATGACCCGGCTGTGGCCGCACACGTAAAGAATCGCCGGCGCCGGTCCCGCCTGGTTCTTCGGCAAATACAGGTTCGCCGTGACATACAGCTTCGGCAGCGCCTGGAAATGCAGTTTCTCCACGGTGAACTCCGGGTGCTCCAGCCTGCCCGTGATGACCGGCTGCAAGTCCGTCCGCTCCGGCAGGGGCCAAAGGCCGAGCATCTCCTGCAATTGCCGCCGATACTCGCCCCGCCGCGCCTGCCAATCCTCCAGCGAACGAACATCCGCCAGGCACCGGCTCCCAATCGTATCGGTCTGCGCGCGAAAGTAATCACCCAGCCACTGGTCATTCTGTGCGGCGCGATCACCGGCAGTCGCCATGCCCGGCACGGCGCCGAGCAACGCAAAGACAGGAAAGAGGAGACCAGCCGGCCAGGAGATTCGCTTCATGCCGCAAGATTGTTTTGGCGACCGCCAGGCCGCAACCAAATCTTTTCCTTCGAAATGACGTGAAAACTAGAGGAATACTAGAGGAATACTAGAGGAATACTAGAGGAACAGTAGAGGGTTACGGGCGAGCAACGCCGGGTTTCCTGGCTTACGGTTTGGGATGCCAATCAGGGTTCGGATGGGTCGCCGAGACGCGGAAGACGGGTAAAGGGCCAGAGGCGGTGCACCGCTTGGCGCGTGATCCTTCTGGCAAGCCCAGTAACCATTCCATCGGAAACAGCGATGAACCGGGCGGTTCCCAGCCTGCGAAGGTCCATCCATCCCGAGAGACCCTGGCGGGATCGGCCTTCTTGCCTACGCTGGCATCATTTGCCCTTTGGCCACAAAGATGGACTGCATAGCATCGTCATTCTTCACGGGCGCCCCTGCTCCGCCATAGCCTGACCGGCGAGCCAACCGGTAGTCCAGGCCGCCTGAAAGTTGAAGCCGCCCGTGATGCCGTCAATGTCCAGCAGTTCGCCCGCGAAGTGGAGTCCCGGGCAGAGGCGGCTCTCCATGGTCTTGAAATTCACTTCGCTCAGGCGCACGCCGCCGCAGGTGACGAACTCATCCTTGTTAAGGCTCTTGCCGGTCACCGGCAACTCGGTGCCGAGCAATTGCTGAACAAGCTGGTGCCGCCCGGCCCGGGAAAGATCGGCCCAGCGGGTGCCGCCCGGAATGTCCGCCGCCCGCACCAGCCGTTCCCAGAGGCGGGCCGTCAAAGGCGCGATAGGCGTGTTGATCACAAAACGCGCGGGCTGCGCGGCGCGGCGCGACTGAAGCTGGCCTGCCAGGGCTTCCACACCAAGGTGCGGCAGCCAATTCAAGCGAAGCGGGAACCGGTAATCGAGACCATGCAGCTCCCGCGCCCCCCACGCCGATAAGCGCAGTATCACCGGACCGCTCACGCCCCAGTGCGTCAGTAGCAACGCGCCTCGCTCGCACAATCCCGTCTCCGGCACTGCGGCTTCCACCGCCTCGACGGAAACCCCGGCCAGTTCCCGCAGCCACGGCGTCTCGAGGTGGAACGTGAACAACGACGGCACCGGCGGCTCCAGGGTGTGGCCGAGCGAGACCGCCAACTGTCCCAAAGCCGGGACGCGGCAGCCGCCCGTAGCCAGCAGCAAGCGATCACATTCGAGCGTTTCTCCGCCGGACAGCTTCAGTACGAACCCGCCCTCCTGCCGCCGGGTCGCGCATTCGATGCCACGATTCAGAATCAGCTTCACACCGGCGGCCTTAGCCTCCCCCAACAGGCAGTCAATGATCGTTTGCGACGAATCGGTCGTGGGGAACATGCGCCCGTCCCTTTCCGTCTTGAGCTTCACGCCTCGGGCCTCGAACCATGCCACCGTATCACTTGCTTGAAAGGTCTTGAGCGGACCGATCAGCGCCTGCGCGCCGCGGGGATAATGGGCCGCGAACTCCCGCGCGTCGAAACAGGCATGGGTGACGTTGCAGCGCCCGCCTCCCGAAATGCGCACTTTGGACAGGAATTGGGGCCCCTTTTCGAGCAAGGTGACCTCAACGCCGGACGCGGCTTGCGCGCAGGTAACGGCCGCAAAGAAGCCGGCCGCCCCACCGCCTGCCACCATGACACGTCGGGAACTCATGCGGCCGACGGTAGCAGGACTGGGAGGAAACAACAGCCGTAACCGGCCAATCCCAGCGGAGCGCTGGCCTCCGACCCGGCGCCGCACATGCGAGTTCTCAATTCGCCAGGTCGGAGACCGGCGGTCCAACTGCCAAGACGGAGCCCGATCCTCCTGGTTCCGGCAGTGCTTGAGTTCACTCGCACCAACAGGCATTCTGCCGGCACCTGAAACCATGATTCGTGATCGTAGCCAACAATCATCAGCGGCACCCAATGAGTCGTCTGACCCACTGGTTTGGTTCGCCGGCATGATCGATCACTGCTACGACTATGCCGAAGCCGCTCACGGTGCGGGCCGGCCCATCGTAGGGATCATGTGCGAGTTCACCCCGCGTGAGATCATTCTGGCGGCGGGCGGAGTGCCGGTGTGCCTGTGCGGCGGATCTGCGGCCACCATCCCTGCCGCCGAACAGCACCTGCCGGCCAATCTCTGCCCACTGATCAAATCCACCTTCGGCTATCACGTCACTGGCAAGAATCCATTCCTGAACTGGGCTGATCTGGTCGTGGCGGAGACCACCTGCGACGGCAAGAAGAAGATGTTCGAGCTGATGGGCGCTTCCAAGCCAATGTATGTGCTCGAACTGCCGCAGAAGGCCGAAGCACCCGACGCGCTTGAACATTGGGTGTTGGAGCTGCGGAAGTTCCAACAGCACCTGGCCACCCGGTATGCCACGGATATCACCGAGGCCAAGCTCATCCAGGCCATCCAACTGATGAACCGCGAGCGCAGCCTGCGCCGCCAGTTGGCCGACCTCATGACGCTGGAGACGCCGCCGCTCACTGGCCGGCAATTGCTGGACTTCAAGAGCATCATCTCCGGCGTCGAGGCCGACCTGCAACAATACGAACACGCACTGGAGCGCTACGGAGGCACCTCCGGCAGCGCTCAGACTCCTAATCACGTTTCACGTTTCACGAATCACGTTTCCCCCGTCCGTGTCCTGCTGACCGGCGTCCCATTGGCCCATGGCGCCGAGCGGGTGCTCGAGTTGATCGAGAACGTCGGGGCAGTCGTCGTCTGCATGGAGAACTGCACCGGGCTCAAACCGATTCTCGAAGACGTGGATCTGGACAGCGAGTCAGACCCCATCCGGGCCATCGCCAAGAAGTATTACCACCTCCCGTGCTCCGTCATGACGCCCAACCCGCGCCGCTTCCAATCCCTGCGCGCTTTGGCGGCGAAGTTCCGGCCACAGTGTGTGATCGAGCTCGTCTGGCAGGCCTGCCTCACTTACGACGTCGAGTCCTGGCAGGTGCGCAAGCTCGCCGAGGAAGAACTGCGCGTGCCCTATCTGAAGATCACCACCGATTACTCGCCCTCTGACTCCGTCCGTATCACGGCGCGGGTTGAGGCGCTGTTCGAGACGGGGCGGGCGAAGGCTGGCTGACGGCTGTATGATTTACGCCGGCATCGACGCAGGCTCACGGGCGACTAAAGTCGTGCTGTTCGATACCGAGCAGTCGCGCGTTCTCGGCTCCACCCTCGCCGATCAGGGCGTGGAACAACAGCGCCTGGCCGCCGAACTGCTCGACCGCGCCTGCCAGACCGCGCACGTGGACCGCGCCGCAGTCAAAGCCATCGTTGCCACGGGCTACGGACGGAACGCCATAAAGTTCGCGGACACGACCATCACGGAGATCACCTGCCATGCCCAGGGCGTGCACCACCTGGCGCCGGAAGTCCGCACCATCGTCGAGATTGGCGGTCAGGACAGCAAGTTTATCACCCTCGAAGACGGCGGACGCGTGCGGGATTTCGCCATGAACGACCGTTGCGCCGCGGGCAGTGGCCGCTTCCTTGAAGTCGTCGCCACGCGGCTCGGCGTCGATCTCTCCACGCTGGGAGACCTCAGCCGTGACAGCCGCAAAGCCGCCCTCATCAGCAGCATGTGCGTCGTCTTTGCTGAGACGGAGATCATTGGGCTCTTGGCCGAAGGCGTCGCGCCAGCCGACATTGCCGCCGGCGTGCAGAACGCCATTGCCCAGCGCGTCGCGACTCTGGCCGGCAGAGCCGTCACGCCGCCCGTCTGCTTCACCGGTGGGGTAGCGCTGCAATCCGGCATGGTCCGTGCACTAGAAACAGCTTTGTCCTGTGCCGTGTGTGTCTCCTCCCTCCCCCAATACACCGGTGCGCTGGGCGCCGCCATCCTGGCCAGCCGTCAGTCCCGCGCCCGGCCACTGCTCTAGTCCCGCTAGAAGTAGAGGAACAATCGAGCACCNNAGCACCAATCGAGGAACAATCGAGAGAGAAAGGGGGGTAACGCCAGATATCCTCCGTGGATGGGGCAGGGTCGATGGCTTTGAGCGGGCGCATCCTGTTACTGCCACCATGTAGTCCAGATGCCGGACGATTGCCCAGGAGCGCAGCCTTCAGGCTGCAGAAACATAGGATTACGCTACGCCACCGGCAAACCTCCACGCGTCCCGTAAGTGTCACGTTTCTGCAGCCTGAAGGCTGCGCTCCTGGGCCTTGGTGGCGGTGTTGAGGAACGCCCACTCCGAGTCCCACAGCGCGACCACGGTTGACACGCAGGCAACCGGAGCCAAGAATCTAACCAGTGCCTGAATCGCCAGAATCTCCTCCCAGCGTCGCGCGGCAACCGGTGTTCCGGGTGCGCGGCCTGACCAAGGTTTACGGGACCGGGGCCGCCGAGGTGCGAGCCCTGTCCGGAGTGGACCTTGACCTGTATGCAAGCGAGCTGGTGGTGCTGCTGGGACCGTCGGGCAGTGGCAAGACCACACTGCTTAACAATCTGGGCGGGCTGGATGTGCCAACGGCGGGCGAGCTGCAATACCGCGGGCAAGACCTCACGACCATTGATGAAACGGCACTGACCCGCTACCGCCGGGACACGGTGGGGTTCGTCTTTCAGTTCTACAACCTCATCCCCAGCCTGACAGCGCGGGAGAACGTAGGGCTGATCACCGAGATCGCGCGCGACCCCATGCCGGCCGAGGCGGCGCTCGAAATGGTGAACCTGGGCGGGCGGCTGGACCACTTCCCGGCGCAACTGTCCGGTGGCGAACAGCAGCGCGTGGCCATTGCGCGGGCCATCGCCAAGCGCCCCGAAGTCCTGCTGTGCGACGAGCCGACCGGCGCGCTCGATGTGCGCACGGGCATCGTGGTGCTCGAGGCCATTCAGCGCGCGAATCGCGAGCTGGGCACGCTCACCGTCATCATCACCCACAACGCCATCATGGCCGACATGGCTGACCGGGTGATTCATTTGTCCGATGGCCACGTGCATCACCTGCGGGCGAATGAGCACCCGGTTCCGGCCAGCTCTTTGAACTGGTGATGCTCAGCTACCATGACAATCGGACAATGGCAGATGGCCAATCGCAAATGGCAAACTGGTAATGATCAGCCATCTTGACCGCAAGTTATGGCGCGATTTGCGCCGGATGAAGGGCCAGGCTTTCGCCGTGGCGATGGTGATGGGCTGTGGCCTGGCCATGATGATCATGGCGCGGAGCCTGATCTTCTCCCTCGAAACCACCCGCCGCGAATACTACGAAGCCAACCGGTTCGCTGAGGTCTTCGTGCACATGAAGCGCGCCCCGAACGCCCTCGCCGATCGCATTAAGGAAATCCCCGGCGTAGCCACAGTCCAGCCCGGCATCTCGGTGCAAGTCACCCTGGACCTCCCCGCGCTCGATGAACCGGCCAGCGGCATGATGCGGTCGCTGCCGGACTTCGCTCCGCCGGAGCTGAACCGGCTCTTCCTGCGCACGGGCCGGTGGCTGGCCCCGGGCAGTCGCGGCGAAGTGCTCGTCGGCGAGGCCTTCGCGGAGGCCAATGACCTGCATCCCGGCGACCTGCTCGCCATGCTGCTCAATGGCCGTCGCCAGCAATTTAAAATCGCGGGCATCGTGCTGTCGCCCGAATTCATCTTCGAATCGCGGCCCGGCGCCGCCCTGCCGGATGCTCGCACTTACGGGACCTTTTGGATGCCCTACAAGGAGCTGGCGACCGCCTTTGACCTATACGGCGCGTTCAACTACCTGTCGCTCACGCTTGAGCCGGGTGCGACGGAGCGTCCCGTCATCGCGGAGCTGGACCGCCTGCTGACGCAATACGGTGGACGCGGCGCTTACGGGCGAGCCGATCATCCCTCGCACATCCGGGTCTCGGATGAAATCAGAGTGCTGCAGACGATGTCTATTGGATTCCCGGTAGTGTTCTTGAGTGTGGCGGCGTTCATGATCAATGCGGTGCTGTCGCGGCTGCTGACGTTGCAGCGGGAGCAGATTGCTGTCATGAAGGCCTTTGGCTTCACCAACCGGCAGATCGTGGTCCACTATCTCAAGTTTGCCTTTGTAATCGTTGCGGGCGGCACGGTATTGGGGGGCTGTGGAGGGATGCTGCTGGGCCATCGGCTGGTGTTGATGTATCACGCCTTCTTCCGGTTCCCCGACCTCGCCTTTCGCGCCGATCGCACCGCCTTTCCACTGGCGCTGCTGGTCTGCGCTGCGGCGGCCACGGCGGGCGTGTTCAGCGCGGTCCGCCGGGCGGCGCGCCTCCCGCCGGCTGAGGCGATGCGGCCCGAGCCGCCGGCCAATTACCGGCCCGCCCTCGTCGAGCGCACCGGCATCGCCCACCTGCTTTCGCACACCTTCCGCATCGCCGTCCGCAACCTCGAGCGCAGACCCATGCAGGCGCTCTTCACCATTGCCGGCCTGGCGCTGGCCACGAGCATTCTCATCGTGCCCAACGGCTTCCGGGATAGCGTGGCCCAAATTCTGGATACCCAGTGGGACACCATCCAGCGCCAGGACTTGGGGATCGGCCTGGTCGAACCGGCTAGTGTCCAGGTGAACGATTTATTCCGCCAATTGCCGGGCGTGGTAACCGTCGAACCGTTCCGAAATGCCTACGCCCGGATCGGCTTCGGCCATCTGCGCCGGCAGGTGGGCATCCAGGGCATCCCTGCGAACGGATTGCATAACCGCGTGCTGGATGACCACGATCACTTGATCCCGCTCCCGCCGGAGGGCCTCGTCGTCTCCCAGAAGCTGGCGGAAGTGCTCGGCGCGCGGGTGGGCGACGAATTGCGAGTCGAAATTCTCGAGGGCAAACGTCCCGCCCGCAACATTCGTCTGGTCGGCTTCGCTGGGGACTTCACCGGCATGACCGCCTACATGGA
>PLZQ01000563.1 GCA_003152225.1 Limisphaerales bacterium | reverse complement strand
TGGTGGACGTGAAGCTCAGCAACAATCTCGGCAAGAAGAACACCGTCCTGCTCTTTTTTCCGGCGGCCTTCACCAGCGTCTGCACGCAGGAATTGTGTGATATCACCAGCGGCCTGAACGCCTATGGCAACCTTAACGCCGAGGTCATCGGGATCAGCGTTGACACCCCGTTCGCCCAGGAAGCCTGGGCGCAGAAAGAGAAGATCGGCATCACGCTGGCCAGCGACCTGAACAAGGAAGTGATCAAGAATTACAACGTCGTCTTCCCTATGCTGGCCGGGATAGGGGATACCGCCGCGCGCGCTGCCTTCGTGATCGACAAGAGCGGGATTGTGCAATACAGCGAGCAAACCCCCAGCCCGAAGGAGTTGCCGAACTTCAACGAAGTCAAAGCCACGCTGGCGAAGCTGTAGTAGGCGGCGGTTCCCGAAGCGGCTTGATCGCGAGGCGCTTCGCGCGGGTCATCTGCTGCCGCGCTGCGTTGATCGGGGTATATTTGGGGCGCTCTGCTGCATGGGTGCAGCTCAGCGCTTCGGATATCCGACTGACTGCGCCAGGACAATCATCTGGTCAGCCCTCAATTTGAACTTCCTGCCCAGCCCCTTCTTATCCACGGAAGCCCGGGCTCCGGTAGCCAGACCTTCCGAGGCGCAGAAGAGATACGCGTTCTGTGAGATGTAGCCGACATCAATGCTGGCGAAACGCACGCTCTCCTCGACGTTGGTTGTCCCCATCCTGGCCAAGTCGGCGACGAAGACCAGGGTGACCGGAGCGTTGGTGGCAAAGGCCTGGGTTGCCGCAAAACTCCGCACGTCCTCGGCTGTTACCAGATTGAGCTGATTGGCTTTGGCATCGTAAAGATAGGCTCCCTTCTGCAGGACCACATAGATGCTGGTTTCCCGACAGTCCTTGGCCGACGGGGCGGTACGTTTGCCGTCCGGCCGATTGATGCCAAAGCACGCCCAAAGCAAACTGGAAAGTTGGCTGGGAGCTAATTCCCGGGAGTCGAATTCTCTGCTGGTGGACCGCTTTGCCAAAGCATCCATCAGGGGCAGGCCGCCGGATTTCTGCGGAGCCGGCAAATCGATGCTCTGGGCGAACATGGTGCTGGCGACAAGGGTGGCAAAAAGTGCGGGGAGTATTCGTTTCATGAGGGTGACGCAGTTCATTGACAGAGGAGATTACACGGAACCGGTTCAAATGGGTCAAGGGGTTTCTGCCCGAACAAAGTAATCCATCAACTTCAATCGTACCCATCGTGTGCTTCATGCTCGGTCTTGCCTAGTGCGCTGGCTCCGGCATGCCGACATCGGCACACAGCCTAAGTGCCGCGTCTGAGCTGGCCCATTTCACCAGGGCCACAAAATTGAGCAGTGTCGGGCTATCTGCTTTCGCATGGAACATAGTCCGCAGGCTGTTGACTATCTTGTGATACGTGCTGGCGTACTTCTCATGCGTCATCCGCGTCACGTAGGTTTCCATCACCGTGCGCGCGATGGGATCGGTTTTTCCATCGGCGCGATACGGCAATTGACAGCAGATTCTTATCAAGGACATAGGGTCGGATTCGGTGAGCGTGATCCAACTCTGGCGGATCTCATCGGCATCATACTTCGCGTGCAAACGGTCGCGAATCACACTGGCAATGGCCGCCGCGTCCGTTCGCCTCGCGATGAGTTCCTTGATCTTGGCCCACGCCTGTTGACGTTCCGCCTCGGGCGACAGTGCGTTCTGCGCCGGGGCTTCCTCCTCCAGGCTAGCCAGACCCAGTTCAGCCCCGAGCGCTTTTCCCAGAGCCTTGGCGTCGGCCTTTGGAATCCGATCATAGTGCATGATGGCCTTGGCCACCCGGCGCTGCACCTCGGGGCGCAACAGCCGCAAAACCGGGGCCAAAACCTGGGACGAGGGTGGCGTCTCCGGCGGCGGCGGAATCATATGGCGCACAAACTCGGTCACGACCTGATTCAACTCGGCCACTCGCTCGCCACGCAGCCGCAGCACGTACTTGAGCGTTTTCCCGGCCCCGCCGCCCTTCCCGACGTTGTTCACGATCATGAGCCAGTGGTCCGGGTTGATGACAAATGCCGACAACGCCTCGACCTGCTGGATCAGCTTCTCATCCAGGGGTGCTTGGGCCCCGGCGACTCCCAACTGCTCCACCAAAGTCGGCAGGCGCTGCGCGAATATCACGTCCGGCGCTTCCGTGTTTTGATGCTCATAATAGTGGAGCAGTTCGATAACAAACGACAGCCGCTGGAAGGCGTTCTTTTGTGCCCGCGCCTGGCCCGTATGGGCTTTGCTCCGCTGAATCTGTTGGTAAAGAGCCTCCAAGTGCGGTCGTTTGCTTGGTAGCCAGGCCGCCTCTTGCTGGATTAACGTTTCAAAATCATTCCGAAACGCCAGCACTACCTCCTCCGGCTTCGGACGCGGGTTCAGCTTCGCATCGGTGGTCATATCCTTGAAGAAGAGCAGGGACTCCTCGCCGAACTCACGGATAACCCGCTCTCGCGGCACCTGGCCCTTGGCGAAGCAGCGGTTGGCCCGCACCATCCGAGGGGAAAAGAATAGTTCCGGGTCGGTGCTCAGCGACTCCAGCAATTCCCTTTCCAAGGGTGGATCCAGCTTGGCGAGTTCCGCCGCTGCCTGTTTGGCCGCAGCCAGCAAGTCACGCTTCGTCCGGTCCAGAGTCTTTAGTATCTCCGGCTGGGGCAATTCCGCTTCGTCCGTGACCTTGGTCATGGCCCCCAGCACCTGACTGACATTGGTGTTGTGCTCCACCAGCTTCGAGATGATCACCCCAATATCATTGACCGGCAGCTTGCTTACGAGCGTGGTCAGGATGTTCACCAACTCGCTGTGCGATTTCTGCCGATGCTCAATGGCGCGCTCCAGCAAGACCCGGAGCGCCTTATTCTCCTGTTGCAAAGCCCCGAGGTCCGCTTCCAGTTGCTCCACCCGCAGCTTCAGCTCATTCCAGCCCTTTTGGATGTCCTCCGTCGTGGCTGCCGGGGACGCCGCCTGGTGCTGTTCATCCGACGTAATCACGCGCGCACTCTACTGGACTTCGAGGACAGCTTCAACACTGGCCTTAATATTTGTAAAACCGTCGGCTGGCAGCGCCGGGGTGGCAAGAGGGCCATTCGTAGTTCGACATCGGCGGCAGCGGTAACTACGGTTAGAGGATGTCGCGTGAGTATGTATTGCAGCCGTTCCGGGCGCCGATCGCTTTGCAGATCGATTATGCCCGCGAACTCAACGGGCAGCAGTACGCGGCGGTCACGGCGCCGCCGGGCCCGTCGCTGGTAATCGCGGGAGCCGGTTCGGGCAAGACGCGCACGCTGGTTTATCGCGTGGCCTATTTGCTGGAGCAGGGGATCCCGGTGGAGCGGATTCTGCTTCTGACCTTCACGAACAAGGCGGCCAAGGAAATGATGCGGCGGGTGGCCGATTTACTGGGGCAGGAGCTGTCGCACTTGTTGGGCGGGACGTTTCACTCCATCGGCAACCGGGTCCTGCGCCAGCACGCCAACCAGCTCGGCTACGAGCGCGATTTTTCGATCCTGGACCGGGAGGACGCCCGGCATCTTATCAGTACGTGCCTGGCGGAGTCGGAAATAGATGTGAAGGCGACGTTGTTTCCCAAGGCGGAGATGCTGGGGAACATCTTTTCGCTGGCTGTCAATATGCACAAATCGGTCCGGGAGATTCTGGAGGAGCAGTATGGTCGCTTCTCACACCTCGCGGAGCAGGTTGCGGACATCCAGCAGCGTTACGCGGCGCGCAAGCGGGCGACGAACGCGATGGATTTCGACGATCTGCTGGCGCTCTGGCTCAGGCTCATGCAGGAGCAGGAGGAGGTCCGCGAGCAGTACCAGCGGCGCTTCCAATTCATCCTGGTGGACGAGTATCAGGACACGAACAAACTGCAAAGCGACCTGATCGACCTGCTGGCGGCGCGGCACAAGAACGTCATGGTGGTGGGGGATGACGCGCAGAGCATCTACGCTTGGCGCGGTGCCAATTATCAGAACATCCTCAAGTTTCCGGAGCGCTATCCTGGGGCAAAGATCTACAAGATCGAGACCAACTACCGGAGCACGCCGGAGATACTCAGTGTCGCCAATGCCGCGATCCGCGCCAACGTGGGGCAGTTCGCCAAAGAGCTGGCCCCCGCCCGCAAGGCAGGGCAAAGACCGATCAAGGTGGTGTGCGGCGACGCGGGGGAGCAGGCTGCATTCGTAGCCCAACGGGTGCTGGAGCTGCGCGAGGAAGGGGGGACTTTAAACCGGATGGCGGTGCTTTACCGGTCGCACTTTCACGCGTTGGAACTGCAGCTCGAACTGACCAAACGGAACATCCCATTCAGCATCACCAGCGGAATGCGCTTCTTCGAGCAGGCCCACATCAAAGATGTGACGGCGTACCTGAAGCTGGTGGTGAATCCCCGCGACGAGCTTTCCTTCAAACGGCTGGTGCAATTGCTGCCGGGGATAGGCGGCAAGGGGGCGGAGCGGCTGTGGCTGAGGTTTTCGGGGAAGGAGACGGCGGGGGAGGGAAACCCGAGACCCGAAACCCGAAACCCGAAAGAAGGTCGAGATCCGAAGGCCGAAATAGGCGGTCAGGCGACCGCAGGAGGCGCGGGGCAGGGGGCTGCGATTGGTTCTCTCTCACCCCTTCCCTCTCCCCACGGAGAGGAGGAGCCGTCGTCCGTCCGCGAGACATCAAGGCCAGCAGTACTGCGCCGGTCGCTTGCAGTGGCGCTGCAAGGCTGTGCGGGCATGGTGCCCAAGAAGGCGGCGGTGGCCTGGGCGCAATTCGTGGCGACCGTGGCACAATTGGAAGGCGAGGGCGTTCAGGAGAGCGCCGGGGAGATGATTGAGCTCGTGCTTGACGCCGGCTACGAGGAGCACTTGAAGGTTAACTACGCGAACTATCGCTCGCGCCTGGAGGACCTGGAACAGTTGGCCGTCTTTGCGCGCCAGTTTCCTGCCGTCGAGGATTTCCTGACGCAGCTCGCGCTGCTGACCAATCTGGAGGCCGAAGACGGGCAGCCCCCCAGCACCGACGACGAGCGGCTGCGGCTTTCCACCATCCACCAGGCCAAAGGGCTGGAATTCGATGTCGTGTTCGTGATCATGCTGTGCGACGGCTTGTTCCCTTCCGACCGGTCTTTGGAAACGCCCCAAGGCGAGGAGGAGGAGCGGCGGCTGCTATACGTGGCCATCACGCGAGCCCGGAATGAGCTGTACCTGAGCTACCCGCTCATTCGCGCCGGCTATGGCGGCAGCGGGGACATGATGCAGAGGCCGTCTCGCTTCCTGGCTGAGATTCCAACGGAGCTGGTCGAGGAATGGAATTTGAGGCCCGGAATGGGCGGGATGGAATAGGCCAGGCTGCCGTTACCCGCTCTTGGGCTTCTTGAGTCCTTCGGCCAGGAACTGGGTAACGTCCTTGAACTTGGCCGCGTTCGCCGGGCTGATGTCCATTAGCGTCTGATGGGCCTCGATGCAAGTGCGGGTTGCTTCCTCCTTGGTCGAGCTTGTGGGGGTGTGCGCGCGGGGCTCGGCCTGCTCTGTCATTTTGACGGAACCCTCGGTGACCTTGAAGAGGTGGAGCACGCCGAGAGTGTCGAGCAGCTCGATGATGCGCGCGCTGGGATTGAACAACTCGATGCCGTGCTTGCCCGGGTCGCCATTACCGTTGCTGAGCTTCAGTCCGAACCCGGCCAGGACGCCGAGAAAGGTGCTGTCCATGAGCACACACTCTGCCAGGTCCAGCACGAAATAGCTGCAGCCCTGTTGGCGGAGTTCGGTGATCAGGGTCTTGAAATCCACGCTCGAAGTGAAATTGGCGCGCCCGATAATCCGGATGGCGGCGCATTGCTCGCCTGCCCACACGAGCATCTTGGCGGACCGCATGTTCATGCCTTTCCCCCGACGATCTGCACGAGGGTCTGCTGCACCACGAGCGATTCATCCAGGCTCGTCGAAACGAGCCGGAGGTTGCACTGAAACAACAGGTCCATCGCACGAATCAGCTCAGCCTCGGTGTAGCGCTTCACCTGGGGCAGGGCCTTGAAGAGCACGTAAGGGTTGATCGCCAGCGGGTTGAAACGCCGGTCTTCGGGCAACTGGTCCTTCGGCACGCGCTCGAGCTGGGCTTTGAACCGGTTGTAATCCATGTCCGGTTTTACCCAGCCCTCCTTCAGCATCTCCTTGAGCAGGAGCATCGCGCGNNCGGGGCAGGTCGCGGTCGCCCAGCGCGTCGCCCAGCGCGAAGGCGCGGGCCATCTTGTTGCGCGCGCAGATGGTCGCGACGTCGTCAAACTCGATCTCTTTGCGGTCTCCCACGTAGAGCGCCACCTTTTCGACTTCGCTATCGAGCTGGCGAGCATTGGGCCCAACCCGGCTGATGAGCTCTGCGAGGGCTTCGTCGGAAATCTCCTTTTGACGGGCGCGTAGCCCCTTACAGGCCCAAGCCTCCGCCTGGCCCGCCCAATCCCGGTCATCCACGGACAAGCCGGCAAAGCTCTCGACGGTGCCCAGCTTGTCCAGCGCCTTGTAGAAGGCCTTGCGCTTGTCCACCTTGCCAGCGCTGATCAGCAGGCGGACGTTCTGCCAGGCAAACTCTTTCAGCTCGTCGGCGAGGGCGGCAAGCGATTCGATGACGTCCTTGGTGGCGGCCCGTTCATCGCTCAGGAAACTGCAGTTTTGAAGCCAGATAGCTTTTCCGGTGCCGAAGAAGGGCAAGGTTTGCAAGGCCTCGCGCAGTTTGGCAAGGGCCTTGAGCGCTTCTCCGCTGTAGGAGACGGCGGCGTCGATAATCTCGTGGTCCATGCCGCCCAGTTCCTCGCACCATTGGAGGTAGATCTGCTTGGCGCGCTGCTTGACGGCAAAGTCATCTTCGCCGCAGACCAGCACCAAAGGAGCAGACTGCTTGGGGACAGATGGGGCCATTGACCTACTCGTTCTCGCCGCCGTTTTCGTTGATGCGGTCGAGCACTTCGGTCATGTCTTCCACTTGGTCGAAGAGGGAATGGGAGACGTAAATCGGACGTTTCTGCGCGGTCGCCAGGGCGAGGCAATCGCTGGGGCGAGCATCGATCTCGACAATCTTGCGTGAGACTTCGTTGTGCTGCTCCAGGATCAGCCGCGCAAAGTAAGTCGAGTTCTTCAGCTCGGTAATAACGACCCGCTCGACGTTGATGGCAAAGCCCTTGAAAATGCTCTGGATGAGGTCATGGGTCAGGGGGCGCTCCTTGGGCGTTTCGCGGAGGAACATGCCGATGATCGCCCCCATGTTCGGCTCCACGTTGATGACGAACACCTTTTCGTCATTGCCCACGAAGAGCGCGCATCCACTGTTGGCGGGCAGGATACCGCGGATCTGGACCGGAACCACATCGTTCTTCATAGCCACAGTCTAGGGCGCAACTTCCGGAAAAACAAGCCCTTGGCGAATTGGTATTTATACGGAGCCGGGCGCGCTTCTCCGCCGCGCGCGCTCCGGTGGTTTGGGGCAGCTTCCGCGTCCTCAGGACAGCAGCGCCCTGCCACGGCATTGCTCCGGTGTTGTACGCGTATTGTTACGATGGTCCTTCGAAGGATCTTCGATGGAATTAGGCACTTCTTGTCGTACGGCTCGCCAACTTGGCGCCGCCGAAGAGCGTCGCCCCCCCCTCCGGTCATACACTCGGCCCAAAAGCTACGCTGGTATGGCCGGAGAATCCGCCGGGGCGGGCGGGTTGGGTTCGTAGTTCAGATACGTCCCAAGCCAGCGCTCCACGGCGGGTAGGTCCATTTGTTTGCGCCGGTGATAGTCGAGGACCTGGTCACGCCCGATTTTGCCGACGGCAAAGTACTTCGACTCAGGGTGGGCAAAGTACAGCCCGCTGACGCTCGCGCCGGGCCACATGGCGCAGCTTTCGGTCAGCTTGATGCCGGTGTTCTTCTCCACGTCGAGCAGCTTCCAGAGGGTCCATTTCTCCGTGTGGTCGGGGCAGGCGGGATAGCCGGCGGCGGGTCGGATGCCGCGATACTTTTCCCGGATGATCTCTTCGATGGTTAGATTCTCGGCGTGGCCGTAGCCCCAGTCGTTGCGGGCGCGCTGGTGGAGATACTCGGCGAACGCTTCGGCGAGGCGATCAGCTAGCGCCTTGGTCATGATCGAGTTGTAATCGTCATGGTCAGCCTCGAACTTACGGCAAAGCGCCTCGACCCCGAAACCAGCGCTCACGGCGAAGGCGCCGAGGTAGTCGGGGAGTTGAGAGTTGAGGGCTGAGGGTTGAGGGACTTTGGGCGCGAGGTAGTCGGCGAGGCAGTGGTTGAACTGGTCGGCGGGCTTGTCCATTTGCTGGCGCAGGAAATGGAACGTGGTCAGGAGCTGGGTGCGGGAGTCATCGGTGTAGAGCTCGACATCGTCACCCACGGCGTTGGCCGGGAAGAAACCATACCCGCCGTGCGCAGCGAGCAGTTTCCGGCTAACGATGTCGTTCAGCAGCTCCTGGGCCTCGTCGAAGAGCTTCTTGGCCTCTGGCTTCTCCAAGATGGCCGGGTATCGTCCGCGCATCTCCCAGGTGTGGAAGAACGGCGACCAGTCGATGAACGGGACGAGGTCGGCTAGCGCGATTGGGGAGGGCGCGGGCGTGCTGGGGGAATCGTGATGCGTGATGCGTGATGCGTGATTGGAGGCGAGGACGCGAATTCCGGTGAAGGCTGGCTTGTCCAGGTCGCTTGCTTTCCAGTCAATGGGGGGGCGGCGTTTGCGAGCTTCGTCGATGGTCAACAGCGGCTTGGCTTTCTGATCGGCGTGCTGCGCACGGAGCTTGGCGTATTCGGTGCGAGTATTTGCGGCGAAGGTCGGTTTGAGACTGGGATTGAGCAGGCTACTTACCACACCCACCGCGCGGGAGGCGTCCAGTACATGGATGACGGGCTGCGAGTAACCGGGAGCAATCTTGACGGCGGTATGCGCCTTGCTGGTGGTGGCGCCACCGATCAGCAGGGGAACGGTGAAGCCCTGACGCTCCATTTCTTTCGCGACGTGGACCATCTCGTCCAACGACGGCGTGATCAGCCCGCTCAGACCGATGATATCGGCGCCCTTCTCACGGGCGGTCTGGAGGATTTTCTCCGCAGGCGCCATGACGCCCAGGTCAATGACCTCGTAATTATTGCACCCAAGAACCACGCCGACGATGTTTTTGCCGATGTCATGCACGTCGCCTTTGACCGTGGCCATGAGGATGCGGCCCTGGGGCTGGTGGTTGCCCGAAGCAGCCTTCTCCGCCTCCATATACGGGAACAGGTAGGCGACGGCTTTCTTCATCACGCGCGCGCTCTTGACGACTTGCGGCAGGAACATCCGACCGGAGCCGAAGAGGTCGCCGACAACACTCATGCCCTGCATGAGCGGCCCCTCGATGACGAGCAGCGGGCGGCTATATTTCTGCCGGGCTTCTTCGGTGTCTTTGTCGATGTATTCGACGATGCCTTTGACGAGCGCGTGGCTCAGGCGTTGCTCGACCGTGCCCTTACGCCACTCCTCCTCGGCAACTTCGACTTCGTCCTTCTGCTTGATCTTTTCGGCGAAGCGAACCAGGCGCTCGGTGGAGCCCGGCCGGCGGTTGAGGAGTACGTCTTCTACCAGCTCCAGCAAGTCTTTGGGAATCTCCTCATACACCTCCAGCATCCCGGGGTTCACGATGCCCATGTCCAATCCCGCCCGGATGGCGTGATAAAGAAACGCCGAGTGCATCGCCTCGCGCACAACGTTGTTGCCGCGGAACGAGAAGGATACGTTGCTGATACCGCCGCTCACGTGGGCGAAAGGAAGATGTTCCTTGATCCACTTCGCTGTGCGGATGAAGTCGGCGGCATAGTTGTTGTGTTCCTCGATGCCGGTGGCAACCGTCAGAACGTTCGGGTCGAAGATGATGTCCTGCGGTGGAAAGCCGGCCTGCTGCGTCAGGATGCGATACGAGCGCTCGCAGACTTCGATCTTGCGTTCGAAACTATCGGCCTGGCCGCGCTCGTCGAACGCCATCACCACCACCGCCGCGCCGTAGCGTCGGATCAGCTTTGCCCGGTGGACGAACTGCTCTTCGCCTTCCTTAAGGCTGATCGAGTTTACGATGCCCTTGCCCTGCAGGCACTTGAGGCCAGTCTCGATGACCGACCATTTGGAGCTGTCGATCATGACCGGCACACGAGCTATATCCGGCTCGGAAGCAACGAGATTCAGGAAAGTCGTCATGGCTTTCTCGGAGTCGAGCATCGCCTCGTCCATGTTCACATCAATGATTTGCGCGCCGTTCTCGACCTGCTGTTTGGCGACGGTCAGCGCGGCTTCGTAGTTGCCCGCGAGAATCAACTTCGCAAACTTGGGCGATCCGGTGACGTTGGTGCGCTCGCCAATGTTGACGAAATTAGCCTCCGGGCGAATAGTCAGCGGCTCGAGACCGCTCAACCGGGTGCCCGGCTCGACCTTCGGCGGCACGCGCGGCGGCAGGCCGCGGACGGCCTCGGCAATCGCGTGGATATGCGCGGGCGTGGTGCCGCAGCAGCCGCCGACGATATTGAGCCAGCCGTTCTCGGCCCATTCCTTGAGCTGCGGGGCGAGCGTCTCCGGGGTCTCGGGGAAACCGGTCGGCAACATGGGGTTGGGCAGACCGGCATTCGGATAAGCGCTGACGTAGATATCCACGATGCCCGACAGCTCTTCAATGAATGGCCGCATCTCTCTCGGGCCAAGCGCGCAGTTGATGCCGACGCTGAGCAGTTTGTTGTGGGAGATGGAGTTCCAATACGCCTCGACCGTCTGGCCCGACAGGGTGCGCCCGCTGAGATCGGTGATGGTGAAGGAGACCATTACGGGGACGCGGCGGCCAGTGTCCTCAAAATACTTGTCGATGGCGAAGAGCGCAGCCTTCGAGTTCAGCGAATCGAACACGGTTTCCAGCAACAGCAGGTCCACGCCGCCGTCCAGCAGCCCGCGCGTCTGCTCGGAATAGGCCACGACGAGTTGGTCAAAGGTAATCGCGCGGTAGGCGGGATTCTGGACATCGGGAGAGAGGGAGGCCGTCTTGCCCGTTGGCCCAAGCGCACCAGCGACGAAGCAAACGCGGCCCGGCTGCGCCGTCATGACCGCGTCCGCCGCGGCCCGGGCGTTGCGCGCCCCCGCCACGTTCAGCTCGTAAGCCAGCTTGTCCAGCTTGTAATCCGCCAGCGAGATGGTGGTGGAGTTAAAGGTGTTGCTCTCGATGATGTCCGCACCCGCCTCAAGGTATTCGCGGTGGATGGCCTGGATGATTTGGGGCAGCGTCAGGCTGAGCAGGTCGTTGTTCCCCTTCAAATCCTGCGGCCAGTCCCGAAACCGTTCGCCGCGAAAGGCGGCTTCGTCCAGCTTATGGGCCTGAATCATAGTCCCCATCGCGCCGTCGAGAATGACAATGCGCTCGCGCAGCAGACGCTCCAGGTCCCGCGTCCGGTTTACTTCAGTATTTGCGTCCGACATTTAAGCCCTAACTCGTTAATTCACTCATGGGTCCAGGCCGGCTTACGCTGATTT
>PLZQ01000444.1 GCA_003152225.1 Limisphaerales bacterium | reverse complement strand
ATGGGGCAACCCTCGTAGCCGAAGGCGCGTCGCATCTGGTCGGCCAAGTACTTCTTGTACTGATCGGAGAAGAGCTCATCGCGGCTGACGAAGAGCAGAAAGGTTGGAGGCGACTGCCTCACTTGCGTCGCGTAAAAGAACTTCAGGCGATGGCCGCGCGCTGTGACTGGCTGGCGACGTTCGACGGCATCTTGCAGGGTGCGGTTCAAAATCGCCGTCGGGATCTTTTGTTGTAACTGGGCGGCAACGTAGCGCACTGCCTCGAGCAGGCGATCCAGGTGGAAGCCGGATTTGGCTGAGGTAAAGATCACCGGCGCGTAGTCGAGAAAGAAGAGATGCTTCTGCACCCATTCCCCGAATTCGGAGAGCGTCGTCATGATATTGGGCGCCTTCCGGTTCTCCTTCTTCCGGCGCCGCTCAATCTCCTCCAGGCGGGCCTTGCGGACCGCATCGTCAATCAGATCCCATTTGTTCACGACTACGATGCAAGACCGGCGTGCTTCGACAATCCGGTCGGCGACCTTCTTGTCCTGCTCGGTTATGCCGGTCTCCGCGTCGAGAACGAGGATGGCGATATCGCAACGCGCGATGGACTCTTCGGCGCGCTTGACGCTGAAGAACTCAATCGAATCATCCACGCGTCGCGTCTTGCGCAAGCCAGCGGTGTCGATCAGCACGTAGGATTGGCGGACGCCCTCGGTTTCCACTTCGAACGGCACATCGACGGAGTCTCGGGTGGTGCCGGGAATCGGGCTGACGACGACCCGTTCGGAATTGGTGAGCGCGTTGATGATCGAGGACTTGCCGACATTGGGCCGGCCAACGATGGCGAGTTTGAGGGGGCCTTGATGCTTGATGCGCGACGCTTGATCCTCGCCCTCTCCTACTGGCTCGCTCGGAGCCTCACTGGTGATTGCGGACTCCGGACTGCGGACCTGGAGCATTGCCATTGCCGCATTCATCAGCGGCTCAATGCCCTCACCGTGGATCGCGCTCACGGGGAAGACTTGCTCGAAGCCGAGCTCGGAGAACTCCAAGGCGCTGGTCTCGGCCCGGTGAGTGTCCACCTTGTTGACGGCCACCAACACCGGTTTGCCGCTGCCACGCAGGCGCGCGGCGGCCTCGCGGTCGAGCGGCACGACGCCCTCCTGCACGTTCACCACCAGGAGGATGACATCGGCAGCCGCGATAGCGATCTCGACCTGTTCGAGCGCTGCGGTGACGATAACATCATTCGCTTTCTCGCGGCGCAGCAGGCCGATGCCGCCGGTATCGACGAGCGTGAAGGGCCGTCCGCGCCATTCCACCTCCGCCGTGATGCGGTCACGCGTGACGCCTGGTTGGTCGTGTACAATGGCGATGCGCCGCCCTGCGATGCGGTTAAACAAGGCCGACTTGCCGACGTTAGGTCGGCCCACAATGGCAATTAATCCAGACATGCGTTAATGCTGACAGAAATGATCGAAGGCCCCGCCGAACAGGTCCTTCACGTCGCGCTCAATCTCCGCCCGGCTCACCTGCCAGCCGGTCCGCGCCAGATCCGAGTATTTGTCCACCAGCACTTGCGCGATGACGCGGCGCGAGTGCTGCCATTTGTAAACGATCTGGTCGAGGACGCGGGCGTCGGAATGTTGCGGCGTGAAGCTCAAGCCCAGCAACTCAAGGCGCAGCCGGGTAATCTCGTCGATCAGGTGTGGCACGTTCGTGAACCACCAGCAGCCGAACGGGTGCAGATTGCGGAACTTGCGCGTCAACACGCATAGCTCGTGCTGGTTCTCGCGCGCCAGCACGGTGGTCAGAAACTTATTGTCCGGGTAGCCCGCGCAAAGGTTCTGCAACACCGCCAGGTTGCTCAACCCGATGCCGTCACCCGCCAGTTTCAGTTGCGGATTGGTGGCCCGCTGCACGCCCAGCATCAAGGCGAAGGGCATGCCATGCTCCCGGCAATGCGGCAACACAGCCCGCTCGATCAATTGGGTCGTAATATTCTTCGCCGGGAACTCAAACTCCGCCGGCAGGGACACCATCACATAATGGGCGCTGACCCGTTTGGTCCAATCCGCCAGAAACCGGCGCACTTCATCGAAGGTCTTTCGCGGCGGCACACCGGCCTCCACTTTATAACCCCAGCGCGCAAGCATGGGCGCGGTTTCGGGCCACGACAAAAGCAGCGGGTCGATGCGCAGCGCGGCCGCGAAGCGGTCGTCCCGGCGGAAACCCTTCTCCCAGACCGGGCGTTCCAGGTCGTCGAAGGGCGAATTGGTCATGAAGATCTTCCGCACTCCCGCCAACTCCATGCAGCGCGTGATGTGCTCGTCCACGGTCTGGCTCGCGAACCAGCCGCGCAAGACGGGCAAGTCGCGTTTCTTCACGTCCAGGTCCATCGCGTTCAGGGTAGTCAGCACGCCGCGACAGGCTTCGGAAACTGGCGAGTGCTGGAGAAAAAGCGCGTCCCAGATCAGTTCTGCCTGCGCGGTCTTCGATAGCGACCAAAACTTGTCGTAAGGCAAATCGAAATAGCGGAAGCCTTCGGCAACCAGGTAATGATACACGAGCAGATCATCAATCCCCCAGAGAAGCAATTCCTTGAAAGCGGGGTCGTACAGGTGAGTATGGATGTCCGTCACCGGTGCAGACATCACGATGTCCTCAACTTGTTTGGCCAGCCCAGCCCGGCTGGTTTCCGCAAGAGTTGTTCTCATAGGTGGCACACCGTAGGAGAGAATCCCTCAAGAAGCCACAAGAAACCCGGGCTATTCGCTCGGGAACAGATACCAATCAGCGATCCGGTGCGGGAACTCGGCAATCTGGGCCTCGTTGCGATTGGTCAGGATAATGACCGCAAACTTCTTCTCCGGGAAGCGCGCAATGCGCGTCGTGAAGCCAAGGCTGTTGCCGCTATGCCAGATTTCCTCGAGGCCGCGATACTCGCCGATGAACCATCCGAAGCCGTAGCCCGTGTCCGGGTGCTCGGTGGCTGGACCCGGAGTGAAAGCGAGCTTGAGCATCTTCCTGCTCACCAGTTTGTCCGCGTAAAGCGCCTGGTCCCACTCGTAGAGATCCGCCACCGACGCATAAATACTCCCGTCCCCCAGCACGGAACTGGTCAGGCTCTGGTCGGTGCGCTTGAACCCGCTCCCCTCGGGCGAGTAGCCAAAAGCGCGGTTGGGCACCACCGACAGGCCCTGTTCGTAGGCCAGCGTGCCGCTCATCTTCAGCCGACGGAAGATGTTCTCCCTCAGGAACCGCGCGAAAGTGTTGCCCGAGCGCGCTTCCACGATCAAAGCCAACAGGGCGTATGCTGAATTGCTGTAGCGATACTTCGTCCCGGGCGGGAAGTAGGTCTTGTCCTGCTGCAGCAACAGGCGCAATACGTCGCGGTCGAGCACGGGAATCTCCGTGCCTTTGGGAATGACATCTTCGTAGTCAATCAAGCCCGAGGTATGGGTCAACAGGTAGCGCAGCGTGATTTGGTTGCCGTAAGCCGGGAACTCAGGAAAGAAGTCGGTGAGCCGCTCGTCGAACGAGAGCTTGCCGCGCTCGGCCAGGATCATCACCGCCATGGCCGTGAACTGCTTCGTGACTGACGCCAGTCGGAAGTTGGTGTTGATGCCGCAGGGGGTTCTCTCCTCGACACTCGCAAGGCCATAGCCTTTGGCCAGCACGACCTTCCCCCGGTTGATCACCATCACGCTGGCCCCGGGCGAGCCCGCCTGGTTGAACTCCTGAAACAAAGCGTCAACCCTGGGGGTCAGAATGTCGGTGCTGCCGGAAGCAGCGTGTGCGGATAGCGTCATAGCGATAGTAAAAGACCACACTCGAACCTGCCTGCTGCACGGAAGGCGAACCAAAGCGCCCGGAGCGCAGCCTTTAGGCTGCAGAGAGCCAGGGATGGTCGGAGCGCACCGCCACAATCCAGCGTTTGCCGGACTCCCTGCGTTTCTGCAGCCTAAAGGCTGCGCTCCTAACCCACCGACTAAACATATCGCCTCCGTCGGGTGCTGGTCATCAATACGCGCGCCAGAATACGAGGATGGCGGCTAGTGCGACAATGCCAAAGCGATCACGCCGCCCACGGCGATCGCGCCGCCGACCAGCGAGCGAGGCGTGGGGCGCTCCCCCTCCAGCACGAATGCGAACGGGATAATAACGATCGGCGTAATCGCCAAAATGGCGAACACAATGCCCGCCGGCGTGCTTTCCAGCGCCCATTGCATGCAACTGACCCCGAGCGTCTGGCCCGCGAATCCATTCGCCAGCACCCACGGCCATACCCCGCGCCACTTCTTCTTTGAGGCCGCCGTGACCAGCTCCCGCGGGGCCTTTGACTGGATCTTGAACGCGCGCCGCTTCACCACCAGCAAACAAATCCCGCTGAGCAGCAGCCCGCCCAGACTGCGCTGAAAGCCGGCATTCCCGCCATCAATGCGCTCACCGGTGGCGTGCGCGACCTCGTATGCTCGGCGGCTCAGGACGCCTCCCGCCGCGCCGCACAACGAAGATAGCACCGCAAAGGTCGTCCCGACGAAAAGGTCGGCATTACCCTCGCATTTCCAACGCTTTCCCAACGCTTCCGCCTCCCAATCATTACCCAAGTGGGTGCTTTACCCCCTGTAAACTCCATGCTGACTGTTGGCCTTAAGGTCGCATTCGCCTGGCTATCAGTTGGCTGGGGGGCCGCATGCGGGTCGGATGGGGCTCCTGAACTTCTCTCAAGAGACACTGGATGGCAGAGTTGTCGTTCCGGTCTGCCGGCCATATAGTCCCGGCGCAGCATGAGAAGCTTCAAGCCGCTCCCCAGACGATTTTACGAGCCGTCGGCGAAAGTAGTAGCGCCGACACTGCTGGGGCATTGGCTCATCCGCAATACTCCTAACGGCCCCTGCGGCGGCCCCATCGTCGAGACGGAAGCCTACCTGGTTGGCGATCCCGCCTGCCACGGGGCGCCGGGGCCCACCGCGCGGAACCGGGTGATGTTTGGCGCGCCCGGGCACGGGTATGTCTATCTGATTTACGGCTTCTATTTCTGCATGAACGCGGTGTGCCGGCCGCCCGGCGTGGCGGAGGCGGTGCTGATTCGGGCCGTGGAAGTCGCGCTCGGCGAAGAGTTCATGCGCGAGCGCAGGCCGGTCGATGCGACGCGGGACTTGACCAATGGACCGGGCAAGCTCTGCTTGGCAATGGATATTGACCGCGGCCTGGATGGCGTTGATTTGTGTGACACCGCCTCGCCCTTGTTCATTGCCCGGAATCCCGCGGTGGTGGAATTCCGGCGGGAACGGGGGCCGGTGGTCACGGGGAAGCGGATTGGTCTGACGAAGGCAGCGGACCTGGCGTTACGGTTTTATCTGCCAGGGAGCCTGTTTGTGTCGCAGCGCAGAGCCGAGCGAGCGGAAATCCGAAGGCCGAAACCCGAGGGCCGAAAGAAGGCCGAAATCCGAAATCCGAAGCGCGCTTGAGTCGAATAGCTCTTTCCCTGCTCGGACGGCTGTGCATTCCGACTTCGGATTTCGGCCTTCTTTCGGGTTTCGGAATTGGGCCTCCCTGTGAGCTGCGGACCTCCACAGGATTAGTCTCGACGCCTGGTGCCGGGGTCGTGCATATTAATAGGCGATACCTCAATTGGAGCAATCCATCTGATATGGAAGACAAGATTTTAGGCCTGCTGAAAAGGCCAAATTACACGCCACTAAATGCCGCGGAGTTGCGGACGCAGCTTGGGCTCCGGCCGAGCCAACAAAGGGAACTAGAGCAAGTGCTGGCGCGGTTGGAGCGGACCGGCCAGATCGCCCGCATCAAGGAGGGCGACCGCTATGCCCTGCCCCTCACCGCCGACCTCGTGCCGGGCCGCATCCGGATGAACCGGGCGGGCGTAGGTTTCCTGCAAGCGGACGATCCGAAGGTGCCGACGATCCGAATCCCGCAGGATGCGACCTCGACCGCGATGCACGGAGATCATGTGCTGGTGCGGCGTGATGTGCTCCCGCGCATCCCGCGGCGGAATGAGCGCGCCGAGGCCACCGGCCGCGTGGTCCGTGTACTGGAGCCCGCGCGCACGCAACTGGTTGGCACACTGCAACGTGGCCGGGAGTTCCTTTACGTTATCCCGGACGACCCGCGCATCACTCATGACATTTACGTGACGCCGCCGCGCGACACCGGGCGTCCGGCGCAACTGGGCGATAAAGTCGTCGTGGAGCTGCGCGAGTGGACATCGCAACGCGCAAATCCCGAAGGCGAGATCATCGAGGTCCTCGGTCCGCCCGAGGCCGAAGGGGTGGATATGCTGTCGGTCATCCGCCAATACAACCTGGTCCTTCACTTCCCGAAGCGCGTGCTGCAGGAGGCGCAATCGTTCGGCCACGAAGTCGCGCCGGCGGAACGGGCCGGGCGCACGGATTGCCGCAGCCACCAGGTCGTAACCATTGATCCCGATGATGCCAAAGACTTCGACGACGCGATTTGCCTGCAGCGGTCCGGCACGGACCAATGGAAGCTGTGGGTCCATATTGCCGACGTGTCGCATTACGTGAAGCCCGGCACCGCGCTCGATGAGGAGGCGGCCCGCCGGGGAAACTCGACCTACCTGGTGGATCGGGTGGTGCCGATGCTGCCCGAGGCGTTAAGCAATGAGATGTGCTCGCTCAAGCCGGAGGTGGAGCGGCTGACCAAATGCGTCGAGTTCCTGCTGTCGTCCGAAGGCCAGGTCCTCCGCACGCAGTTCTACTCGGCCGTGATCCGCTCGCAACGCCGCTACAGTTATCAGGAGGTGTTCGCCCTGCTTCAGCGCCGCCCGCTGAGTCCGATCGAGCAAATGCTCCACGACGCCAATGCGCTGACCCAGAAGATCCGGCGCGCGCGCTTCAAAGCCGGGTCGCTCGACCTCGACTTCCCTGAGACTAAGATTCGGCTCGATGAACGCGGGCGGGTGTTGCGGATGGAGAAGGTGGTGAACGACGTTTCGCACCAGCTCGTCGAAGAGTGCATGCTGCTGGCCAACGAGGCGGTGGCCGGCCGGCTGATGGCGATTAACCGCCCAGCTCTCTATCGCGTCCACGAGCCGCCGGAGGATCGGCGGTTGCAGGAATATCGCGAGGAAGTGCTCAGCCACCATATTCAATGCGGCAACCTGGCCAACCGCCAGGAAGTGCAACGGCTGCTGGAGAAACTCAACGGGCTGGCAATCGGCCAGGCGCTCAAGATCGGGTTCCTCAAGTCGTTGATGCGCGCGCGCTATGCGGTCGAGCCGCTCGGGCATTACGGGCTGGCCAAGAAGAAATACACGCATTTCACCTCGCCCATCCGGCGCTACGCGGACCTGGTGGTGCATCGTGCCCTGTTCCAGCAACCGGGCCAACGAGTGACGCTCCGGCCCCTCCAAGAGATCGCGCAGCACATTTCCGAGACCGAGCGGAACTCCGACGACGCGGAGCGCGACAGCCGGGACGTGAAGATGTTCGCTTTCCTGAATGCCCAGCTTAAGTCCGCGCATCCGACCCGGTATCCGGCGCTAGTCACCGACGTGCGGAACTTCGGGTTCTTTGTCGATGTGACCGGACTGGGGATGAGTGGTCTGGTGCCGCTCTCAGGCGTTAGCGACGACTTCTATCTGTTTGATCCGACGCGCGGCCAGCTTGTGGGCCGGCGCACCCGGCGCGTGTTCAAGCTGGGCGACAAGCTAGAGGTGCAGGTGGCGAAGGTGGACACCTTCAAGAAACAGGTGGACTTCAAGCTGGCCGGGATGACCGACGAGCGCCCGAGACGAGATGCAAGACCCGCCAGGCAGCCGCAGCGCCAACAGCAACGGCCACCACAGCGGCAACCGCAACGGCAGGAGCAGAGGCCGCGCTCAGGAAAGGAACCCGGGGTCCTCCCCCCTCGCCCCGGCGCTCCTCGCAGGCCGCAAGGACAAAGGTGGCAAGCGCCCCAACGAGGTGGCGGGCGGCGGCCTCAACGGCCTGCCGGCCCTCAACAAGGCAGACCGCGGCGGTAAGAGTTTACCTGGAGTCAGCGGTGCGCCGCCCCATCCTTTCGGCACTCCTCGCATGGATTCCGAAAGACGCAGGCGCAGTTCCCGCTCGATGCCTATCCTGCGTTGCGGTGCTAGGAAAGCGTCCTGACCGTTTCGATCCGATTGACGAGCCACTCCCGCTTGATTTTGATCATGCGCATCCGGAGCTCCTGCACGTAGGATTCTCTTTGTCCCGCGACTTTGCCCCGGGCGGTAAGGTTGACAACGGCAGTATCCTGACTGGGCGCGACAACGACCTTGATATCAGGGAATTCGATGCTGAGGCTGCCGAGGGCCGACCGCGCGCTCACGGCGGCCTGTAAGAGTTCGTCCCGGCCGCTGAGGGTGTGCTGGGTGCCGGGAACGTCCACGGTGACTTCCACGTCCGGGGTGAAGAACTCGCCCAGCATGCTGGCGTTCCAGGCCGTGGCTAGCAGGCCTTCCTTGGAGGAGAAAGACGCCGCCTTGGCCAGCTCACCCAGGCGTCTGTGAATCAGCTCTTCCTGGCTGGGAAAGAAGACGCGCCAGCCCCAGAACCCAAGGGCAACGAGCACCCCCACCACCACGACGCGGAATAACCACTTCTTCATAACAGGATCTTGCCGAGGATTAGCTCGCGTGCGGACCGGCCTTTGTAATGGTCGTCCCAGGGCATGTCACGATTGTCGCCGACCACATAGTATTGGTCCGGCCCGACCTGCTCGGGCGCGTGCTCCCATTCCCCTCGAAACTTCAAGTATGGCTCATCCAGCGGCTTGCCGTTGATGTAGGCGCGGCCTCGGTGGAAGGCCACGGTCTCGCTCGGGAGGCCGATGATGCGCTTCATATACATCACGTGATCGCCGGCCAGCAACCGGATGGCCACCACGTCGCCGCGGCGCGGCTCATGGAAAAGGTAAGCCAGGCGATTGACGAAGTTGATGCCGTGGTCCTTGTAAGTCGGCAGCATGCTCCCCCCTTCCACGCGAATGGGCTTCAGCACGAATGTGAAGACCACAAACGAGACGACCACGAGCACAACAATGCGCACGAGGGTGCGCCTCGGGTCGCGGCCGATCAGCAACCGAGTCAGCAATGATGGCGGCGGTGCCGCATCCACGTTTGGATCCATAGACTACCCCTCAAAATGTGCTTGTCCCATCCGGATGACAAGCCAAGGAAATGGCCACGCGCAACACTCCGTTCCGCCGAAGTCCGCTCACGCGCCGTTGGTTCCTTTATTACTCCGCTCTGGCCGCCAGCGCAACCGCGTTGACGGGCACGGTCGTGGCCCGGCCAAAGGCGCGCCGCGTTTCCATGAACGAGAAGCTCAATAGCATCATCATTGGTTTACTTCGAGGCTCCCGGTGACCGGACACTTGTCCTCCCGTTGGCGTCCACCTGGTAGCCCCATTGCTGGGTGTAAGCGTCGCCGGGCAGAAAGTCGTCGTGCCGTTCCTTGAGTTTGCGGGCGAGCGTCGCCTCAAGTTTGGCTTGCAGCTTGGAATTCTTTGGCCGGTTCGCCAGGTTGTTCGTTTGGTAGGGATCGGTCTGGTTGTCGTAAAGCAGCCAGGGTCCATTCAGGTCGCGCACATACGTGTAGCGCGTCGTGCGAACGCCGCGGAATTCCCTGCCGCCGAGGCGACGCACCCATTCCCCAAACACCACGGGGCAAAGGATTACGGTGGCTCCATCTCCAGGGTTCTTTCCACCGCGAATATAGCCGCTATAGTCAAGCCCCTCGACGCTCTTCGGAATCGGCACGCCGCACAGCCCAAGCAAAGTGGGCATGAGGTCTTCCGAGTTGATCGGNNTGCTTCTTGTAAGCGCCTTGCGAACCCAGCATGTCGCCATGATCGGCGGCGAACACCAGCAATGTGTTGTCCGCCAGCCCGGCTTCCTCCAACGTACGGCGCAGCTCACCGAAGCATTCATCCAGAGCCGTGCAATGCGCGTAATAGCCGGCCAGCGTCTTCCGCGCGGTCGCGCGTCCCGCCTCAGGCACATTCGGCCGCGAGGTTAGCTTCTCGGCGTCATACATGGCCCGGTATTTCTCGGGCGCGGTGAAGTAAGGATCGTGCGGCGGCCCCCAGGCGAGGACCAGAAAGAACGGCTTCTGCGACTGGGCATGGTCGCGGAGATATTGCTGCGCGTCGCGCGTCTGGGCGATGGCGTCATAGCCTTCCCAGTAGCGCCTCTCGGGGTCGTCTGCGTAATACGCCGAGTGGTTGTAATCGTGCGTGCATTCGAGCACCTTCCAATAGTCAAATCCCTGCCGCCGTTCGCGCGGGATAAACTCCAGGCGGCCATGGCCGTCCACATGCCACTTGCCGATGTAACCCGTGTCGTAGCCCGCCGTGCGCAAGACTTTCCCGATGGTAACCGCCTCCGGGTTGAGCGGCACATCATTCACAAAGACACCGTGGGTGAGCGGTCGTTGCCCGGTCAGCAGCGATGCCCGCATCGGCGAGCAAACCGGCATGGCGGAGACCGCATTAACGAAGCGGATGCCCTCCCGCTGGAGCCGGTCGAGGTTCGGCGTCTTAATGTCCGGGTTGCCTGCGTAACCGAACGCCTCAAACCGCCACTGGTCAGCAAGGACAAAGACGATATTCGGCGGGCGAGTGGCGCCCTGCCCAGGCTGGGCTGCTCCCGTGGCGAGGATCACCGCCACAAACCCCGTTACCAGTCCATACGAAAGGACGCCCCGTTTAAAGGTATTTATATACAAGGCCAGGTGTCTTCGTTCTGCGTCCAACGAGCCCGTCTATCTCTTCCTCGATGTTGCTGAACGGCTGTTTCACGGGCATGCGAGGGTAGGCTACACTTTAGCCGTGAGGCAAGCAGAGACAATGAGGACTTCTCGGCTCGACCGCTCGACGGCGCGTTCTCATTCATGGCTTGTCAGGCCGTGACAATTTACTGCCGACGGTGCAATATACGCCCCATGAAACTCGTTCTCTGGGCCATTATGTGCTTCGGGCTGCTAACTTTGCCGGGCACCGTGGCTGTTGCCGGCAGCGACACCGTCCCACCACCGCAGCCTTTCGGTCCGGTGCCCACGGACCGGCAACTTCGATGGCACGAGCTGGAGTTCTACGGTTTCCTGCACTTCACCGTCAACACCTTCACCGACAAAGAATGGGGCTACGGCGATGAAGACGAAAAGGTCTTCAACCCAACCGCTTTCGATGCTGACCAGATTGTCTCAGTAGCCAAGCGAGCGGGAATGAAGGGGCTCATCCTGACAGCCAAACACCACGACGGCTTCTGCCTCTGGCCCAGTCAATTCACCGAGCACTCGGTCAAGAATAGTCCCTGGAAGGGCGGCCGGGGCGATGTGGTCAAGGAAGTCTCCGCGGCGTGCCGGCGGCATGGATTGAAGTTCGGCGTTTATCTCTCGCCCTGGGACCGAAACCACAAGAACTACGGCCGGCCCGAATATGTGACCTATTACCGCAATCAGTTGCGCGAACTTCTGACAAACTACGGCAACGTCTTCACCGTCTGGTTCGACGGCGCCAACGGCGGTGACGGCTACTACGGTGGCGCCAGGGAGAAGCGCCAGATCGATAATCGGGTCTATTATGATTGGGAGAACACGTGGGGAATCGTCCGCGAGTTGATGCCTGGGGCAGTGATGTTCAGCGACGCTGGCCCGGATTTCCGCTGGGTGGGCAACGAACGAGGCATAGCCGGCGACCCTTGCTGGGCAACGATGAACATCGCAGGCCGCTATCCCGGCGGCTCCAGTGCCAACCTCAATTCGGGGGAGCGCCCCGGCACGCAATGGCTCCCGCCGGAGTGCGACGTCTCCATCCGGCCGGGCTGGTTTTACCATGCGAGCCAGGATGGCCAGGTAAAGACCCCGCGCGAATTGCTGGATATCTACTACAAGTCCGTCGGCCGGGGGGCATGCCTGAACCTCAATCTGCCGCCTGACCGGCGTGGCCGCATCCACGAGGACGATATCCGCTCGCTCACCGAGTTCCGGCGTATCCTCGACGCCACCTTCTCCCACGACTTGACGAAGAGGGCGACGCTTACCGCCAGTAACACCCGCGGCGGTTCAAAGCAATTCGCGCCAAAGAACCTGCTGGACCACAAGCGGAACACTTACTGGGCCACCGACGATAATGTCACCGCCCCAGAATTGGTGCTTGCCTTTGGCAAGCCCGTCACTTTCAACGTGGTCAGTCTGCGTGAGTATCTGCCGCTCGGGCAGCGCGTGGAAGGGTTCGCGCTGGATCAGTTTAAGGATGGGCAGTGGGTCGAATTCGCCAAAGGCACCAGCATTGGGAATCTTCGGTTGGTTCGCGGTGATTACCTCACCACCGAAAAGGTCCGGCTCCGCATCACCCAGTCCCCGGTCTGCCCCGCGCTTGCTGAGTTCGGGCTGTACGCCGAGCCGTCGCAGACCCGGCCACCGAAGCATTAGCCTGATCTTTACTCCTATCGATCAGAGTTCGCACACCCTCTACGAGTCTCTTGTGCCCCCGTAGATCGGCTGTTTGCCATTGGCCATTTGCTATTCTCGGTTTCGGCGGAGTCGCGCTGTGTCCATCTGTGGCTGTCTTGTTTTGTCCTAGCCCAGCCAGTCGTTCAACTCACGCAAGGAAGCAATCTCGCGGGTGATCTCGCAACTGGCAGGACGGGGCTTGTGTCCCGGGTTATACCAACAGGCGTCGATGCCATACTGGACCGCACCCTGGATGTCCGAGGCCCAGCCGTCACCGATCATCAGCACCTCGCGCTTGGACGGATGCCCTAACCGGGCGAAGGCGGTGTCGAAGAACGCCCTGGCCGGCTTGGCGGCGCCAATCTCTTCGGAGATAATGATGTCTGAGACGTGTTGGCGGATCACTGAGCGGGCCAGGCGACCGCGCTGCACTACCTTCAGGCCATTAGTCAGGATCGCTATCCGGTGTTTTCGGTGCAATGCCTCGAGCACCGCGCCGGCGTCCTCGAGAAGTTCCGAGCAATTGGCCAGGCAATCCAGATACCTGGCACTGAAAGCCTCCGGCGAATACGCGACCTGAATGGCTTCCAGCCACAACTCGAAACGGCGCATCTTCACCACGCCGGGCGTAAGCTCCCCCTTTTCCACCCGCTGCCATAGTGCCGCGTTGATCCGCCGGTAAGTGGCCAGATAGTCGGGGTTGAATGAAACCCCTATCTGCCCAAGGGCTTGCTCGATCGCCGTGCGCTCTGCCCGGTCATAGTCAAAGAGAGTCCCATCGGCATCGAACAGCAGCCAGCGGTAACGCGGCGCCTCGAGGTGAGACCCCATTGCAGCATTCGCGGCTTCTGTATTCACGATTTCGGCCAAAGCTTTGGCACAAAGTTCATCCGCCCATTGAAAGGCCGATTCGCTCGCAAAACAAGCCAGGAGCACGGCAAACAGCGGGTGTTTGGGTTGACGAGGCGACGTGAGGGGACATGGGCCAACCTAGTGATTGACAGGGACATCTCGTCCTCGTACGGTTCGTTCTCAATCAGTGAAACTAGCAATTGGTCCTCACTTCCCGGCCCGCGTGACTGACCCACTTACCTGGAGAATTGGAGGCGCAGCAGTATTGGCCACGCTCTTGAGCGCGCACACCCCTTCCCTCGCCCAGCCGGTGCGCGCGCTGGGTGTGGACATATCTTATTGGAATTGCGGGACTTCCAGCAGCGGTATTTCGCAGGCTAATTGGAATACCGGCTACTCGACTGGGCTCAGGCAGTTCGCGTATATTCGCGCGACGCGCGGCGGCACGACCGGATTATGCCAAACGGCAGGCACCCCGGGAAACCCCTCCCAAGTAACCCTTTCCCAGCGCTACGACGACTCGCGATTTATACAGAATATCACTCGCGCCACAACCGCGGGCATGGTTGCGGGGCCCTATCACTTTGCTCGCCCGGATGTAGTTGGCAACACGGGGACCGATGAAGCGAATCACTTCATCCAGATGGCTGGGGCGTTTATGCGGCCAGGATACATGATGCCCATGTACGACCAGGAGGCGGGCTCTGGAAGCGACACGCTCGCGCAGTTCGCCCTCGATTTCTCCGACCGCATCTACTCGGTCATGCAGATACGCCCGTGCATCTACATCAATGGCAACTACTCCAGCATTTTCCAGGGCGCCTCGGCGGCGCTGCGCAACGCGCTCGCACAGCCGGTGACCTACTCTCCCAGCGTCGTCGGCCCCGACTATCCGATGCTGTGGGACGCGTTCTATACCACCACCCTGGACTTGCAAACGGCCAATCCCAAGGATGGCTATTCCGGCTTTTACGGGCCGTGGGATGACTATGGAGTGACCCATCCTTGGTCGTTCTGGCAGCACTCCAGCACCGTATCCATTCCCGGATTCAATGCGGTCGATGCAACATGCGACAGCGACGTCTCCCACGGCGACATCGAATACATCCGCAACTATCTCGTGCCCGCCGTCTGGTGGAATAACAGCAGCGGCGACTGGAGCACACTGGCCAATTGGAACAGCGGTCAAACGGTCGTTGCCCCGGTCACACCTGCGGATCAGGCAACTCCCTATGCATCGGGACCGCTGCCCACGGCGCGGCTGCCCGGTGCCGCGGGAAGTGGTCCGACTTCCGGCCAATACGATACGATGATCCTGGAGCGACCCGCCGCCAACATCACCGTCACGCTCTCGACCGGCACCTACAACATCCGCAAGCTCTACATGCGCGAGACGCTGAACCTCACGGGCGGCTCGCTTACGATTAATTACGCCCCTACTTACCGAGCTGATGATTCGACCACCGTCCTGCATGGCGGTCCGGTTTCGGCTCAGTTCTCCGGCCCGGTCACTCTGAGTGGCAGCGCCAACCTCAGCGTCCACACGCTCCAGGTGGATGCCACCCGCACGTTCACGCTCAGCGGCGGCACGCTCACATTCAATGCGATCAACCTCATGCCTCACAGCACCACACCGGCGAAACTCCTGGTGAACGGAGACGTGACTATCAACTCCCTGACGGGGGCCACCGCGACCATCAACAAAGGCGCGGGTTCAGGCATCTCCGGTGCGATTGATCTTGGCGGCGGGAACCGCGCCTGGAACGTTGGCAATGGCCTGGCAGCCGTGGACCTGTCCGTTGGAGTCCCTGTCTCCAATGGCGCGCTTGCCAAGACCGGGCTGGGGACGATGCGCCTCAACGTTGCCAATTNNGGCACGCTCAAGCTTAGCAGCGTCGCCAGCCTGGCTGCCGGCGCCACCCTCGCCCTGGCCAACTCGCCCGCCGCCGGCGCGGTGAATCTCAACTTCTCCGGTGCTCAGACCATCAATGCCCTCTATTTCGGCACAACCCGAAAAGCCGCCGGCACTTGGGCCGCCGCCGGTGCCGCTCACAACAACGCCGCCTTTACGGGCACCGGCCTTCTCTATGTCACCACCGGGCCTGCCTCGAGCATCGCTGTTGCCCTGACCTCCGGCTCCAGTCCCTCCACTTACGGCAATTCGCTAACCTTCACCGCCACCGTTGCCGGCAATTCGCCCGGCGGCTCGGTCCAATTCAAGGTTGACGGGATAGCCTCGGGCAGTCCCATTACTCTGGCTGGGGGCTCGGCGTCCCTGGTTGTCAGCAACCTCACTGTCTCGGGCAGCCCGCATCTGATTACTGCTTTCTATAGCGGCGATGACAACAACAACCCCAGCGACAGCTCGGCCAACCCGCTCGCGCAGGACATAACCGGTCTGGCGACCTCATGTCCTCTGGTTTCGTCGGTGAATCCCTCGGGGCCTGGGACCAACGTCACGTTTAGCGCCACGGTGACTGGAGTTCCGCCGGCCGCGGACCTTCCGACCGGCAACGTGGTCTTCTTGGCCAACGGTACACCGTTCGCCACCAATGCGCTGGTCAGCGGCAGCAGCAGCGCCAGCACGGCTTCCCTGCCGGTGGGCACGAACGCCATGACGGCACAGTATGTAGGCGAAGGCAACTTCTTCGGCAGCACAGGCAGTTTAGCTCAGGTGGTGAAGCTCTTCGTCACTTGCAGTCAGACCAACGCGCTGTTGAGTATGGCCGACAATCTTGATGGCACGTTCACCCTGACATTTGTGGGCACGCCGCAAGCACAGTACTACATGTTGGCAAGCACGGATTTGGCGGCCCCTACAGCCAGTTGGGCGCCAGTGGCAGGCAGCACCAACACCGTCACCAATGCCAACGGCTTATGGCAATTCTCGGTGACCAATACAACACCCCGGCAGTTCTATCGCAGTACGGCGGTTGTCCCGTGCCCGTAAGCGCGTTCGCACCGCCCAGTTAATGTGTGTCGGAGTGCGCCCGGGGACGGGCGCACTCCGTCAATTGACCGACAAGCACAGTCGCTGATATGGATCGCGATACCGCCTTGAAAGATAGAGCGGCTTGCGACGAGCCGCGAAGTAACTGTCGCGAAGTAACTTGTGTCTTATGAACAGAATGGGCTATCAACGGTCAAACCACTGCACGAGGGCGCGTGCCCAGGCTTGTGCTCAGTTGACGAGACTGAAGAGCGAAAGCGACATCCGTGGCGTGCCGCTATAGTTAAGAACTCGGAATACCGTTGAACACCGTATCAAACCTCAGCCGGATGAATCGTACGCACGGCCTCTTGGTTCTGGTTCACAACGCAATGTGGCGGTTGGGAGCGGTCTTACTTTTCACAGCCTGCACCACGGAGCGACCACCGGCGAGGCCCAGGGGGGCACCGGGTGAAGTCGCCTTGGCTCAGCTCAGTCCTGGTGCGATCCTGGTCGTTTCAAGTCCGCAGACAGCCGCGATCGGCTGCGATCCGCCCAATGACCGAATGGAATATGCCAGTGAAGGCGCCGAGATGGCCGCCAGGAGCGTATTGAACACGCCGCATCTTGGGCATGCACAGCTTGAAGCCGTTGTTGGGGTCCTTGAGGTTCCCCTGGCCCCGTTCGCTGCCGCCTATGGCGCGGTCAGAGCCAGCCAGCAACGAGTCCCGCCAGACAAGCTGTCCGAGGCGGAACTTGATTTGAGGGAAGCCATGAGGTCCAGCGCGGACTCGGCAGCCTTGCGTGAAAAAGTAACTGACGCCGCCCGACAGAAGACATCCCGCCTGCTGGTCTCGGCTGCGTCCGTATCTGCCGCGCCTGCGAGCCAGGTCCCGGTGAGCGCCGTGCTCGAACTTGCGGTGGAACAACTCAGGCTGGAAGCTGTTAAAGTCGGGAAAAGCGAATACACGCTACTGATTGAGGCACGGGCACGGTTGCTCCGGGGATCGGACGGCGCCGTCCTCTTGGAGAGGCCCTACCAATACAAGAGCGGCCCTGCGCTGTTCATTGATTGGGCACGACATGGCGGGGTGGATGGTGTCGCTCAAACAGGTTATCAGTCTCTGGCGGAACGAATTGCCGAGGACATTTTCCAACCCGTTTCTGAGCCCCCGCTCTATATTGGTCCTGGGCACCAACACTCGGCAGCCTTACCACTCAGCCTCGAGCACGCAGACGACTGGTCCCGCATGCTCCTGGAACAGGCCGGTGAAGATTTTCCCGAAGACTACCCCGCCTTGCAGTTCGTCAGCCTGGTTGAGGACAACGCCACAGCGTTAGAGGTGTATGCCGGCAGGACCGGGCAGCGCTCCCCGCTCGACACGCCGGACCCGGTTTCGGAAGACAGCGAAGGGCTTCAAAACAACACTGAGTGGGCCATGGACGGATTGGTGGATGATCGCAATGCAGTAGTCCAATTCGTATCCTGCCTGGCGGCAGTCCCGATGGGGATTTGGGAACAGACGGTAGGCGTAGTGCTCCAGGGTTCGCGGAGCAGGACTGCGAAGCTCGTCCAGACACTCGACGCGGTCCCGGAACAACGGCGCTTCGAAGGTGATCTGGCAGATGAAGTTGCCCGTCAATTGCGCGCGCAGGCCATCAATCAGGTCCGAAGGANNGAGGAACCACCGCAGTTCGCAATCGCAACTCCCAGCGAAGCGGGAGGGACCGGCTCGGCACAACCCCCTGCATCCGACAACAGCAAGATCGCCTTGCAAATCCAAGTGGTGAACGCACGCCTGATTGGAAAACACGGGAGCAGTCGCTCGCGGGCGCTATGTGTTGATATCCGGGCCACGGTCATCCGGACCTCCGATGGCCAGGAGCTTTACTCCCGTCCCATCCGTTACCGAAGCTCCCCGAGGAAGCTCAAAGACTGGGCTGGATCTGGCGCTCTGCTGTTCCGGCAGGAGTTGGGTGCCTGCTCACGTCAAACGGCTGAGGTGTTGACGGGTGAACTGATCAGGCATGGCTTTGTGACCCACGGCCCAAGTCCGGCCTCTCCAAGCCGTCTCGGCGTATAGGAGGGCAATGTATGCACCTCAACGATAACAGGTTACGCAAGCCACATGGGAGCAACACCAGGCTGCCCCCAGGGTGCCCCGAGAGTCCCACGAGAGCAGCATCGGCGACGCCAGAGTGTGCGATGCAGAAGGCACACAGAGCCGTCGGCTTCACAAGTGAATTAAAACCAGAGGGTTAGGCCAAGCGGGTGGAAGCGCTGCCGCAGCCCTCTAGCCGGGCGAGACTGCAACGAGGAGGCGCCGCCACCCGTTGCTCCGAGCTATGCTTTGCGCTTGGGTGGGGCGTGAATCGCTTCGCCGAGGACGGCGTGGGCTGTCTCCATCCAGGCTTCGCTGAAAGTCGGGTGCGCGTGGATCGTGCGACCGAGTTCCCGCACTGTCAGTTCGGCGCGGATGGCGGTGGTGGCCTCCGAAATCAACTCGGTGGCGTGCGGGCCAACGGCAGCGGCACCGAGCAGTTGGCCGGTGGCGGCGTCGGCGATCCATTTCACGAAGCCAGTTGTTTCGCCCACGGCCAGGGCCTTGCCCAGGCCGGCGAAGCGGAACTTGCCGGTCTTGACCGCCCTGCCCTGCTTTTTCGCGTCCGCCTCGCTGAGACCGGCTGTGCCTACTTCGGGTGACGTGAAGATGACATTGGGGACAATCGTGTCATGCTTGTGCGGCTTCTGGCTGACGGCGTTCTCGGCCGCGGCAATGCCCTGGGCGGTGGCGTAGTGGGCGAGTTGGATTTTGCCCGTCACGTCGCCGATGGCGAAGATGGTGGCGACATTGGTGCGGCAGTAATCGTCTGCCTCGATGAACCCGCGCTCGGTGAGCTTCACTCCGGCGTTCTCCGGCTTCAAGCCCTCGGTCACTGGTTTGCGGCCAATGGCGCTCAGGAGCAGGTCAGCTTTGAGCAGTTCGTCGCCGAAGTTGCCGGTTATACCCTGGTCATTGGCGGCAATCTTTTCGAGTGCCTTGCCGGTGAGGACGCGGATGCCAAGGTTCTTCTCCATGTGGGCGCGCACTTCGCGGCGCACATCGGGATCGAGCAGGAGCAGAATGTCCTCGAGCAACTCGACGATCGTCACCTTCACGCCGAGCATCGCCGCCATGCAGGCGAGCTCACAGCCGATGAATCCCCCGCCAAGCACCAGCATGCTGGCGGGCAACTTGTTGATGTCGAGGAAGCCGCGGCTTTCCACCACGCGTTCGTGCTTCGGCAGGAAGCCAGGCATGACCGACGTGGAGCCGGTGGCAATAATAACCTTCTTCGCGCTGATAGTCTGGGGCTCGGCAGCGGCTGACCCGGCGCCGTTCCCGGTAATGGTGATCGTCGTGCGGTCCTTGAAGGACGCCACGCCGGTGAATTGCTTCACGCCATTGGCAGTCAGCAGTTGCTTGATGCCTCCCTTAAGCTGGGTGACAACCTTGTTCTTGTGCCCGATCATGACCGCGTAGTCCACCGACGCGCCCTTGACCGTGATGCCGAAGGCCTCGGCGTGCTTGATCCGCGCGAAAGTATCGGCAGCGGCTATGAGGGCCTTGGTGGGAATGCAACCCCAGTTCAGGCACGTGCCACCCAGTTGTTCCTTCTCCACAATGGCGACTGAGGCGCCCAGTTGAGCGGCGCGTATCGCGGCGGGATAACCGCCGGGGCCGGCGCCAATGACTACGACATCAAACGTTTCCATAGTTAGCTTTTCTTAGATTTCAATTGTGCTTGGGCTTCAGTAATGAGCCGGATCAATTCGGACTTGCGGCCGGGCGGTTGATCGGGCGCGGGCCATAATTGGTTCAGGGCATCAGCCGCACCTTTCGGCGACGAGAGCGTATCGAGAGCTGCCGCGGCACCCAGGGCAAAGCGCCGGGGCGTAACGCCCGCATCAAGCGCGAGCCGCATCGTCCCGATCAATCGGTCATCCCAAGAGAGCTTGCGCGGGGTATCGCGGATGACGCGCTCGATGCGATCGCGCAGATACGGATTGGTCATGCGCTCCAGAAGATCGTCCGCATAGGCCTGATAGCCTGCCGGGGTGAACAACGGGTCCAGCCCCTTATACCGGGCAATCAGCGCGGCTCCGGACTCTTTCAGAAAGGCCTCGCGGGCAAGCTTCATGAGCGCCTGATCGTCAGCCGCCTCGGACATAAAGCGGCAACCGTTGCGTGCGGCCAGGTAGCCCATCAAGGCATGCACCGCATTATGGCCATACAGCTTGGCTTCCTCAAACGGCAGCAGGTCAGGCTTCTCGATGAAAACCTCGATGCCCCGTTTGAACCCCGGCAGCCGAATCTGGGTGATCAGGATGCGGTTGAACTCTTCCACCAAGAGCGCGCGGGGAGCGTTCTCGACCAAGCAAGTCAGGCCTTCGGCCTTGATCTGCTCTGGTGCCGTGACCACCCCGCTCATTTTGCCAATCACCGTGTTCAGAAACTGAACTGAGCGGGGAGCATCGGCACGGGCAGGCCCATCAAGCCGCTCATAGCAGAGCTTCTGTAGGATCTCCGCGGCATGATTATTATTCTCCCCCGTATAGACAATGGCAGATGGCAGATCCTTCCGGGCGAGCTTGGCCTGGATGGCGCCGGCGATTAGACCAGCCACCGTCGGCTCGCCTCGCTGGTAGAAATCCACACTCGGCAGGGCCGTGGCGATTTCCGAAGCCTCGGCCAGCGCGTCCGCCAGCGCGAGCGCATCCGCCGGCACCGTTGGGTTGTAGATCTCCACGCTCGTTACTTCCTGGTCTACGATGCCGGTCCGCGTGGCGATATTGACGCGAAAGCGGCCCTGGGCATGGCGAACAGCAGCCACAACCTCCGGCACGACTTCGGCCACAACCAGGTGCTTGAATTTGCCGGAGCGGAATGCTTCGTAAAGAAACAGCCCGCCCTGGATGGCGCCGAAGCCGAAGCCGACAAACGTTCTTGGAACCGCGCTCATAAATTAGACGTAGCCGCCGACGTCAGAGTGTGTTGCCCGACTTAGAGCAGGCTGAGGAGAGCTTCTGCGGCTCCCAAAGTCGCGAAGCGTNNGCGCAGAATACTCGGGCTAGTTCGTCAGCAGCTTCCACAACTCAAGGTTCTCAAGTTTCTGCTTCACCGCATTGACGAACCGCGCGGCCATGGCGCCATCGATGATGCGATGGTCGGATGACAAGGTCATCTTCATGATCGAACGAACAACCACCTTGTCGTCGCGCACAACAGCTTTCTTCAAGGTGCTGGATACCGCGAGAATGGCGCTCTCGCCGGGGTTGATGATCGCGGTGAAGTTCTCCACGTTGAGCATGCCCATGTTGGAGATCGTGAAGGTGCTGCCGCTCATCTCATCGGGCGCGAGCTTGCCCGTGCGGGCTTTCTCCGCGAGCTCCTTCGCCCGTGCGTTAACCTCGGTCATGGTCAGCTCGTCCGCATTGCGAATCACCGGCACAACCAGGCCTTGCTCCAGGGAGACCGCGACGCCGAGATGCACGTAGCTGTTCCAACGGGTGGTCTTACCGTCCGTGGCGCTGTTCACTTCAGGGATCTCCTTCAGCGTCAGCACCACCGCCTCCGAGATGAAGTCGGTGACCGTGTAGGGTGCGCCCTTTTCTTTGAGCTGAGCGCGGAACTTCACGAGGTCGGTCATATCCACCTCGACGGTGACGAAGAAATGCGGGGCGGTGACCACGCTTTGCGTGAGCCGCTGCGCAATGATCTGCCGCATCTTGCTCATCGGCTTCGGCTTCTCCGCCAGCGCACGCTCGACATCGACGACGCTGATGCGGCCTGAGTCGGCGGTGCCCTGGATGGAGAGGATATCAAGCTTCTCCTTCGCCGCGAGTTGTTTGGCGGCGGGCGAAATGCGAAGCTGGCTGTAGCCCTTGGCTTCCAGGTAAGCCTTCACGTCCTTCTCGACCACGCGTCCGCTGGGACCGGAGCCTTTGATGCGGGATGGGTCAATGACGCAGTCGCGCGCCAACGCCGCGGCCCGGGGGCTGATGCGGAACAAAGCGGACTGGGTTGGTGGAGTGATGGAGGGTTGAGGCGAAGGGAGTGATGGAGTGCTGGAGTGCTGGAGGAGTGTGGACGGCGCGCTGGGGACAGCGCGCCCTACCTCTTGGGGCTTGGGCGCGGGGGCCGGGGCGGGTGCGGTCACTTCGGGAATCGCTTCGCCGGGCTGGCCGAGAAAGCCGACCGTGCTTTGCACCGGGACACTCACGCCCGGTTTCACGGCGATCTTCAGCAGCGTGCCTGCCTCGAAGCTCTCCACCTCCATGACCGACTTGTCGGTCTCGACGGTGAA
>PLZQ01000385.1 GCA_003152225.1 Limisphaerales bacterium | reverse complement strand
GACCAGGACGGCGGTTCACCGGTAGATGGGATACGTGCGATCGAACAGTCGGTGCGCCCTGCGTATCGGCTTTACGGCAAAGAGAACGAATTCCAAAGCTTCGTCTATGCCGGCCAGGGCCACGTCTATACGCCGGAGATGTGGGCCAAGACGCTTGCGTGGATGACCGAGCGGCTTCGGTAGGAAACCTTGGCATGCTGACGGGTTAAATAGGTTACATAGGTTACAGGGTTACAAGAGGCAGGGGCGCGCAGCACTAATGTAACTCATGTAACGATGAAACCATGTAACTCTGCTGGATTGCGGAGTTGGGCTTCTCCCTCTAAGTTTAGGGGCGTGAAGCTGTCGGTGAAGAGCGATTATGCGGCGCGCGCGGTGCTGGGACTCGCGCGCCATTATCCGCGCCAAGTCGCGTTGACCATGGATCAAGTGGCGCAAGAGCAGGGACTGCCGCCGAAGTATCTCCCGCAGATTCTCCTCGAGTTGAAGTCCAAAGGCATCCTGCGCAGCGTGCGCGGCATGGCCGGCGGCTATTTACTGGCGCGCCCGCCGGTGGAAATTACGCTAGGGGACGTGCTGCAGGCGGTGGACGGGCCGCTGTTCGACGCGCCGGGGCTGAGCAGTTCGGGCGGTCCGCCGGAACTACGGCGCGCCTGGCAGAAACTGCAGCGAGCAGTGGAAGACACCGTCGGCGCAATCACCTTCCAGGAATTGCTAGAGGAGAGCGCTGAGAAGGAAAAGATGTATTACATCTGAGGTCTGCGGACCGTCAGCTATTCCTCACAAACATCTTCCCCGGCAACTGCTTGATCAGCCGCTTCATCTCCAGGCTCAGCAGTGCGACGGACACGGCGGAACTGGGCAGACCGCTCTTGCGGATCACGTCGTCGATGCTGATCTCCTCTTTGTCCAGAGCGGCATAGACCTTCTGCTCGTTCGGGCTCAACTCCAGCGCGGGCAGGACGCCTGTCTCGCTGACGGACGGCGGGCGGTTGCTGGGCGGGAACAGGTATTCGAACTCGCTCAGGATATCTTCCACACCTTCACAGAGCTTGGCGCCTTTCTTGATGAGGTCATGGCAGCCTTTGCTGCGGGGCGAGTCAATGCGCCCGGGCACCGCAAAGACCTGCCGGCCGTATTCGTTGGCGAAGTTGGCGGTGATGAGCGCGCCGCTGGTGAGGTTGGCCTCGACGACGACTGTGCCCAGCGTCATGCCAGCGACGATGCGGTTGCGGATGGGGAAGGACTGCTTGTCAGCGGGGCGATTGAACGGGAATTGGGTGATCAGCGCGCCGCTGGCGGCGATCTGCTCGAAGAGCTTCGCATTCTCCGGCGGCGTAACCAAATTGATGCCAGTTCCCAAGACCGCGATGGTGCGGCCCTTCCCGGCTAATGCGCCCTGGTGGGCGGCGGTGTCGATGCCGCGCGCGCCGCCACTGACTACCGTGACGCCCAGGTAGGCGAGCTGGTAGGCCAGTTTGCGAGCGACCTCGATCCCGTAATGCGTGGTCATGCGCGAGCCGACCATGGCGACGGAGTTCTTGTCCTTCAGACTTAGGTCGCCTTTGACGTAGAGCACAATGGGCGGGTCGTAAATCTGCCGCAGCAACTCGGGATACTCGGGATCGGCTTGGGTCACGATGCGGCAGCCGGAATCCGCTATGCGTTTGAGTTCGGCACTCAGGTCGATGTTCTTCTCCCAGGCGGCGATGGCCTCGGCGGTGTCGTCACCGATGCCGCGCACCTGGAGCAACTGGGACCTGGAGGCTCGCAGGATGGCGGGCGGGTCGCCGAAGTGTTCGAGCAGTTGCCGCACGCGCACCGGGCCGACGTGCTCAATCAGATTCAGCGCCACTAGCGCTTCGTGGGGCTCCATGCGAGGGGAATAGCGATTCCGCGGAGGTGGGGCAAGCGGAAAGGGGCGAAAATCCGAAGGCCGAAGCCAGAATGCCGAAAAGCGGCCTGCCCAGCGGACTGGCATCAGCTAATGGCTGTGATGGGTTCGAGATTTCGGTTTCAGGCTACTTCCAGTCCAACCTCAAGACCCAGAGGTGCGATTGCTTGCCGGGGCGGCTCTGCTGTCCGCCACAGTTTTGCACTTGTAATACTCCGGACACATCTCCACAAGTGTTCTGTAACACTATTAATTTAAGGCACTTATAAGGATTACGCCGCCTGCTTCTTCCTACGTCCCAGACTCTTCCTTCCAGCTCGCGCCTAGCTCACGGGCCCTGTGCCCAGAAGACGGCACCCCGGAAGGGCTCCCACGATACCCCGGTGTGTACCCGAGGTTGATCACGTAACTCTCTGCCCTCGCGCCACTTGCGGCGCGGTCTTGGGTTCCTCCCCATCGGCTGCTTTCGGTGGAATGAGGGGAACCCCGCCCTCTAACGCCCGCTCATATCTCCGTAGCCCCACCGGAACATCACCGGGACCTCACCGCTGCATCAGCCGCCGGCACTCAGCCCGATTCATCCAGCGATGGGCGGGCGGAGGTTGGAAGGATCGCCGAGAGCGCAGATGTTATCCCCGGTGAAGCTCAAGTCCAGGTCACCTGAGCCAGTTTTGCGCCGCGCGTCCGGTCCAGCACGACGCGGCATGCGTAACGCTTCTCATCATACTCAACTTCGAACTGGCCTGACTTGCTTTTCCTATTCTTTCATCCCCAGCGTCTTGAGGATTGCCTTGTGCTCCTGGATGTATTCGTAACGGGCCGCCAAATCTTCCCAGTGTTCCGGACCCGGCTTCAGGGCTTCTTCCGGGTGCTCCTGATTGGCGGCTCGAATCGCTCGTTTGATGTCCATTCCCCGGCTGGGCTGCGCCACGACGGAGTCATCGTAGGCGGTCTCGGCCTGGGACCGGTCTCCGATAATCTCCCGCGCTCGCTGCAGGTAAGCGTTTATCTCATTTACATTCATGCGAAATCTGGTGAGGGGCTGAACACTCATACAGAGGCGCAGCAGACCAAAAGCTCAAGATTCGTAGGAATCGCTGGCCCGCCGTCGGCTCCAGCATACTCTTTAGGCCTGTTCGTCGAGTTGTTTGAGCGACTTTCCATCCCTAGTTTTCCACGCGGTAAGTCCGTTTGCGCTTCCGCCGTGTATTACGACCGCCGCCGCCGACGGGCTGGTGAACTCCGAATCCTTGGTGAAGGTGAGAAAGCTGTCCTTCTCGATTAGTGTGCCATCAGTGAGGAGTTGCTTGCGCTGGGCGACAACATAGGGATAACTCTCGGCAGATGGGCGCTCCTCTAGGACGGCGGAGGAGCCTTGAAACACGACGAAGCCGTTCGTGGTGCGCTGACCTCGCGCCTCAGCTCCCTTGATGCGACAGAAGAGCACGCCGCCAGGCTGGGCTCTTGCAGCGGGTTGAGCAATCGGCACGAGAATGTCGGAGCCGAGGACTGGAAGTAGTTGCCGTATGCGGGCGAGAAACACCTCCATGTCTTCGCGGTCTGATTCCGGTAGCCTGGATCCGCCCGCCTGATTCTGTTCGAGTGTGAACTTGTCGATTTGGGCGGCCTCGGCGAGGAGGCGGCTCTCAAGATACCTCACATGGGCCTTGGTCAGGTTTTCGTCCTTGCTGACGAAGACGATGGCTGAAACCCAGAATTCCTTTGTCTTGTGTTGCTTGAGTCGGTCGCGAATGACTTCTGCCTCGCCAATGTAGGCTTGCGGGGCATTGGTAAGCGGATCAGTGCCAATGAGGATATAGACTCCAGCTTTGTCGAGTTCTTCGCGCGCTAAAAGCTCATCTAGTTCGGTGCGGGGCGCGGCGATGGCCTTGCCCGTCCAATTAGAGATTTCGGCTGTGCGAAGGCTCTTCGCGTCGCCGCGAAGAAGGAAGAGCTTGATGGTAGCTGATGTCATGTGTGCTATAGTTCAACAGTCTGTTTGGGACAGAGTCCAGAACTCCTGACATAG
>PLZQ01000041.1:2404-3853 GCA_003152225.1 Limisphaerales bacterium | reverse complement strand
GCAGGCTGGCCGCGTATAGGGCGTGAAGGTCATCCTGGGAGCTGATATTGGAACCGTTTTGCGTATCTGCTCGATGCCAACGGGCCCATACGTGCGGCTGTCGATGCTGTTGCCACGGTTGTCGCCCATGACGAAGTATTGGTCTTTGCCCAGGATGAACCATGCCAGTTTCTGGTTGGGGTACGTGCGGGTATTCCGGTCGAGATAAGGCTCCTGGATAAGGCGCCGGTTGATGAGCACCTGGCCATGCCAGAGAAGGACGGTTTCACCCGGCAATCCCACCACCCGTTTAATCGCGTCGTCCCGGTGTCCGTCGTCGAGCACGACTACATCCCCGCGTTCGAGTTTCCCAGGTGGCGGCTTGGCAAGCGCAACATCGTTTGGGTGGAAATTGGGCAGCATGCTTTCTCCCTGCACCACAATGATCGACCCCGCCGCACGCTTGGCGAGCCAGAGGCATGAAAGCAGGAACACTCCTGCTACAAACACCTTGAGGCGCCAACAAAACCACGGCGAATGGATGGATTTCACGCGCGGCTGCCTTTTGTCAAGCGAAGCTCGTGTCTCTGGCGCTGCCTGAACCCAAGTTGACACAAATCCGCAGTTCGGTGATCACGGCCCTTTCGAGGTGGTTTGAGATGCGGGGCGCAGAGGTGCAGTTGACGCCCCCGAGCCCGGTTTCATCCCCGGCTGGGGTTGCCTCGGCAGCAAACCAACGACTTCGAGCGGAAACGATTCATGATGCCGGCTGTCTGTCGGCGTTGCAGCCTGAGCCGTTCTGTTCTTGGCCAGCACCTGGTTGATCTGCAATTGGAGACGCAACTTGGAGAGCTGGAGGTCATGCTCCAACCGGATGGTTTCTGCCATATCGGGATGCAACTTCGTGAGGAAGCCGCAAATGTCATCGGTCATCTTCTCGTGGAGCGGCAGTGTGTCCGCCGTGATGAAGGAATCCTGCATGGCCAGGTAGCGCCGGGCCTGGTCCATTAACTGTGGGTTGCGGTTATTGCTTTTGCGCTGCTTCTGTATTTCCGCCAGCTTCTGCCAGTTGGTGGTCTGCAAGGCCAGGTAGGTTTCCTCCGTCGATCTCCGCAGTTCATTGGCGTAACTTTGCAGTGAGGGATCGCGCGCCAAAGCCGTGGCGATGGCCTTGTCCTGCAGGAGACGGTAGGTGGGATATATGTTTTCCCGATAGGTTACCCAGAACATTTCCTTGTAAAACTGGACGGCCTGCTGCGTGTTTTGTANNGCCGAAGGCTTCGGCGGGGCGGTTTTGACCGTTCGTTCCTCGTGGCGGGAGCAGCCGGAGAGGATGGCGATTAGAGTGAGACCCAGGAGGAGGTGTTGCTTTTTCATTCCAGTTCGATGTAATGAGGGGCGCGCACCAAAGCGCCTTTGGGCGATTGGGACAACTCGACGACCGATTCGCTGTAATTGTGCCCGCTGATG
>PLZQ01000041.1:0-2360 GCA_003152225.1 Limisphaerales bacterium | reverse complement strand
CCGCGAAATTGTATCGGTAGAGGGTATTGCGGACTTTGTCCGGCCAGAACACCAGGACGTCGGGCGCCTGGAACGGAAAGCAGGGAAAACTGCTGCTGAATTCGATGCCGGTTTTTATTTGCTCGCGCGCNNAACTCGCTGGCCTCGGCCTTGCGGCGGTCGCGCATCAGGCTCTTCCAGACGGCCCAGCGCGTGCTCTTGATGTTCGCCGGGTTGGCCGCCAGCTTGCACCACAGTTCGTCGGCCAGTTTGGGCGCCTCCATCCACAGGCGCTGAAGCAGCGCTCCTTCAACGGGGCCCGCCTCCCAGTTGGTCTGCCAGCGCGACACATACTGTTCGAGGAATTTCATGGAGTTGGCCGCAGGCGGCAGGGACAGGTAATAGCCGCCATAAAGCCGCATATCGTCCGGCGAGCGGGTCTCTTTCGGGAGATAGCGTGCGGCGTTCCAGTCGAGGCTGGCGCAGAGGATGGCGAAGTTGGTCATCTGCGCTCGGCTTTCAAACGGGTGGGCCAGCCGATACGAATAGAGTTGCGCCGGCGCCGGTTCTCCCAAGGTTCCAATTCGGAAGTCCAACTCGTAAACCTGGTTCCCGGTCAGGGCCAGCGTCGTGAGCAGGATTTGGAAAACGGTGTCGAACATGCTTTCAATAAACCATGTCCGTGGCCTGCTTGTTTTGCCGGACGGTTTCCCGGTTGGCGTTCATGGTTTCCAGCGTGGGGAGCAGTTCCGGGGCGACCCGCCGGATGTAATCATGCACGAGCTTGCGGGCTTCATCCACTTTGGCCCGCACCTCCGGCTGCTGGTTCGCCAGCTGAATGACCGTCATCAGCTCAGCGATCTTCACGCGGCCTTCCGGTGTTTTGTACAGATTGAGCATCTTTTTGACTTGGGCGCCCTGCTTGGCCATTTGCTCGGGCGACCCTTTGCCGGCCGTTGGTTGACCATCCAGGCGGGGCAGGGTTTTGAATGGTTCAGTCGCAACCGGCATCGCCGAGGGCGAAGGCATCTCATTAAGCCGGGCCAGCGGCTTGAACGTCTCCGCCGAGGCATTCGTGTTGGGCGCAGCCAGGGGAACCGAGAGCAATGGCGCCTTCGACGCCGGATCCGGGCTCTGGCTCCAGCCGGCGATGGCCAGCATCGAAACGGTCAAGAAGAGAATCGTTTTCATGTGGATCATTTGTTGGGAAGGACAAACAGGAGGGTCTCGTAAAGGTTGGTGCCGGCATCCTGCAAGATGACGAACTGCACCGTCGGCTCGCCGCGGTTAATGAGGGCGCGCACCTTGACCTGCCCCAGCGGGGGAATCACGGAGCCGGTCGCCTCCACGTGGGTGCATTCGCAGGAGGCGGTGTAGCCGACGATTTCAACGCTCCTGGGCAGCGTGTTGGTGACGGAGTAAGTGATGGCGTAATTGGTTTTGCCGGCTTCAAAAATTACGGATGCCTGCTTGGGCACGCCGAGCGGCTTGGCGGCGTTGCCCTCTCCCGGGCCGGCGGCCAGACAGAGGCCCGCGGCCAGGCAAAGGATTGTGGTCAATGTTTTCATGTCGATTTGTTCGGTGGTTTTGTAATCAGTACGGCAGTGGTCCGGTCCATATTTGCATGCCGCCGGTCCGCCAGCTCAGGCAGTTGCCAGTGTTGTTGTCGGAGACGGGTATATCAAAGGCGGGCGTTCCGCCTCGGTACACGCCCAGCGGAATGGTGATCGTCGGGCAGGGAGGATTCTCGATGGAGATGGCGGTCGTAAACTCGATCTCGTGGACGTTGTCGAAGACCAACTGCAGCATCTGGGGGCCGAGCACGGTCAAGTGGCTGCCTTGGCTGGCGGAAAACTGCAGGTTGGTATTGCTGCTGGAGAGCGCAATGACGGGATTGGTGGTCCCGCTGACGCTCAAGTAGTAACGCACGGCGCCCGTATCGGGATCTGTCCGGGAGAAGAACTGGTCGGCCGGGTTGCTGAGCAAGGTCAGGTCATACGAGAGGCTCCCGGCAACGGTGTTGGTTGAGCTGATGGGCGGGCCGTAACCGGTCGCAAGAATCTCGTAGGTGTCGCTGGGCAGACCCAGGTTTTCGGTAAGGAACCCGTTGTTTCCCGCGCTGGTCAGGTCAATGTTGGTGCCGTAGCTGTTGCCGGTGATCGACAAGTTCGTCACGGCGGCGTTGACGGTAATCCGGAGCATGCCCAGGCAGTTGTCCACGCCTACGTTCATGAATGGAACACGGTCGATGTTGTGGAAGGCAGGGTTGTAGAGGTCTTTGGTGCCCACCAGGCGGGTCGGCCTGCCAAGGTTCACGTTGCTGAAAGCCCCGGAGCTTCCAGGGATGGTCTGCGCGGTGGACCAATTCGTGCCGTCGCTGG
>PLZQ01000162.1 GCA_003152225.1 Limisphaerales bacterium | reverse complement strand
CTGCGAGCAGGTCGGGCGCGGCAACGAAGAAGGCATGGCCGCAGCCGCCGACTCGATGGCCACGCTCAATAAGGCCGCCGCTGAAGCCATGAAAGCCGCGGGGGCCTCGGCTTGCACGGATATCACCGGGTTTGGGCTGTTTGGGCATTTGATGCGAATGGCACGGCAGAGCAAGTTGACCGCCCAGGTTTTCGCGGACGCCTTGCCCGCTTTTGCCGGGGCGGTGGAGGCCTTTCGCGAAGGCGTCATTCCCGGAGCCGTGGAACGAAACCGCGAGTTCATTGCCGACGGCCTCCAGGTCGCTCCGGATGTGGACGAGGCCATGGTGCACCTCGGCTGTGACGCGCAGACCTCCGGCGGTCTGCTGATTGCTGTTTCGCCTGGCCGGCTGGAGAAGCTGGAGCAGGCGCTGGCTGTGCGCGGCGTGAAGGCGTTTGCTATCGGCAGATTTGTCGGCCCTTCCGATGGCCGTATTCTGGTCACGAATTCGCCGGCGCAAGACTCCCGCGAACGACCACAACCGCGCGCCGAATTCAATCACCAATCCGCGGACACGGCCATCCGCGTCCCTTCTACCATGAATGCATCATCATCTTCCGACCCACACCAACCCGGCTGCTGTGCCGACATTTTCGAGGTCAAGCCCGCCACTGCGAGTTCCGTGGCCGAAACGCAGAAAGCATTCGGCGCCCTGATGCGCTCAGTGCAGGGCGCCGGCGCTTTGAGTGAGAAAGCCAAGGAGCTGATACTATTCAGCCTGGTCCTGCACAGCCGGTGCCAGCCCTGCTTCGACGCGCATTATCAAAAGGCCCGCGAGCTGGGTATCACCCAGGCGGAATTGGATGAGGCGGCCTGGTGCGCCGTCGCGATGGGCGGCGCTCCCGTGCGGATGTTTTACCAGGAATGCCTGCGGCGAGCCCAAGCGGCGAGTGACGGCAAATCAAAATAGCCGCGCCCGTCGTGCCTGCGAAAAGCGACGAGAACTAGAGGAATAGTAGAGGAATAGTAGAGAACCAATGGAGGGTGTCTCCAGTGCTTATGGCTGGTTCCTGGCTTGTGCCTGCCTTGAAGGTCCCAATGAACTGGACAGAAGCGGTCACGCCGCGCAAGCCGGCGGTTGCGCTTCCAGGCCGTTCCAGTAGAGACGCGCTTGGCGCCGGGCTTGTTCTGTCGCTGCCGCAGTCTTTTCTTCAAACAGACAGGGAAAGGTGAGCAGTGGATATAACGTCAGCCAGGCCAGGAATGCCGCTTCATTGGCCTGCCGCATAATCAGGGCGTGGGTGGTCGAGTCCGGCTCCTTATTCAGGCACTGCAGCAGCAACTGCTGCTTGAGGATTCCGAACCGCGCCGCCTCCCCGTGGTCCAGTCGGGCTTTTGCTTGCATCGCTTGCATATTCTAGATTGTCCAAACCCTGGCACGGCGGCGTGTCGGTTGTGCGACGGCGATGTTAAGATCTCGCGAAGAAAGGCGACTGGACGGAATGACCCATCGCGGCAACCCACCGGGGCCGGCCCGCGGCAACTTGGGCGCGGGATCAAAAGCTGGTCAAATCAAAGCGTAGGAATGATCGGCGGTTGTGTGGCATTGACAGCGGTCGCCGGCGCAGACTGACGCGGGGCTGCGCCCTTTTGGGTCTTTGGCGCCTCGGCAGGTTTCTTCGCAGGCGCTCGCTTGGAAGTCGCCGGCGGGCGAGCGGCAACGGGCTGCCGGGCTGGCTTGCCTTGTTGTTTGCTCTTACCCTTCCCGACTTTCTTTAAGGCCTTGGCCAGCCGTTTCTGGGCCTTCTCGAGGACGCGGCGTTGTTCACGCGACTGCTCCTCCGCCGCAGAGGCCAGCTTCTTCGCTTGTTTGGCAGACTTGCGCGCGCTCTTGTGCGCAAGGCGGGTCTGCTCGCTCTTTGCCTTGGCGACCTTTGCCTTTTGCTGGAGCTCGGCAATCTTGAGCTCGACGAATTGGAGATCCTGCTGGGCCTTGGCCGCAGCTTTCTTGAGGTCGTTCAATTTCATATTGTGCTCCTGTGATGACCGCGTCTAATCCTCATCCAACGGCTGCAACCGATGAACTTACGCCGCCGTGATAGAGGGACAATAAGCTGCCTAGCGCTACTGGCAAGGCTAAATGTAGGGCAATTGTTACAATCAGGTTACAATTGTGTGACAATTGCAGCTTAACCATAGCGGCCTTCGATGTATTCGGTGGTTCGCGGGTGCGTGGGGGCCAGGAAGAGGTCCTCGGTGCGGCGATGCTCGATCATCTCGCCGAGCAGCATGAAAACACACTCGTCGCTGGCACGGCGGGCTTGGGCCATGTTGTGCGTGACGACCACGAAGGTGTAGCGGCCTTTCAAACCAAACATCAGTTCCTCAATGGCGCGGGTGCCTTCGACATCCAGCGCCGAGCAGGGTTCGTCCATCAGGATAACGCGCGGTTTGAGTGGCAGCAGGCGGGCGATGCACAGCTTCTGCTGCTGCTCAAGCTGGAGGGAAGTTGCTTTGGCATCAAGGCGGTCTTTGAGGTCTCCCCAAAGCCCGACCTCCGTCAGCGCCGCCTCCACCACCTCGTCGAGGCGGGAACGCTTGAGCTCTTTGCGGTCGCTATGGATGCGGAGACCGAAGACCACGTTCTCATACACTGAGATGGGGAGCGGGTTGGGGCGCTGGAACACCATGCCGACCGCTTTGCGCAGCTCGATCAGCGAGACGTCGGAATCGTAGATGTTCTTGCCCAGAATCCTAATCTCGCCCGCGGTGGTGACATAGTCGTAGCGTTCGTTGACGCGATTGAAACACCGGAGCAGCGTCGTCTTGCCGCAACCGGAAGGCCCGATGAACGAGGTGATGAGTCCCTCCTTGATCGCCACGTTCACATTGAGGAGCGCCTGGAACTTCCCATACCAGAGGTTCAGGTCGCGCGTCGTGATGCAATGTGAAGGAGAATCACTCATCCGAATATCCCGTTAACATATTCGTAAGTCTTCCGATTGGCGGGGTGCTCGGAGAAAATGACTTCGCTGGGACCCAGCTCGACGATCTCCCCGTTCCACAGGAACATCGTGCGGTCGGCCAGCCGGCGCGCCTGCTGGGTGAGGTTGGTCACCAGGATGATGGTCATGTCCTTGCGCAGCTCTTTGAGCACGGCCTCGATGCGCATGGTGGTGACCGGGTCAATGGCGATGGAGAACTCGTCGAGGCAAAGGATCTGCGGCTGGTGCGAGAGGGCGCGAGCGATGGTCAGGCGCTGTTGCTGGCCGCCGGAGAGCTTGGTGCCGAGGCTGTCGAGACGGTCCTTCACCTCGTCCCAAAGCGCCGCCTGGCGCAGGCATTGCTCAACGATCTCGTCAAGTTGATCCTTGCGGCTCATGCCGGCGCAACGCGGGGCGAAGGCGACGTTATCGTAAATGCTCGTAGGCAGGCCAACCGGCAGCGGCGCAACCATGCCGATCTTGCGGCGGAGGGCGAAGACATCTTTCACCCGTCGCACGTCTTCGCCGTCCACCTGGATGGCTCCCGACACGCGCGCCTCCGGCGTGAAATCAATGGTGCGGTTGAGGCAGCGGAGCAGGGAGGTTTTGCCTGACTGGGAGGGGCCGATGACGCCGAAGATCTCGTTGCGTTGGATGTCGAAGGAGATGCCGTGGATGACCTCCTTGCGGCCATAGGCGAGGCGCAGGTCCTTGACAACGATCTGGGCGTCTGAACTCATGGCAACAAACAGCGGAGTGATGGAGTGGTGGAGTGCTGGGGCGATGAAGTCGTGCAGCGAGAAGCTGGTAGCCCTCGCCGTCCTGCCAGCACTCCATTCCTCCGGCACTCCATTACTCCGTTTGTCTTCATCCTCACCATTTCTTCCGGGATCGCAGGTAGCCGCGCACGATGATGGCGGTGGCATTGACGAGTAAGACCGAGCCGAGCAGGACCACGGCAGTCGCGAACGGGATGGATTCCTTGACTCCGGGCACCTGGGTGGCAAGCGTGTAGAGATGCATCGAGAGGGCCATGCACTGTTCACGCAAGCCGTAGGGAAACAAATCGCCCTTCTGCACGGCTTTGAAGAAGACGGCCCCCGTGAACATGATCGGCGCGGTCTCGCCCGCCGCTCGGCTCACCTGCAGAATGATCCCGGTGAGAATGCCGCTGATGGAGTTGGGCAATACGACCGCCCTGATGGTCTGCCAGCGCGTGGCGCCGACATTCCAGCAGGCCTCGCGGAAACTGCGCGGCACACTGGCCAGGGCCTCACGCGTGCTGGCGATAATCACTGGCAGCGTCATGATCGCCAGCGTCAGCGAGGCTGAGATAATCGAGTAGCCGAACCTGGCGGCATAAACGAACGCTCCCAGGCCAAAGAGCGCGTGCACGATGCTTGGCACGCCCGCCAAATTGATCACCGCCAGGTTGATGACGCGGTTAAACCAGTTGTCCCGGGCATACTCGTTCAGGTAAACCGCAGCCAGCACCCCAACCGGCGCGGCGACGGCGAGGGAGATGACAACGAGGTAAATAGTGCCAACCAGCGCCGGCCAGATGCCGCCTTCTGTCATGCCGTGCTTGGGGACATCGATCAGGAAGCTCAAGCTCAGCGACGGCCACGCTCGCGCGACAAGGTAACCGACGATAAGAATCAGCGGGACAATCATCGAGACCGCCATGCTGAAGAACACCCACTTGGCGATGCTCTCCTGCCGCTGCTTCCGCCGAACGAATGGGGTTTCCGCAAACATCATTTCCTCCTGATGCCACGGACAATCAGATCGGCGGTCAAGTTGACCACAAAGGTCATTAAGAACAAAAGCACGCCAATGAGGAACAACACGTGGTAGTGCGCCGAGTTTGCCGGCGCTTCACCCAACTCGGCGGCGATGTTGGCCGTCAGCGTCCGCACGGAGTCAAAGATGCTATGTGGAATATGCACCGCGTGGCCCGTCGCCATTAACACAGCCATCGTCTCGCCCACTCCGCGGCCGACGCCGAGCAGGACGGCGGCCAGCAACCCGTTCTTTGCCGCTGGTAGCAGCACGCGCCAGACGAGTTGCCAGCGCGTCGCTCCGAGGGCCAGCCCCGCCTCGCGGTATGAATCCGGCACCGCCTTGAGCGCGTCCTCACCGATCGACACGATGATGGGCACGCTCATCAGCGCCAGCACGATGGCCCCGTTGAGGACGTTTACGCCGACCGGGGCGCCGGTGTATTTCGTAATCAGCCGGCTCATCACGGTGAGGCCGACGAACCCCCACACCACGCTCGGAATGGCCGCCAGCAGCTCGATGACAATCTTTAGCGTTTCCCTGACCCGCGAGCCGCAGAATTCGGAGAGGTAGATCGCCGTGCCGAGACCAAACGGCACCGCAATGAGCATCGCCAGGCCAGTCACGCTAAAAGTGCCCGCAATCATCGCCAGCACGCCGTAGCGCTTATTGACCTCTGAAGTCGGATACCACTGCTCGCTGAACAGGAACTGGCTGAGGCTGAAGTGGCTGTTGCCCAGGATTGGAAAGGCCTCCTTGAAGACGAAGAAGAAGATGCCCAGGACAAAAATGATCGCGCTGAAGCCGCAGAGATGGATGAGGACTTCCAAGGCCCGCTCGCCCAGGATAGCCCACGCCGGCCGCGCAGCCTTTCGGACCGCCATGCCTTGCTTAACCGGTTTGGATGTTGCCAGAGTGTTCATTCTGCCTTGGAGCGACCCCCGCTCCGGCCGGGAACTGCGGTGCTGGAGCGATTGCTCCTCCAAGCTCCTGTGGCCCGGAATCCCAGGCCCAACGGGCCTGCGCGAATGCTTACGGCTTGGCGCGCGCTTCCGCGGGCAGCGGGACGTAGCCGCTGCTCTCGACCACCTTCTGCCCGGCATCGGACATCATCCAGTCGATGTAATTCTTAACCGCGCTCTGCGGCTCGCCCAGCGTATAGACCTGGAGAGAGCGGGCGATGGGATAAGTCTTGGCCAGGGTGTTGGCCACGTTCGGTTCATAGGCCGGCTCGCCAGCGGTCTTCTTCACCTTCAACATCTTGACAGCCGGGGTGGCGTAGCCCATGCCGCTATAGCCGATGGCCGTGGGGGTGGAGGAGACGAGTTCGACCACTTCCTTGGAGCCGTTCATATCCCGGGAGCCAAGCTTGAAGTCCTTCTGTTTCAAAACGTGTTCGCGCAGGAATTCGTAAGTGCCGGAACTGGATTGGCGGCTGACGCGCACGATCTCATCGCCGGACGCGCCGGGAATAGTTATGCCTAGGTCCGACCATTTAGTGATCGAGCCGCCCTCCATATAAATCTGAGCAATCTGGTCGAGAGTGATCTCGTTGAGCGGATTATCTTTGTGCACATAGATTGCGAGGGCGTCGAAGCCGACGATAAACTCCTTGGGAGTTTTGCCCGTGTTCTTCTTGGCGGCCTCGATTTCCTCGGACTTCATGTTCCGGCTGGCGTTGGCAATATCGATGGTGCCCTTTTCCAGCGCCGCGATGCCGACGCCCGATCCACCGCCGGAGACTTCCACGTCCACGTCGGGCGCCGCCTTCTTGTACTCCTCCGCCCATGCCTGGGCTAGGTTAACCATGGTGTCGGAGCCTTTGTTCTGGATGGTCTGCTGCTTGGCGGCCTCGCCGCCGCCGCTGGGTTCGCTTTTGCCGCAGCCGGTTTGCAGCAGACACACAGCGAGGGCCGCCGCCGCGGCCGCCGTATGGAGTCTGCGGAAGGATAAATATCGTTGGTATTGGTTCATAGCTTGTGTTCTGTTTGTGGTTGTTCTTGAATCGCGCCGACCAGCTCACGAATCTGGGTTTGCAGGGACTGGAAAGCCGATTCGAAAGCGGCCATGGCGGCGTCGGGCGGGGCCTCGACTTGTGACGGGTCTGGGATGGACCAGGTCAGACAGATGGTCTTCTTGGCCCGGATGGGCAGGGCCTCTCGATCCTGGGCGCTGAGGGCAATCACCACCTGATACTGCTCCCACTGTGGCACCTGTTCGAGCGATTTGCTGGTCTGCCGGGAAATGTCCATGCCCTTCTGGGCCATGAACTTCACCGCGCGCGCATCCACTGGTTGAGGTGTCATCCCGGCGCTGCTGAAAACGAACCGAGGTAGGCTCATGGCATTGCCAATGCCTTCGGCCATCTGGCTCAAGCAAGCGTTGCTTGAGTCGAAAAAGAGAATGCGGAAAGCGTCGCCGCCCTTGTGCTTGGTGAATTCTCCAGTGCACATGTAGAGCACCTCCTCGCACAGGTTCTTCGCCTGGTCGGTCACGCGCTCGAAGCGGCGCGCAATGGTCATCAGCGGGTTCAAGGCGGTCGTCGGGAGCTGGCCCTTCCCGTTGAGGTCCCTCAATTCAACGTTGATGGCGCTGCGCAGAGTATTCCCCTGTTCCTCGGCCGCCATCGTCCGCCACGCCAGATCGGTGTCCTCCTCCAGGAAGGACCGGACTGCGTCTCGCAGCATTGCGATGGACAGGTTGCCGAGTTCGACGAATTTGACGTAAGATGGGGGGGGTTCCAGCGCGCTCACCGCCAGCACCTGGCGGGCGACGCTCTCGGCGTAATCGCCAATGCGCTCCAGTTCCTTGTTGATCTGGATGGTCGTGAAGACGAACCGCAACTGGCCGGCGACCGGTTGGTGGCGCACCAGGAACTCCAGGCACAGTTGATTGAGTTCGGTTTCCCGCTCATCGAGATACTGATCCCGCAAGATTACCGAATAGGCCAACTGCCGGTCCCGCTCCGCCAGGGCGCGCAAGCTAGCTCGGAGCGCGCGCTCACTCAAACCCGCCATCTCGGCGACTTTGTTGCGGATGAAATCCATATCCCGCTGCAGGGACTCCTCAAAATGTGAATGCGTATTCAATCGTGTAGCCACGCACTCTCTCTTCTGCCTTCGTGAATAGTTGTCAAGCGCAAGATCACGGTGGAGCCGGTGTGTTACGGATCGGTGTCGCATTTGTGACAATTCCGTGACAACGCGCCGGGGCCTGATCCTGAAATCCCACAGCGGACAGCGGCTGCTTTTTTCCGTGCGCTTTTGAGCGGGTCAGGTAGAACTACGCCGTTATGTTTTCACTTCAGAGGTTATTGGGCAAAGAAGACAAATTCTTCACGCTGTTGGAAGCCAGTGCGGAAGAAGCGCGGACCAGCGTGCAGGCCCTGGTCAGACTAAGCAAGACGCTCGATAAGCCGTCGGCTGTCGGTGACTTCGCCTATTCGCGCGAAAAGGACAAGCAAATCACGCGGGAGATCAGCGCGGCGGTCTATAGTACATTCGTAACGGCCCTGGAGCGCGAGGACATCGAGGAGTTGTCCAACGCGCTATATAAGATTCCGAAGATGATCGACAAGTTCACCACGCGCCTCCTGGCGACGCCGCAACACGTGCGGGGGATAGATTTTTCGACGCAGATCACCCTGCTGGAACGGGCCACGGACGTCGTCCTCGAACTGGTCAAATCGCTGCGCCAAGGCATGGATCTGGACCGGGTGAAAGAGCTCAATGACAAGCTCCAGTTCCTCGAAAGCGAAGCCGACAACCACATGATGTCGCTCTACAAAGACCTGTTCAGCGGCAAACATGAGCCGCTCCAGGTCATTGTGCTGAAGGACCTCTACGAACTGCTGGAAAAAGTAATCGACCGCTGCCGCGACGCCGGCAACGTCATCGCCAACATCGCCTTGAAGCATTCCTAAGCCGCCATGACGCTCATTTTGATCGTCCTGCTGGTGGCATTGGTCTTCGAGTACATCAATGGCTTCCACGACACGGCGAACTCCATCGCCACAACCGTCTCCACGAAGGTTCTGACCCCACGCCAGGCCCTTGTCCTGGCCACGGCTTTCAATCTGTTGGGGGCACTGACCGGCACGAAGGTGGCGAGCACGATTGGGCAGGACCTGGTGGACACTCATTACGTTAACGCGCTGACCCTGATGGCCGCGTTGCTCGCGGCGATTGTCTGGAACCTGGCAACGTGGTGGCTGGGCTTGCCCTCGAGTTCGAGCCATGCGCTGATTGGTGGCCTCTGCGGCGCCACCCTCGCCTCAGCCGCCAGCGATTGGTCGGTGATCAGATGGTCGGTCCTGAATCCGGCGACCCACCAGACCGAAGGGCTGTGGCCCAAAGTGGTGGGGCCGATGTTTCTTTCGCCCGCCTGTGGCATTGTCGTCGGGTTTGTTATCATGGCCCTGCTGATGGTGCTGCTGCGAAATTGGAGTCCGCCCCTGGTTAAGCGCGTGTTCGGTCGAGGTCAGTTGTTGAGCGCGGCCTGGATGAGTTTTAGTCACGGCACCAACGACGCGCAAAAGACCATGGGCATCATTGCGCTGACGCTCTTCACGGCCACGACCAAGACCAGCGCGTTCGAGCACCTGCCGTCGTGGCTGGAATTCCTGCGCGCGCCGGAGTTCAAGGTGTATGTCTGGATCAAAGTCGTGTGCGCTTTGACCATGGCCGCGGGCACCGCGTTCGGCGGCTGGCGAATTATTCGGACCCTCGGCCATAAGATGGTCAAGATGCAGCCGATCCATGGTTTTGCCGCGCAGAGCACGTCTGCCGGCATTATTCAGTTGGCCACGCACTGGGGAATCCCCTTGTCCACCACCCATGTCATTTCCGCTTCGATCATGGGCGTCGGCGCCACCAAACGCTTCAGCGCCGTCAAATGGGGCATCGTCAGCAACATGGTCTGGGCGTGGGTCCTGACGATTCCGGTCAGTGGCCTGCTGGCCTACGGCTTGATGCTGTTGTTGCGGGGATGCAATTCGGTCCCATCCCCCAATTAATCCTCTAGCCTTCACGCGCGAGCCAGAGCCCCGCAGCGCCGGGGATCGTTTGTGCGCTGGCCGTTGTCGGACGCACCAATTGTTCGCGCGGGAAGCATGCGCATTCACTTGAGCGGCAGTGCTCGGTTCTGCTCCAACGTTGCACACTTGTAACCTACTTGTAACAACATCGGGAGGCGCTCTCACATAGACTAATCTTGTCTTATGGATAATACGTGTTGCCGATCCGACTGTTGCTGTCGCCCTGCCTCCTGCACTGGGCTGTGCCGACTTGGCGCCGTGCTCCCTATACTAAACAGCTAGAGGAAAACCATGACCGATATTGCATTCTCACCTTTCTTTGCCAGCGGCGCATTGCGCTTCGCCTTTGAGAAGGCCACGACCGAAGGGAAGACGTGCATCGTCGCGTTGGTCATTCTCTCCATTTTTAGTTGGACGGTCATCATTACCAAGGGCCGCCAGCTTTACCGGGCGCGCAAGGTGGGCAAGAAATTCTTCAAAGCCTATCGCGAGACCAGAGACCCCTTGGAACTTGCCCGCGCCGGACAGGAGTTCGACGGTGCGCCTGCATACGAACTCTACTACACCGGGGCAGAGGAGACGGAATTCCACTTGAAGAACCATCCGGTCCAGGTTGAGCGAGTCAAAAGCATGTCCGGCGGCACCAGCGCCGCCGCCAACCCAGCGGAAACGGACATCCTGGCGCGCCAGATCACGACCAAGATTAGCGCGTCCTCCTTTGACCAGGTGAGGGTTTCATTGGAGCGGGCGGCCAGTGCCCAGGGTCTGGCATTGGAGAAGGGCATGATTATTCTTTCAACGGCGGTGGCGGGTGGGCCGTTCATCGGCCTCCTCGGCACCGTTTGGGGGGTCATGGAGACCTTCTCGGGCATCGCGCGCGCTAACGCCGCCAGCCTCACGGCCATGGCGCCGGGTGTGGCGGGTGCGCTCATTGCGACGGTGGTCGGCCTTTTCGTCGCCATCCCAGCCATGTTTGCTTACAACTACATGGTCACGATGGTCCGCGCTATCACGCAGGAGTTGGACGCGTTTGCCAGCGAGTACGCCACCGCCATCGAGCACAAGTACGTCGATAACCGCTCGCTGGTTGAGGAACTGCGCGAAGTACTGCGCCCGCAAGCGAAGGAGCCGGCGTTCGAGGAACCGGTCTTCCGCGATTGAGCAACAGCCCATGAAGAAATGTTCCAAGAGCCATCACCAGGCGCTGGCGGAGTTGAACATCACGCCGTTGCTCGATCTGGCGTTTGTGCTGCTGGTTATTTTTATCATTACCACCACACCCGTTGTGAACGATCTCGACGTTGATCTGCCCTCGGCTGCCAAACGGCCGAAGGACCCGAAGGCGAAAGTCAACTACGTCACCGTTGAAAGCAGCGGCCATATGTATCTGAACAAAGATGAGGTGGATTTCGCCGCCTTGCAGGACAAGCTAGTTGGCTTGCGCCTGGAAGATCCGGACCTGAACGTGGTCATTCGCGGCTCCGCCCATACCAAATACCAGAACATCGTGAACGTCATGGACGTGTTGCAGCAGGCCAACGTGGGCAAGGTGAACCTCGCCACCGAACCGTATCCAGATGGGGCCGCAAAGAAGGAGTGATTAATATGATCCAACAACGCAAGAAACGTAACTCGTCGAAGATAAACCTGACCATTTCCTTCATATTCCATGGCATCCTCATCCTGATCGTTTTTGTTTTTGCCGCGCGCGAAGGCATGCTGGGCAAGAAGCTTAAACAGCTCTCGGTGACTATGGTGGCCAAGGAGAAGAAGCCCGAGGCGCCCAAGGAAAAGGTCCCCGAGCCGAAAGCAGAAACAGCCAAGACGGACCAGGCGCCGAAGATGGCTATCCCTCAGCCCAAAGCAGACACGGTTGCCGTCGCGCCACCGCCGCCCGCTCTGGACACCGCACCTGCGATCGCACCCGCTGCAGCGGTCCTGCCTGACATCGAATTCGGCGACGGCGCCAAGCAAGTGCAAAGCATCTCCGACCCGAACGGTGTTTATAAGGCGCTCATCGAGCACACACTGCGCTCGCGCTGGAACCGCCCGGAGGACATTGCGGATGATACCTATGTCGCGGAAGTGGAACTGAGCGTGGATGCGAAGGGCAGGGTGACTGACTACCGCTGGCTGAAAGGCTCGGGCGACAAGCGCTGGGATGATTCGGTCAAGGCAGTCGTCGCCCAGACCAAGACCATCAGCCATCCGCCGCCCAAAGGTTTTCCCCAGCAGTTTCCGGTGCGCTTCGACGTGGAGACCAGCCGGGCCGAGCCCGTGATGCAGGTTAGCACCCGGTGAAAAAGTTCTCCAAAGGCCATCACAGTTCGCTGAACGAGCTGAACATCACGCCGCTGCTAGACCTGGCGTTCGTGCTGCTGGTGATCTTTATCATCACCACGCCGCAGTTGTCGAATGATCTGGAGATGAACCTGCCCTCGCCCAAAAAGAATAAGGCAGCCTCCCCGACTCCGAAGATCAACCGCATAACCGTGCAAGCCAATGGGCGCATCGCGCTGAACGACCAGGTGGTGGAACTGCCCGCGCTCAAGCAAACGCTCGTGGCAATGAAGACCGGTGACCCTGACACCACCGTGGTCGTCCGGGGCGCTGCCGACGTGGATTACAATCGCGTAATCAGCGTGCTCGATGTATTGCAGCAGGCCGACATCACCAAAGTCGGTTTGGCCACCGAGACCGTGCAGCAATAAAGGACTAGAACCTCACGGTCATGTCGAGCTGCAAGAGGTGATAGTGATCGATGGGGTTGATCTGCGGGATATCCAGGTTGCTGCCGCCGGTCCCGAGCTTGTTATTGATCCGGCTGGCGTAGCCATAGCGGAAGGTTGCGATCACGTTGTCCGTAAAGCCGTAGGCCAGGGCGGCGTAGAACCCCTCCATGTTACCCCGCCCCTCGAAGAAGTCCGAATCAAGCAGGTTGGGGTCGAGCGCATATTGCTCGACGTGCTGCCAGTAGGTGCGGAACTCCCAGGCGTGCTTTTTGCTGACGGAACCATAGACCAGGCCCAGGCTGTCCTCGCTGCCAATGCCAAAACCAATCTGGTAGGCCTTGACGTCATCCGTTTGCGCGCCATAGCCCACCAGCGGGGGCGGAACCGCCGCCAATTGCAAATGGCTTTGGGCCGAAAGCGCATTCACCGCGTCGGTGGCACGCTGCCTTCCGTCCAGGTTATAGGCAAAGTCACCAAAGACGCGGGCATTCAGCTTGCTGATTTTGAAGTTCACTTCGAGCGGCACGTCCACCACCAGCAGGTTATTGACTCCGACCTGGTTGTAGGAGATCCCGTTTTGGCTGGTGAGACCGTTGATGGTAGCCCCGCTGCCGGGACCGCCATAAGCGCTTTCGCCGATAAAGGTGTCGCCGATGCCGCCCGAGTTGGCGGCCGTTATCAGATTGGTTGCCAGGCCGATGTATTGATAGAGCGTGCCGGCGACTTTGGCCGAGACGTTCTCGGTGAACCGATAGTTTACGCCAGCCTGCCACGCCAGGAGGAAAGTGGTGTCGTTTCCACTCGACTGCCGGGTGCCCGCCACGTAGGGCAGCAGATCGCCGGAAACGTAGCTGGGATTGTTGTCCTGGTAAAGAAACTGGCCGAAGTTCGCAAAGAACTCGGCCTGGCCGACGCGATACTTGAAGCGCTCCGCGGCACCCTCCGGGTTCAGATCCGGGTCCCAAACCATGCTCGTCGTGTAGAGCGGGTTGGGCATCTTGCCCGCCGTGATATTCACCCAGTCCTCCGGCCGCCAGCCAAGATAGGCTTGTCCGATATCAACGCCGGTGTTGGACTTTCCAAATGGCCCGGGTGATGCACCACCAAAGGTGACCCAGGGGGAGCGTGGGTTCGACGACGTTTCCAGTCTGAGGCCGTAGTAGAAGTCGTCAAAGAGGTCGCCGCGCAAGCCGAGCCTGACGGCGACGCGTCCGCGGTCCAGTTCCAGCCGGTCCCCGATCGGCGTGTTGGCTTGCCGATGCTCATACCGCAGGCGGATGTCACCGAACAATTCAATATTCTTGATGGCCTTGCCGATCTTCCACTTGGAATCCGCGGGAGCCGTGGCCTGGTTCACCGCGTTGGTGCGAATGGCGTCCGCTTCTGCCTTGACCTTCCGCGCTTCCTCCTGGGTGAGGATGCCTTTCTGAATCATCAGGTCGAGCAGTGGGTCGCGCGTTTCCTGGCACCACCCTGCCATGCCGGCGGCAAGCACCAGGCAGGCTGTGAGAAAAGCCGCTGCGTTGAAGCGTTGAAGCACTGAAGCGTGTGCCAGGGCGCTTTTTCGCTTGCCCGCTTTGCCAATGTTCAGGGAAGCAGCCGTCTTAGGAGATTGCATTGGGTGGAGACTAGGCACCACATGTTACGAGACCGTGACGGCGAGGTGACATTTCGGTAACGCTGAACCTCATTCCCGAGTTTCCCAATTCCAAATTCTCCGCGTGCCAGCGGCCCAATTCTAACTGATCCAAACCCCGGTGAATGGCAGATTCGGTCCACGGCTCGCGTTACCTTTTGGCGACAATACCCAGGAGATGCCATACCAATTGATCCGGGGTGTTCGCAAACGACTGGCAGCCAATACATTACGCATTTTCTGGAGATGTCTGAAAAACGGATATGAGTGTCCGCAAGCTCTATTCGGAACCTGGAGGCCCTTTGATATGTTTTTCTCGCTCAAGCACGAGTTACGGATTGAACAGAGTGAGAAACAGTCAGCAAAAGCAACAACAACGACAGACAACGAAAGAATTAATTCAATCATGAAACAGACAACAAAACACGCGCTCTTGGCGGCGGCGGCTCTTGCGGTGGCCGCGTGCGCTCAGGCAGGACAATATGTGAACGGCGATCTGCTGGTCGGCTTCTCCGGCGGCACAAGCGACTTCATCTATGACCTCGGTCAGGTCACTTCCCTCTCCCTAGGGCAAACCTGGAACGTCGGTGCCCATCAAGGCACTCAATTCGGCGTCGTCGGCGCTCTTCTTCAGGGCCCCAATGCATTCATCTTCGCGACTTCGGCGGCAAGCGATCAGAACGGCGTTGATCCGAGCAATCTCTATGGCGCCGCGAGGAACAACATCGCCACTCTCGCCGGCGGCACTTCCGCCCTCACCTTGGGTGGCTCTCGGTCAACCGCTGCTGGCGATACAACGGGGTGGACCTACCAGACCGTCACGGTGCAACCTGGGTACACCTTCCAGAACAACTTCGCTAACCCGAACGCGGATGTGTCGGCGACGGCGTACTTCTTCGAGAACAACAACAATGGCACTGTTACGGCCGACAGCTTCTTCAGTTACGACAACGCCAGCGGCCAGTTGGCTTACGGCGCTGTCGCCGTTCCGGAACCAACCTCTGCTCTCCTCTTCGCTGGGTTCGGGCTTCTGGCCATTGCGCTGCGTCGTCAACTCTCCAAGGCTTAGCTACCAAAGGTTCTAGAATCGCTTTTTCGGGAATAACTTAGCAAACAACAGAAACAATAGATAAAACAACAGAAAGCAGCATTACATGAATACCAAATACACTAAATCACTCGTTCTCGCGGGCGCTATGGCTATCGCGAGCCTGGCGGACGCCGCGCAGTACGTTTACCTGAGTGGCTCCACGGCGGCCCGGAGTATCGTTTACAACACGATTATTAATGGGGCAACCGTCTTTGACGCTGCGCCCACCGTTGTAGTTCAGGGCGGCAAGAGCCTTAGCGGGGCCAACTACATGAACTTCCACGGCAACGTCGGGGGTAATGATACGATCCTCAAATGCCACTGGTCCGGCTCGGAAGCCGGCATCGCGGATTTGGTTGGCGGCACGGAGCTGTTCCTGACCGACACTGCCACGACCATTCTCGACGGCACCAGCCCCGACGCGACGGTCAGCTCGCCGGTTGACCTGGCGATGGCGGACAACGCCAAGAACTATTCGCGGAACCCCAGTGTGGCTGCCACAGGCGCGAAGGTCGGTATCATCGCCTTCAAGTGGGTTGCCGAAAAAGGCTCGGCTGCAAGTCTGACGGGCGTGACCGATCAGAGCATTCGGGCGGCCTTCGCTGGCACCGCAAAGCTGGCTCTGTTCACTGGCAATCCCGCGGACACGACCCGTGTCTTTGTTACTGGCCGCGACAGCGGCTCGGGCACCCGCGTGAACGCCTATGGTACGTGCGGTTTCGGCATTTTCAGCGCGCCCAGCCAGCTCCAAGTTAACCTGGACGGCTCGATGGTGGACCAAGGCGGCGGCGTTTATTTGGGCGACTACGGCTATTCCAGTGGCGGCACCGTTGCCGCGCAGATGGGCTACGATCTCACCCAGGCTACCTCCAAGGACGTGGCTCCGCTCGGTGACGGCGCTAGTCACTTCAGTGTTATCGCTTACCTCGGCGCTGCCGACGCGAACACAGCCGTTGCCAACGGCGGCACAGCGTTGACCTATAACGGCGTCCCGTTCAGCTTAGGCGCCATCGAGGAAGGCCAGTACAACTACTGGGGGAATGAATACATCTACAAGAAGAACAACGGCCTAAGCACCCAGGCGGGCACGGTCTTTACCAAGCTATCGACTGGCATTCCCGCGAACGCGGATAACAACACCCTGATTGGCACGAGTAGCATGCATTGCACGCGGGGCGGCCCGACCTCCGATCCTGTTCATAACTAACGGCTTGGTGTCCGCATACTGGCAGTTCCTCCTCAAAGCCGGCGTGGGCGCCAAGTCCACGTCGGCTTCTTGCTTGCAGGCAGGCCAGATGGCGGACTGACAGGGTCTGATCCCATGAGAACCAAGCTCCGAATTTCGATCATCTTAAACTGCGCGCTTCTGGGTTGCTTAGCTTTGCTGCTGCTGCACGGACGACGGGCGCCGTACCACGCCGAAGCGCCGACCGAAGCCAATAGCGCGCCGCCGGTCCTTGAGGCCGCCATGCCGACACCCGTGGCCTGGCCGACCGCCGAGGTGAAGCCTTTTCACTGGAGCCAGATCGAATCCACCGATTATCGCATTTATATTGCCAACCTGCGAGCCATTGGCTGCCCTGAGCAGACCATCCGTGACATCATCAGCGCAGACGTGGATAGCCTGTACGCCTCGCGGCGCGAGCCGCTGGAAGGGGGACTGACGGCCAGCAGTCCCGCTGGACGGCTTGCAGCGGAAGCGGGACTGCGGAAAATGCGCAACGAGGAAGCCGCCGCCGTTACCGCTCTACTCGTAAACCCGCCGGCTGCGGTAAACGCAGCGTCGGTGCTGGCGGCGGAGACTTCTCCTTTAGGTTCCGGCCACCAAAAGCCGCTGGATACGGCATTTACGTCCCAGCTTGTTCAGACCAATGATCCCGCAGGCCGCGAGCTCGGCATGATCGCTTCGGGCGTGGCGTCAGGGAACCCACCTACCCGTTCCGTGGTGCAGAAGCCATCGGCTACGATTTCGTTGCCCTTGGTCTTTCACGAGGTTGATCCCTCCGTGCTCACGCTCAACCCTCAGCAGGCGCAGGTGGTTAATGACTTGCGGCAGAAGTTCGTCGAGGAGGTCGGCGCTCCGAACCAGGACCCCAACGACCCGGCGTATAGCGAGCGCTGGCAAACGAGCCAGCCAGAGGTTGATTTGGACCTTTGGAGCATGCTAGGCATCAACGCCTTTCAGGCGCATCAGATAGCGGCTTGGGCCGCGGCTCACCAGCAAACGCCTCACGGGTCCTGAAGCCTAACGAACGGGACGCCAAGGGCGCACAGATTGATCGCTAGTTCAGACGTCCTCGTTGAACTCGTTTGAGTGGGGTCTTCGGACCAAAGCCTCATCATTGTTTGGACGCATCGCCTCCGAAGGCTCGATGGAAATCGTCGGCGCGACGACAAGCTTCATCATACTGCCGGGGAGTAACGCTGCCATCCAGTGACAGCTTAGTCATAAGCTGGTTGGCGCTGCCCTCTCCGTGCATGGCTGCCAGGCGCAGCCATTTCAATGCTTCGACGAGATCCGTCCCCGCCTCGGAGCCTGGCATGTACAGGTCGCTGAGGCGCATTAGGGCCTGGACATCACCTTTCTCGGCGGCTTTACGGTAGCAGTTAAGGGCCAAGTCAAGGTTGCGAGATGTGCCTTTGCCTTCCTCGAAGAGGCCGCCCAGCGAATACAGCGCCCCGGGCCGACCTTGGTCGGCGGCTTTGAGAAACCAATGGAACGTCTGGCGTCCATCCGCTTTGATTCCAGGACCGCGGTTCAGGTAAATCTGTCCGAGAGTCTGCATCGCATCAGGCTGATCTTGCTTCGCCGCCTTCTTGAGCCACTTCACAGACTCGTGGAGGTTCGTTGGCACCCCGCGTCTTAGCCAATAAGCTCGCCCGAGGCTGTACTGAGCCAGGGCGTCACCCATTTCCGCGGCCTTCCGATACCACTTGGCCGCCTCTGCATAATCCTGCTTCACACCCAGCCCTTTGGCGTAGAACGCGCCGAGGTCGTTTTGCGCCAAAGCAAAGCCTTTCTCTGCTGATGCATGCAGCAGTTCAGCCGCCTTGGTGTAATCCTGCGGAACGTCTTCGCCTTTCGCGTAGCGCTTTCCGAGAAAGTAGAGGGCTTTCGGGCTCCCTTTCTCCGCAGCGGCCCGAGCGCTTTCTACAGTGAACTGTTCTGCGGCCAGCGGGCTTATTGCCATGACCAGCATCAACAGCGGTCCAATGCGTCCGCATCTGCGGCGAACCTGGCCCCACAACGGGTGATTGCTCTGCACTAGGCTCATCACCGTCGAAAACTAGCAAGGCCGGAGGCGATTGTCATGAGACGAGTATATGTCAAAGGTGACAGGAAGGTTACGAAATGGAGGCTCTGGTTACGAATACTTCACAATGGCAATGCCACGCGCTGAGTCTGGAACCTGCCAATACGTATGCGTCTGTATATAAACTACTTACGCCTATATTCGAGGATGTCCTGAAGCTGCAAGTGCATGTCGTCTTACAGTATGTGGCAGATCGTCCCTGGCTGCTACCTTCCGGGGTCAACTCTTGAAAAGAAAAACAACTTGCTGAATATGAAACTGATAAACCAACAACGTGGCGGGTCCCGACCGCTGGTCCTGACCGCATTTGCCCTGTTTACCCTCGCCGAGATGGCCGGGGCCCAGCCTTTCACATACAAAGATAGTGACCTCTGCCTTGGGTTTCGCAAGGTTACGCCCTACTCGGATAACAACCAGGTCGTCGTGAACATTGGCCAGGCGAGTACTTATGTGAATGCCGCTATCGGAACCACCTTGCCGGTTTCTGCCTTCTCGGCGTCACAATTGGCCTCGCCGACCTTTGCCTCCCTCAACAACCTCAGTTGGTCAGTATTCGGCTGGTTCACCGTCCCAAGCGCGAATTACCCCGGGTATCCGGCTTACACTCTCTGGTTGACAGTGCCCCGCACTGACAACGCCGTACGGAGTGCTGACGCGAACCGTTATGGCGCGACGTTTCAGTCGATTACGAAGGGCAAGATGGTGTCAATCTTCCTCAATGCGGCGTTTGTTTCCCATGACATCGGAACGTCAACTGCCTATAACACTGCGACATTTGTGCGCGAGTCGATTGCGACGTATCCTACGCACCTTTACAGTGTATGGATGGGAGACCTGTTAGATGGCACTACGGGGACACTCAACGACACTTGGCCGGACAACAATCTTGAGATTACTACACCGGGAGCCTTTAGCGGTGTGGTCCGGTCTGACCTTTACGAGGTAAGGCCCCTGGATGACGGCCATGGTGGCATGGTCGTTGATCCGCACACGGGGACGACTGGGCTGGCTTACTACGTCGGCTATTTTGAATTCAACTCGAACGGTACCATAACCTTCACTCGCCAGGCGGCGAGCACGATGCCGTCTCAAGTGACGCTCAAAATTGCCCGGACCAACAACGCGAGCACGATTTCCTTTCTCAGCTCCAGTAGCGTAACCTACACACTCTGCTTCACGAACTCAGCCGGGCTAAACACGCCGGTTAGCAACTGGCCGTCGCAGTCGGGCACCATCACCGGTGACGGGACGACGAAGTCCTTCCAGGATGCCACGACCGATCCGATGCGGTTTTATCTTGTCCAGGAGCAGTAAATGGCACTGGCGCGCCAGACGGTTGAACTGCTGAAGCGGTAGAACCGACGAACAGTGCCAGCAAGTTGTTGTTTGGCTGGCTGACCCGGAAACGGGGCAGCCAGCTTATTTCATGCCTATCGTATTGGCTGCCAATTGGCCAGACTGCCAGCTTCCAACCGCTCCATTTGCCATCTTCGAGTAAGGCCGCCCCAAGCCACCCTCAGGCCCCCCTCAAGCCATCTACTAGCCAACCACTAGGCACCTCCAGGCTACCCTGAGGCTCCACTCAGGCTTATAGTTTCCCCAGAGTTAT
>PLZQ01000153.1 GCA_003152225.1 Limisphaerales bacterium | reverse complement strand
CCACTAAATTCCCAGAATATCCCAATTGGGAAACTCAATCGGCTTCCCGGTCTGTGGGCCGGAAAAGGCAGTCCATCCATTGAAGACCCCGTTGTTGACCAGTTGACCGGCATTGTCGTCGGCGTAGAGACGCCAGGCCAGCCCCAGTTGCCTGGAATTGTTAATGCAGGCGGTGGCGCGGCTGTGCGCCTTAGCCCGGCTGAGGACCGGCAGCAAAAGCGCAGCGAGAATGCCGATAATGGTGATAACGACGAGGAGTTCAATCAGGGTGAACCCTGTTCTCACTCCGTGCTTTGCTCTCATACCGTTTGGACAGTGTTATGGACCGCCACTCGCGCAAGGCTATTTTGCCGCCGAAGGAATCCGGTAGCGAATGCGAACATCGGATATGCCAAGCGGCGGTCCGCCTGCCCGAGCCGGGCCATGCCTTCATCCAGCAACGGCGACAGTTCCTGCCACGCCTTACTCCCGCACCAGGCGCAGTTCGTCGCTCATCCCACAACGCGTGAAGGCCGGCGACGGATTAGTGTCAACAGTGAGTACCCCACACGCGGGGCGGCTGGAAGGGGTTAGTGACAGACCAGAGTTCGAGGCCATCAGGCTTAAAACCGAGCCTGTTGCAAACAATTGTAAACTGCGACTTGCAGAATTGTCACTTGGGTGACAGGTGCTCTTGTTTGCTTCGGGAGGCGAGGTCTTGGCGCGGTTGGCAGAGTCTTCAAGTCCTTCGAGTAATAGAGTCAGCCATCAGGGCGGCAGATTGGCGCATTTTCACTTGCGATCGGGCCAACTTATACCGCCAATGCAAAATCTCCCCTACCTGCGGCCCCGCAACCCCAGGAAGCCCAGCGCACCCAAACCCAGCAACGCTAGCGTAGCCGGTTCGGGGATTTGCTGCACTCGGAGGTTATCCAAAAACACGTCACCGGCTCCGCCGCCGCCAATCTGGAAGCCGATCTGCGTCGGGTTGCTGGAGGCGGCCAGGATCGCCACCTGGGCGGCCGGAAGGTCCGGGAAGGTAATGGTGGTTTCGGACCCGATCGTCGTGCCAAGGTAGGCACCATCCTGGAAATATCCCATGTCCGCATTGTTCACCCACAGTTGAATCTGAAGGTAATAGCCGAAGGAAGCCGGCGGGGTGTACACATCCAGCGACACCTGAGGATTATTGGCGAGAGTGGAGGTCAAGGAGGAGCTGTAGGCCGAAGACATCGGCGTTCCGTAATTCGGATTGCTGGCGTAGGTCAGGTCCAGGCTGAAGGACCCGGCCGTCACGCCCTGCGCGCTGCTGAAACTGGAGGAGCCAACTCCGCCCCCGCTCACCGTCCAGCCATCCAGCGTATTCTCCCACGACTCGATCAGCGTCGCTGCGGCCTGGGCGGGTTGAAAGTTAAGCGAAAAGGCGGCCACTGAAAGCAGGGCAGCGCGGGCTCCGAGGTTGATGGCTGATTTGATCGGTCTCATGATTGCTAATTTGTTGGTCACGGTCGCAAGCCCAAACTGCGTTTGCTTTCGCGACACGCATTTGCTAATTCGGGCAACTAATTGACGCCACCATACATATCCGGCATGCCGCTGTCATGTCGTTTAAACTAACGACAACCTTCGGGACGATGCAGTAAAGCAGGTAGCCCCCATCAGCTTGTTCTTCACGCAGATTCCTCCGGTGCTACCCACTCATCGGGTTTCGGACAGTCGGACGGGGGAACAGGCATGCGGGGCGGGGCGGTTTGCCAAGCAACTGCTTTCTCCCGCAAATGATGCGGCACGGGAGCCGGAAAGGGGTCAAACCGTAGATTGGAATTCGAGCTGGGCGCATGGTTCGAGGGCTCTTGCGGCTTTGCGTTGGTCTTGGCTCTGAGCCAGAAGAGGGAGCACGGACTTGGCCCCTTTGGCCGTGCCGATCTGCACCCGCGCCGCAAGCCACTTGATCGGCAGGGTCGTTTCGCTCCGCAGCCGGGCAGCGCTGGCCCGCTTGCCGGGGTCGCTGCGCCGGCGAGTGGCCCACTCGGACTCCTCGGAAGGGCCAGAGCGCGGTCAAGTGGAGGCACGGCGGCGAGCAGGGCGGCGCGGGCTTCCTGGCGTGCTGATTTCCATGACGATCCCATTTCCAGCCTATCCGATACGGCGGAGCAATTCAGCCGGACGCATTATCTCGACGCCGAAAGGCTTTCCCAGTTTCAAGAGGTCACCGTCGTAAGTGATGATGTGGCGGGCACGCGCTGCCAGCGCGCAAGCCAGATAGGGATCATCCTTTGCATCCCGGCTGCGCTGCTTCCCGAGCGGAACGGGTTCAAACAATTGCGACTTGAGTCGAATCCAGGCCAGCTTTGGTTTGGGATCCAAGGCTGGGATTTCCTCTTTGAGTCGTTCCGGAATCACGGTCTCGTATTCAGCGAGAATGGCTTCGGTGACACACATCGAAACCCGGCGCTTTGCCGCCAGCTTGAGACAGAGCCGCGCCGTGCCACGCCAGCCAATGGCCGCCAGGACTACATTGCAATCAAAGACGACTGCAATCATCGGCGTCCCTTGCGGAACGACTTTTGCCGCGCCACAGCGCGTTGGATGGTCTTGTCATCCGGGTCACCCGCCCGTCCCCCCACGAAGACTTGCTCGAATTCCCGCACCTCTCCTGCCATCTCCCGCTCTTCCAGGGCCCGCAAACCGGCACGGATGACCTCCGACTGGTTGTTGTAACGCCCGGAGGAAATGAGTTGGTCAACATACTGTTGCCAGTATGTAGTCAGTGCGATGCTCATGACTAATAGATAGCATCTAATAGTGCTTTGTCAATCTGAGGGAGGCGGTTGAACTGGATACGGTGCGACGGTGCGACGGTGGAAGGTGAATGAGGATTGAGGATGGGGGAGAGGCACGCGGCAAGCCCCGCAGCGCGGTTCTCGGGTATCGCCGCAGAGAGACCGGAAGATTGAAGACAGGAAGATGGAGGGAAGTCCCATTTTCCTGTCTTCAATCTTCCTGTCCTTATGACTTTGCTCTCAATCGCGCCCTTGAGCTTTGATCTGAACTTGCAGGCGCTGGACGGGTTGCTCCCCCCATCGATGAAGGATGAAGGAAGAATGAAGAATGAAGAATTAGCAGAGCAGGGTTTGCAGCGCCTTCGCCAGGTATTCGTATTCAGCCAGCGAGTTGTGGAGATGGGCGGAGAGGCGGAAATAGCGGCGCTCCGGCGAACCGAAGCGAAAGAAGGGGAGCTCGATGCCGAATTCGTCGTAGAGCCGCAGTTGTTCGGCGTCGATCTTGCCGGACCTGGACCGGCCTTGGAACGGCTCGGGAAGGGGCAAGGTGGCCATGGCGCCCAGCATTCGTTCCGGACAGGGCGGCGCGACTTGCAGGCGCTCGCATAGCAGCCGGCGGGCAGCCACGGCCAGTTGATGGTTGGCAGCGCGAATGGCGGGCCAGCCGCCGGGATACAGGCGTTCCAGCCAGCGGATGGCCTCGGCGGCACAAAACCACGCCGTGGGGTCGGTTGTGCCCGCCCAATCGAAGCGGTCCTGGAAAGTGCTGAAGCCCGGCCGGGGCGTATTATGGCCGTGGCTGATGACCGCCGGCTGAATTTCCTGCTGTTTGTCCTCGCGCACCCACAAGAAGGCCGCCCCTTTGGGAGCGCAAACCCACTTGTGCAAATTGCCGGTGTAATAGGCAGCGCCCAGCCTCGCCAACTGCAACGGCAGCATCCCCGGCGCATGGGCGCCATCGACCAGCACGTCCACCCCGCGCGCGGACAGTTCCCGAACGAGTTGCGCCACGGGAAACACCAGCGCGGTGGTGCTCGTCACGTGGTCCAGCATCGCCAGGCGGGTTCGCGGAGTCACCGCCTGGAGCACCGCCTCGACGATCTCATCCGCTCCGCGCAGGGGAAAAGGGACTCGCACCGTGACCACCCGGACGCCCACCTGCCGCGCGGTCTCCAGGAGCACGTTGTGACAGGCATTGTAATCGTGGCTGGTGGTAAGCAGCTCATCGCCGCGGCGCAGCTTGAGCGAGCGCAGCACGGCGTTGACGCCGGTCGTGGCGTTGGTGACGAAGACCAGTTCTCGCGGTCGTGCGCCGACGAAGCGGGCCACCTCCGCCCGAGCCGGTTCCAGCCGCTCTTCGTAGTGCCGCCAGAGGAATTGCACCGGAGCCGCTTCCATTTCCTGCCGCAGTCGGGCCTGTAGTTCCAGGATCGGCTTCGGACAGGCGCCGAACGAGCCGTGGTTCAAGAACACCGTGCCCGGCGCCAGCGGCCAGTGCCGGCGAAGGTGCGAAGGTTGGGGACGAGCTAAACTCGGCTGCTTCATAGGCGTCAGAAGATACCGGGAGCCGGCGGCGACGAAAGCCCATTCCCAGGGGCATCCCCGGTCCTATCTTCCGGGATTGTCCCGGGTTGAGCCTTCCTTGTGCGCAGGCATAATGAGTACCCTGATATGAAGCTGGCTTGCCTCTTTATGTTGGTGCCGATCTGGGCATTTGGAATGGACCGGGTCTCGGCACTATCAATGATCGAAAGCGGCGGCAATGACCGGCTGGTAGGCAAAGTTGGCGAGATCAGCCGCTACCAAATCCTGAAATCCGAGTGGCTGCGCGTCACGAATTCAAACCGCTATTCCAACGAGGCAATGGCCCGAACCGTGATGCTTCAATTGATGACTGGCCGGATACGCGCGTTCGAGAAAACCTTCGGGCGTCTGCCGAATAGTTTCGAGTATTACGCGCTGTGGAACGCGCCCAGCCAGGTGATGCGAGGCCGTATCAGTCACCGAGTTGCGGAACGCTCTCAACGCTTCGCCAATCTCTGCGGCGTCGGAGATCCCCCCGTGCGAACGGTCGCCGGGTTAAGCAGACAAACGGTACTCCGGGCCTTTTAGCGTTGCGGACTGCGGGGAAAAGGGCCGGTCGGAGGTTGGCCGGTTCGCCCACCAGGTGCGCGCGTTGCGCCTTTGAATAAGCCGGCCTGATCGAAAATGGGGTTAACTGCGGGTTCCTTCTTCAGTTTCGACATAAAGGCGCCCAGCGCGACACCAGCCACCAACCCAGCGAGGTGGCCTTCCCACGAAACGCCAGCGAGAGTGGGCAAAATGCCTCTGATCATGCCCCCGTATCCGAGGATGCATACCACCGATAAGCACAGCGTGCCGAACGTCCGGTTAAACCAGGCCAGGGAGGCGACGTAACCAAAGTAGCAGAAGATCAGCCCACTGGCCCCGATGTGGCAGGCGTTCCGGGCAAACAGCCAGGTCAACCCGCCACCCAGCAGTATGCCGCCGACCGTGACCACTACGAATTCGCCTTTGCCGCGCGCGCAGATAATGGCGCCCAGGACGAGCAGGGGCACGGTATTGGCGGCCAGGTGCTGGAAGGAGGCATGAAGGAAGGGCGCCCAGATTATCCCGGCCAGACCGGTTAGGTGACGCGGGATGATGCCGTGCTGGGCGAGGTGGCCCTGCCAGACCAGGCTATTGAGCGCGAAAACCAGCCAGCATGCCGCTGTCAACGCGAGTATAGGGGTGAATCGTTTGATCATGCGCTGTCTCCATCCCGGGCGCCGATATTGCTGCCGAGCCGGGCCGAGGTCGTCGGGTTCATCGAGATAGGTTGATCCATCGCCGCATAACGTGAACCGGCGGCCTTGGTTTGGAAATTACAAATCGGGGGCGCTTTTCCACCTGAGGAGAGCTCGGAATCCATGACTGGCTTGGAAATCGCTCATACTGTGGCATGTTAGCAGCAAGTAAGCCTATGTCCGGCCCTCTAATCAGGAGGTATTGCGACCCGAAGCGCGGTCTACGCCTGGCGGGTTTTGCGTATTTGCTAGCGTTCGGTCTGCCCCTGGCCGCAGGCGCGGCACCCAGACAAGGGCTGCGCGGCGGACATGTCCCGGCCGCAGTGGCGCGTTTGACTCCCATTGGCAATCTCCCAGGCGCGCAACGTTTGAACCTGGCCATCACCCTGCCGCTGCGCAACCAGGAAGAACTCGACCGCCTGCTCCAGGAGATCAGCGACCCGGCCAGCCCCAGTTACCGCCGCTATCTGACGCCCCAGGAATTCACCGAACGCTTCGGGCCGAACGAGCAGGACTACCATGCGCTGATGGATTTCGCGAAGACCAACGGATTGACGGTCACCGTCACGCATCCCAACCGCGTAGTGCTGGACGTGTCCGGCGCGGTCACCGACATCGCGAGAGCTTTCCATCTGAACCTGCGGGTCTTCCAGCATCCAAAGGAAGCGCGCACGTTTTATGCGCCGGACGTCGAACCGACCGTGGACTTTGCGGTCCCCATCCTGCACGTCAGCGGCCTGGACAACTACTCCCTCCCGCATCCACATTTCCGGGTGCGGCCGGCCGGTGCCGTGGCCAATTCGACGCCAAACTCCGGCTCCGGTCCCGGCAGTACCTATAGGGGCAGCGATTTCCGCACGGCTTACGTCCCCGGGACGGCTCTGACCGGCGCCGGGCAGAATGTTGGGCTGTTGCAGTTTGATGGCTTCTACGCCAGCGATATCGCCGCCTATGCCAGCCAGGCCGGGCTGCCTGGTATTCCGGTGACGGTAGTGCCGGTTGATGGAGGGGTCAGCACCCCGGGCAGCGACAACGGGGAGGTGTGCCTGGACATCGAGATGGTGATGTCCATGGCCCCGGGAGTGGCGGGGATCTACGTCTATGAAGCCCCCAATAACACGACTCTGTGGGTTGATATACTCAACCGCATGGCCACCGATACGGATAGCCTCGGGAATCCGCTATGCAATCAGCTCAGTTGCTCGTGGGGCGGCGGCGGAGTTGACGCGGCGTCGGAACAAGTCTTCAAGACGATGGGCGCCCAGGGCCAGTCCTTCTTCAATGCGACGGGGGATTCCGACGCCTTCACGGGGACGATTGATTTTCCGTCTGACAGCACCAATATCACCCAGGTCGGCGGGACAACGCTGACCACCGGCACGGGCGCGTCCTATTCATTCGAGACCGTTTGGAACTGGGGATTGCAGAGCGGCAGTTACGTGGGCAGCGGCGGCGGCATCAGCACCTACTACGCTATTCCCTCCTATCAGCTTGGCATCAGCATGTCCGCCAACCAGGGATCGACCACCCGGCGCAATGTCCCGGATGTGGCCCTGACGGCGGACAATGTCTATGTGTCATATAACAACGGCGGCTCGGGGACCTTCGGGGGCACGAGTTGCGCGGCGCCGCTCTGGGCGGGCTTCACCGCGCTGATCAATCAGCAGGCGGCGGCGGCCGGGCAAGCCGCGGTTGGCTTCCTGAACCCGGCCCTCTACGCCGTTGGCAAGGGGGCTAACTACACCAACGCCTTCCACGATACGACGACGGGCAACAACTTCAGCAGCAGCAGCCCCAGCAAGTTCTCCGCCGTGACCGGTTACGACCTCTGCACCGGCTGGGGCACGCCCAACGGCACGAACCTCATCAATGCGTTGACCGGACCGCCCGTTCTCGCACCCATCATTGTTTCCAACAGCTTTGTGCTGGTCCTCGAGGGTTGCCCCAACGGCGTCGTGGATCCCGCCGAGACGGTAACCGTGAACTTCGGCTTGAGGAACATCGGCACGGCGAGCACTACCAACTTGTCCGCCATCTTGCTGTCCACGGGCGGCATTCTCTCTCCCAGCGGGCCGCAGACTTACGGAGTCCTTAGTACCAACGGCGCGACGGTGGTTCAGCCGTTCACCTTTACTGCGACCGGGAACTGCGGCGGAACCGATACGGCCACGCTCCAATTGCAAGACGGCGCGACGGACCTGGGCACGGTGACTTTCTCCTTCAAGCTGGGCCAATCCAGTGTGTCCACCGTTTTCTCCCAGAACTTCGACGGCGTCACCGCCCCGGCACTCCCTGCCGGGTGGACGACTTCGACCAGCGGTTCTCAATCGGCCTGGGTTACTACCACGTCCACGCGAGATACCACGCCCAACGCCCTGTTCTCCCGCGACCCTTCGAAGGTCGGCGTGAACGAGGTCGATTCGCCAGCAGTTACTCTGCCGGCGGGCCAGGCGCAGTTGACTTTCCGCAACAATTATAGCCTGGAGACGGGCTACGATGGCGGGGTGCTGGAAATCAAGATTGGGAATAGCGGCGCCTGGACGGACATCCTGACCGCCGGCGGCAGCTTTGTCAGCGGCGGGTACAATTACACGCTCAGCAGCTCCTATAGCAACCCGCTGGCCGGTCGGCAAGCCTGGAGCGGGACCAGTGGCGGGTTTATTACTACCCTGGTTAACCTGCCGGCGGCCGCATCCGGCCAGACCATCCAATTGCGCTGGCGCTGCGGGTCGGATAGCAGTGTTAGCGGGACCGGCTGGTATGTTGACACCGTAGCGATCACCGCCAGCAGCTACGCGTGCTGCACTGCGAGCACCGACCTGGGGGTCTCGTTGAGCGCTTCGCCCGATCCTGTGTTGGCCGGTCAGAACCTGACTTACACGCTGACGGTCACCAACCTCGGGCCCGCAGCCGCCTCCAGTGTAACGCTGACTGATGCCCTGCCGGCCAGCGTCACCTTTGTCTCAGCCTCCCCAGGTTGCGACAACCTTGGCGGGCGGGTCATCTGCGACGTCGGCACTCTGATCAATGGCGGCAGCAGCAATTTCACAGTCGTGGTGACCCCCACGACCTATGGGCTGATTACCAATACTCTCACCGTCGCCTCACCCACCGCCGAATCCAGTTCTGCCAATAACACCGCGGTCGCCGTGACTAGCGTTGACGCGCCGCCGGCCATTACGGCTCAGCCAGCCGGCCAAGCGGTGATGCCGGGCGCAAATGTGACTTTCCAAATCGCCGCCGCCGGGACTGCGCCGTTGGCCTTCCAATGGCTCTTTTATGGAACCAACCTGGCGGGCGCCATCAATGCCACCCTGACGCTGACCAATGTTCAATCGGCGGAAGCCGGCACATACGCAGTTCTAGTGACCAACGACTTCGGTTCCATTCTCAGTTCCAATGCGGTACTGACCGTGCTGGACCCGTGGATCATCAGCCAGCCCAAGAACCAATCGGTGACGGCGGGTGCGCCGGCGACTTTCACCGTCAGCGCCGTCGGCACGTTGCCTCTCAGTTATCAATGGCTCAAGGAGGGGGTTGCCCTGGTTGACGGCCCGAACCTCAGCGGCGCGCTCACGGCCACGTTGACCGTGGCGCAAGTGCAGGCCGGAGATGTGGGCAACTACTCGGTAGCCGTGAGCAACCTCAATGGCCAGATGCTCAGTTCGAATGCCACGCTGCTGGCGAACTTCCCATCCTCCATTTTAGCCCAACCGGCCAGCCAGACAGTTTTGGCCGGCTCAGTCGTCTCGTTCACGGCGGGGGTCGTTGGCTCCAGCCCGATGAGCTTCAACTGGCAGCGGGCGGGGACGAACCTGGCGGATGGCGGCAAGCTTAGCGGGACGAGCACGCCGAGTTTGACAGTGTCGAACGTGCAGGCGGCCGAGACAGGCGCCTACTCGCTGGTGGTGAGCAATGCCTATGGCAGCATGACCAGCTCGAACGCGCTGCTGTCACTATGGCCGCTGGCCGGCTGGGGTAGGGATGATTACAGCCAAGCAGACATTCCGGGCGGCCTGACCAACGTCACCGGTATTGCAGGCGGCCTTTACCACAGTCTGGCCGTGTGCGCCGACGGGACGGTTGCCGCCTGGGGCGCGGGCTTGACCGACTCAGGCTCGCTTCCGGACTACGGGCAATCGGTGGTTCCGGCCGGTCTGAGTAACGTGGCGGGGATCGCGGGAGGCGCCTTTCACAGCCTGGCGTTGATGGCTGACGGGACAATGGCGGCGTGGGGGGCGGGGGCAACCAACTCCGGCTCCAGCCCGCAGTATGGTCAGACTGTGGTGCCAGACGGCTTAAGCAACGTCGTGGCGGTGGCAGCGGGCTACTACCACAGCCTGGCGTTGACGGCCGACGGGAAGGTGATTGGGTGGGGAGATAACAAGTACGGGCAGACGAACAGTCCGGCTAGCTTAGCCAAGGTGGTGGCAATTGCAAGCGGCGCCTATCACAACCTCGCGTTGCAGGCCGACGGGACGGTAACGGCATGGGGGGCGGGCATCAGTAACGAGGTGGCCCCGAACTTTGGTCAGGCAAGCGTGCCGGCAGGCTTGTCGAACGTGGTGGCCGTGGCGGCTGGCTTCTACCACAGCCTGGCGCTCAAGGCGGACGGGACAGTGGTGGCGTGGGGGGCAGGCACGATCAACACGGGCTCGACTCCGGACTTTGGTCAAGCCATGGTGCCGGTTGGGTTGACCAATGCGGTGGCCATCGCGTGTGGCATCTACCACAGCCTGGCTTTGCAAGCCGACGGGACCGCAGTGATCTGGGGGGCAGGCACGATCGACGCTGGAACCTATCCCGACTTTGGGCAGGCGCTGGTTCCGGCTGGTTCGACCAATGTGATAGCGCTTGCGGGAGGGGGTTTTCACACGCTGGCGCTCGAAGGCGACGGGCACCCCTACTTGGCCACGCAACCGGTGAGCCAGGCGGTGCCCGCGGGCGCGATGGTAGTTTATGCGGCGATGGCGGTTGGAGTCCAACCTTTGAGTTACCAGTGGCAGTGCAACGGAACAAATGTTCCCGGCGCAAGCGCCGCGCTGCTCGCCCTGCCCAATGTGCAGGATTTGAGCGCAGGGACGTACTCGGTCGTGGTGACCAACGCCCTGGGCTCGGCGGTGAGTTCCAACGCCACCCTGACCGTGCTGCCACCGCCGGGGATGGGCATCACTATTGGACTGGCTGGATCAGCCATCTCGATCTCCTTCACGAGCCAGCTTGGGTCCAGCTACCTGCTTGAATACAAAGATTCCCTCCAAGACCCGGCCTGGACGCCCTTGTCGTCGGCGATCCCGGCCTTGGGCGGAGCAATGGTGCTGCAGGACACGAACGCGCCCGCAGCCAGCCGTTACTATCGCCTGCGCCGCGAGTAGGCTGACCATCACTTCGGCAGCCACTGCTGAATCATCGCGGCGGCAACTTCGTCGCAGCCTTGCTCCGCGCCGGACCCGGCGATGTTGGTAGCCGCCACCACGGAGAAGTTTCTTTCCGGCGCCAGCCACATCACCACATACCACATCGTATTCGAGCCGTTGTGCATCAATGCGTTTCCGTTCGCCCAGTTACGCTTGACGACAACCCAGCCACAGGCGTAGTCGCCGCCGGCCGGCGGTGTGTGGAGTCGATTGAGCGTTTCGGCTTTCAAGAGGCCATTGGTCTGTCCGCGTTGCAGGTGGAAGATGGTGTAGTGGGCAAGATCGTCGAGCGAGCAATGAACACGGCCTGCGGGAGAGATAGCCGGAGGATTGTCGTGCTGCAACGGCACGGTGCCGAGCAGATTGCGGGTGTGACCCCATGGTTGGTCAACTGCACCTGGAGTTCCCGGCGGACCGAAACCGGCGGAGTCCATGTGTAACGGCTTGAAGAGCCTCTCCTTGATCAAAGTTTCCCAGGGTGTGCCCGTGAGCTTCTCCAGCATCGCGCCGACGATGGCGTAGCCCTGGTTCGAATAGATCATCTTCGTCCCGGGCGCGGCTTCCGGCGGTTGGCTCAGGACCGCTTCGATGAACTCACGGCGCTGTTGGACGGGTGTGCCTTTTTGCTCCCAAGCCCGTGTCCATGCAGCGGCGGGCGGTTGGCCTGGAACTCCGCCGCGATGGGTGAGCAATTGCTGAACCGTGACGGCTTCATACTGCTTGTCCATCTTCCCCTTCAGCTCGGGGAACACGTCCGCAATCGTGGTATCCCAGCGAAGCTTCCCGTCTTCAATCAACATGGCGGTAAGCGTGGCCGTCATGGACTTGGTGCAGGACCCGATGTGAAACACGTCGTTAGTTGTTACCGGCGTGGCTTCGCCCCACTTGCGGACGCCCACGGCGGCGCGGTCGCAAATCCGGCCCTCCTTCACGACCACCACCGCCAAGGCGGGCAGGTCATGTTTCTTGCGGATGGCTTCGAGCGCTTGGGCACGATCTGCGGGTGTTGACAGTGCGGCGGAAGCGGTCATGACACCTGCCGTCGAGACTGCAACCAGCAGGATTCCAAAGGGGAGTCTGCTTCTCATAGTTTGAATGTGCGTTGTGAACATAATGATCTAATGCTTGATTTCACTTAAGGCTATTCAGGATCGTCTCAAGTTCCTGTCGACGTGGCTCCAAATGCGCCTTTGTTCAGTTGAATAGTGACCCAACCCCGCCCTTTCTTACAAAGCAATTGCACTTTCGCGACCGTTCTGGCGGCACAATTCTGCTTGCCGTGTTAATCTGAACTGGTCTAAATAGCGTCGGGTTCAGGAAAGCGCGCGGCATTTTGGTGCCGTAGGAACAACAACAAACTCACGATCACACGCGGAGATGAAATGAAAGAGCAAAGCACTAACCAGCAACGGGATCGGTTCACACCTGATTCACAAAGACGCCTCCTGGCCTACACCACCGCGGCCGGGCTGGGCGCGTTCTTTGGCGGCCAGAATGCCGAGGCGGCACCCACACTTTCGTTGGGGTTGGGGCCTTACCCGCACACGCTGATTCCGGGAGCGGGCACGGGCTATTACCACAATTACTTCTACTTTGATGTGGACGGGAATGGGACGCCCGATTTCAATCTCGGCGTTAACAGCAAGCGCATAGACATCAGCGGTTACGGCGTGGGCAGACTGGTGCTGAACCCTTCTGCGAACGGATACGTGATTCCGTGGACCGCCGGATTGACGGTCAACGGCACCACGGGAACAGCTCCCACCTATAAGCTCTGGCTGTCGAATGCAACCTCCCCTAATCCCGCTAACGACTTCAACAACTTCAGCAGCCGAGGCGCCATGGGATTCGAGTTCACCAGCAGTGTCAGCGGCAGCCCGCAAGACCACTTTGGCTACGTTGATCTGCAGATCAATGGCGCGCGGGGCAGTTACACCGTAACAGTGGACGACATTTATTGGGAAACGACGCCGAACACGGGCATCCAAGTCAGCGCCGTTCCGGAGCCTTCCTCCCTGGCGCTGCTGGCGGCCGGCAT
>PLZQ01000050.1 GCA_003152225.1 Limisphaerales bacterium | reverse complement strand
CAAGCTATGGTCGAACCCCTTTCAGGACAGGCTTATGGAATAGGAATCGGACCCGGCACAACCAGATAGTAACGCTGCTGCCGAGTGGCCGGTTGTGCGTCAAGCCAAAGCTCGGTCGGAGCGCTCAGTGTGACGTTGGCTAGGCCCTGCCAGCCATTGGTGTTGCTCAGGTCTGTGCTGTATCGAATGCCGTAAGTTAGCCCCACCGCGCCTTCAATCGTGATGCCCGAGTGGAGGGTGACGAACACACCGGAGGGATAAATGGTCATATAGGCATTGCTGCTGGTGATGCTTCCAGCCGCATTCGTGACGACAACCGTGTAGCGGCCGGCATTCGTTGCTTGGAGGTTGGTGAGAACCAGCGACGCGTCGCCTGCCCCAGTGATGGGCGCACCGTCCTTCTGCCACTGATAACCGAATGGTGGGCTGTTCGTAGCAGCCACGGTGAAGGCGACACTCTTGCCCCAATAGCCAACCTGGCTCATAGGCTGCTCAGTGATGATGGGAGGGGACCCCACCACGGTCAAGGTGGCCACGCTGCTCATGACGCTGCCCGATACGTTGAAGACGAACACGCGATAGCTGCCGGCGTCAGCAAGGGTGATCGCCCTCAAGGTGAGCGTGCTGGTTGTCGAACCGGATATGTTAGGGCCGTCGTATAGATTCGTCCCGTTTGCCTGCCACTGGTAGCTCAAAGCTGCACCCCAACCCCAAGCGGTGACGGTGAAGTTGACGCTCTGCCCCAAGTAGTTCGTCGCGTTCGCCGGCTGCGTGCTGATTTGTGGTGGTGGTGGAGGCATACCTGCTCGCACCTCAATGAGGCCGGCGTAGCCAGGAAAGCCCGCGTAGTCCGTGGGCACAATTGTCCCAGACGGCAAAGTCGAATTGACCGGACTTGATTTCTGGTATATCGGCGAGTAAACGGCAACTTGCGGAGTTGCCTGAAAGATCGGGCTTTCGCCCGCATATTCCCCTCTATTCCATGCATCAACGGCACTGGTGGCACGGCTGTCAAAGACCTGGATCTGGAAGAATGCGGGCGTACCGCCTGGGAGCCCGTCGAGTGTCACATTGACTGGGTTCAGTAGGCCTCCAAAGTTCACGTCGCCGAACGTTGTAATCGCCACCAACGTCAATGTCCCGGCTGTAGCGCCAGCCCATAGGCCCGCGATTAATGTCGGTGCGCCCGCCAGTGCAGCCATGGTTCCGCCCGCGCCGCTGTACACGCTGCTGCCTGCAAGCGCAAAGCCGCCGACGGTTTTACCTATGTCAGCCGGGTTGAACATTAATACGTCAGTGGAGAAATAGATCAATTGATCCGTATTATTCATGAATGCCAACTTGCCTTGACCGAATGCCCCGGCGCAGACCAGCGTCGCCGTCAAGGTGATGAGTAGTTTCTTCATAAGCTGTTCCTTTTATTCTCTTGTGCTTACTGAAGGCGACGGAGCGGGAGGGTATTGGACCGAAATCCACGGCCCAAGACTCCAAGCGGACCGGGATCGTCCCGATTATGCGCCGCTGCCGGGACGTTGCAAGAAGTTTCTTAAGCCAAATGGGGCAACTCCTCTCCAAGGCGTTGGGCTTTCAGCTCTTGGGTTTGACCATGAAGGGGTTCGTGAGAATGTCATGTTTTCACCCGACGCTGTTTGCCCCAGTGAGCTTCGCGGACACCTGCTGGCAGGCAAAAGCTGGAACGCTGAAACCTGAGACGAGATCCCAAGAGGCAGCCGCTGACCGCCGCTGGGGTCGGGGGATGCAGAAGGATTAACCGCGGAATACTCGAAATACGCGGAACGGCTTGTTCAGATTGGCCCGGAGCTGACTCGTCGCGCGGCGCCGCCACTAACCTTGCCAGCGAATTGACACCCCGAGTCCATGCAACCGGCCGATTCGCCTTGCAGTTCCGATGCTGAGCTGCATTCCGCACTCCACTCCTATCGCCAAAGCTTGTCTGCGGGGAAAATCGGGTAACACGCTTCACCCGAACCGCAACCACGAGCGCACGGGAGCCGGGCTCCTCTACATTGGCCCGCACGGGTTCCCGCTTCTCCCGTCCTCCGCTGAGGTGGCACTTCACCGGTCCAACCATGGCGCTACGGTGGCGCAACCCTGCCGAAACCCTCGATTATTCCTCGATTATCGCTCGATTATTCCTCGATTGGTGCTCGATTGGCGATGGTTCGCCCCGGGCCATCTTCGCAGCAGCGCCGCCAGTTCCTGGGCGCGCGAGTGCCGGTTGAACGGGACCTGGGCGCTGGCTTGGAACCGCCCGAGCTCGTTCTTCCAACCATTCACCTGTTGCACGACGCGGATGAATATCTTCGAGCCTTCGAGCGGCACGTGATAGCGCCGGTGCTCGAGCTTACGCCAATCCTCGAGCTTCCTGAGGTAGAGATCGGCGATGTCAACCAGCTCACCGAGCTTCGAGGGCAAGAGGCCAAGGAAGCTAAACAGGCCGTGGCCGGATTTGCCCGCGGGGCAGGGCGCCCAGCTCCACACCATGAGGTCCTCCAGGGACGGGCGCGCCTGCCCCTGGAGCTCCGGGGAAACGGTCAGGCCGAGGATGATGCGGCTGCGGGTCTGCCGAATTACGAAGCCGTTTATGGGGTTGGGGCCGAATTGTGGCAGCGGGGGCGGATCGAGCAACGGCGGCCGCTGGCAGGTGGCGAGCACGCGGTTGAGCTTCTTGAATAGCTGGCAGCCACTGAGCGGGCCGGAGAGGCCGAGGTTGGGCCGGCTGTGGGTCCCCTCGGCAAGTCTCGCCCATTCTAACCGCCGCTCCTCCTCAATCAGGTTCCAGAGTCGTGACACGTCGCCCATGTTCTGCCACGTGGCGCAGTGGGCGTCCGTGGCGGGCTGATTAGGGGAGACGCGCTCGCGATAATACTGGCCTGATTGGTTGCGGCTGGCGACAATTCTGCCCCGCGACCCCTTCTGCGGCACATCGAGTATTTTCATATTCTGTGATCATTACTACTGCCGGTTGCCCAGCCCTGACGTTTAATCGCCCGAGCCGGAACCGGCGGCAGGGATGCCTTTCGCATCTTGTGCACTACGTGCCTCAGAATGGCACGGCCGTGTCCGCAGCGCAATCCTGCGCCGCACCCGCGGCGGTCCGCAGAGGCGCGAGCGGGCCTGGAAGTTTGATACGGGAATGCGTTTGCAAAATCACGCCAGCCGGTCCACTGTTGAAAGCAGGTAAAAACATGCTGACAATTAGAAGA